>JACNLW010000031.1 GCA_014381305.1 Planctomycetota bacterium
TTCACTTCGGTGAATGTCCTTGTCCGAGGAATGAGAACGGGTCGCGTGCAAAAGTTTGCTGGCAACAGTAGACATAGATGAATGGCCGTCCTTTGACAGAATCCGGCTTATCGTCCACAGGCAATCACGAACAGCCCCCCGAGCGAGAGCTAAGGGGGGTTGTCCTTTTATGGTGCTTTTAGTGTCACTTCGACAAAGATATTTTGATTACCGCGCCGCACAGTAAACGTAACAACATCGCCTGGTGCAGATTCTTTGAGTAACTCCATCAATTTGCGGCCGCCAGTGAGTTCAGTGTCGCCCCACGCAAGCAACACATCATCTGCGAGCAAGCCCGCCTCTTCGGCGCACGTACCTTCACTCACGCCAGTGAGCAAAATGCCAGTTTCAAGTTGTTCGGTGTACGAAGGGTGCACACCAAGACGAACTGGTGATGACATTTTTGTTGCTCGATTCGTTTTTGTTTTTGTGTTTGTCGTGAAATGAACTTTGGGTTCATCCACAAGAACATCTACGAATGTGTCAACAAGTGTAATGACACGTGCTGCGCCAGCAGGATTCAATGTGTGCAGACGATCCTGCGGTGTGTGGTATTCCTCGCTTAAACCTGTAAAAAAGAAAAGAACAGGAATGTCTTTGGTGTAAAAATTGGTGTGGTCGGAAGGACCGGTTCCACCCGTCGTGAGACTTGCAGTCAAAGTTGTTTTTGCAACAAGTTCAGGAATAAGTGTATCGAACTCTGTTGCTGTGCCCGTTCCAGAGATTGACAAGTTGTTATCGCGTAATCGACCAACCATATCCATGTTGATCATCACGTTGATTGCTTCAAGATCCATAATTGGATCCTCGACAAACGCTGCGGATCCGTGCAAGCCTGCTTCTTCAGCATCAAAAAACAAAAATAAAACAGAACGAAGCGATTCATCATCTGATTGTTCATACGTTTCTGTTAACTGCTTTGCAAGAACAAGTACAGCAGCGGATCCCGAAGCATTATCGTCAGCACCAACGTGAAGTTCGCCTTGTGATGAAGTGCCGGTATATCCAAAACCAAGATGGTCATAGTGTCCACCGATAACGAGCCATTCATTTGCAAGCTCACCGCGACCTTGCAAAATGCCACCAATATTTTTTGCATGCATGGCACTCTTTTCGACGGTTGTTTCTAGGGTGACTGTTTTGTCTAACGGAAGTGTCGTAACGCTTCCTGTGTCAGCATTTCTTTGCATTTGGGCAAGTATGTTCATGCCACCAACAAGTTCTCCTGCTGTAGGTTGATCAAATTGCACGATTGGAATGTTTGTTGAACCAAAGCGGCTTGACCGCATGATCTCTAACCCGCGCCGGCCGTCTCTGCAATTTGGTGGATTGACGAGAATGACGCCAACTGCACCGCGGTCAATCACTGCTTGCATTTTGTCGCGGATTGCACTTTCAGGACCGAATCGTCGGCCTGCCCAAAGGCTTACACCTTCTTGGTCAAGCGGTTCATAGCGAAGCATGAATGCAATTTGCCCATTTAAATCAGTCTCTTCATCAAAACTTGAATAGCCATCCTTTCCTTCCTCAATGGCATACCCGACAAAAGTAACAGGCGCGCTCACTTTTCCAGTTCCGCTATTACCGAGCACAACGTAATCAATGTCTTCCTCGAGTGTTTCACCAGCGACTTCAACAAAGGAGTGCGTCACAATTGGAGCAGTGGATTCAATGTCGAAATCGAAGGGTTGGAACCATGTACCATCAAAGGCTGGTTCAAGGCCAATTTGTTGAAGGTTCCATGTGATGTATTCCCCTGCAAGCGAGGAACCGTCTGTGCCGGGTTCTCTTCCTGCAAGCCACGGATTTGAAAGAAGAGAAACGTGCTGTTGGAACTCAATTGCAGTTTGCCCTGCATCTTCAAAATAGGTTCGAAGCGTATCGTCAGAGGCGAGGCTTTCGGGATTGAATCTGCGAACAGAGTGCGGTCCCTCGAGCGTTGTCCCAGTTGGAATGCCAACGGATGTGAGGGTAACAAAAGTAATAAGAATTGGAGTGTACATAGAGTGAATATAATACCAACCTGCGATACACTGCCACCCCAACGACAGGCTTACTTTATGGATTACACTCAAATCACAGAAGCGCAACTTGATGAGATGCTCACTACGATTGGCATTGACCATGTGGATCGCCTTTTTGACGTGATTCCCGAGTCTATTCGCTGTAAAGAGGGCTTAGATATTTCACCTCCTCAGTCGGAGTTAGAGTTGCAGCGATCGCTTGCGGAGATGGCATCTCATAATATTGGTCCACACAACATGGCATGTTTTATGGGGTGTGGAGCGTACGATCATTTTTACCCAGTATTGATAGACCAACTGATTAGTCGAGGGGAGTTTCTTACTTCGTACACCCCATATCAAGCAGAAGCATCGCAAGGAACGTTGCAAGGTTTTTTTGAATTCCAAACGCAAATTTCGAGATTGGCTGGATTGGATATTGCAAACGCAAGTTTATATGACGGAGCAACTGCTGTTTCAGAAGCAGCGATCCTTGCTGTGAACACAACTCGGCGCCACACTGTGCTCGTCGCTTCAACAATTCACCCTGAATATTTAGCAGTACTTCAAACGTGTCTCGCTGATTTGCACGTGAACATTACACTTCTTCCGTCAACAGACGGAAGGGTGTCGCCTGAAACAGTTCGCCAGCACATGTGCAGTGATGTTGCAGCAGTGATCGTGCAATCACCAAACATTTGGGGACAAATTGAAGATTGGGGTGGCTGTTTTGAAGTTGCACATGAAGATGCTAAAACATTGGCAATTGCTGTGTTTAATCCGATAGCGAGTGGACTACTTAAAACCCCGGGAGAGTGTGGCGCAGATCTTGCAGCAGGTGAAGGGCAACCTTTGGGCAATGCGTTGAATCTTGGCGGGCCATATTTGGGACTGCTTGCAGCGAAAGAAAAGTTCGTTCGAAAAATGCCTGGACGTCTTGTTGGAATGACAACCGATGAAGATGGGCGGCGAGTTTTTTGTTTGACATTACAAACTCGCGAACAACACATTCGAGGCGCGAAGGCGACGAGTAATGTTTGTACTAATCAAGGTTTAATGGCAATGCGAGCGACCATGTTTATGACAACTGTTGGCAAGGAGGGGCTTGCAGAAATGGCAAGTCAATGTTGGCATAAGGCACACTATTTAGCGGAGCAGATAACAGCATTGGATGGCTGGGAACTTGCATTTGATGGCGGGTTTTTTAACGAGTTTACGGTGAACTGTCCTGTCGATGTGACTGAAATTGTAAACACAGGAAAAGAACGCGGCGTGCTCGTTGGTGTTGCTGCAAACGGACGACGAATGCGTAAATTGTCGAGTGGTAATGAGTTGATCATTGCCGTGACCGAAAAACGAACTCGCCATGAAATGGACGCACTTGTTTCTTTATTGAAGGAGTTGTCGTCATGACGAACCATCCTTCAAGGGGCGATCGCCCAGTAGAACCACTCGTATTTGAAAAACATGTTGCGGGTATGTGCGGTGTAGATTTTCCGCCGTTGGATGTCCCAGAAACACCAACCCCAGATTCATTGCAGGGATGCGGTGTCGAGTTGCCAAGTATTGGACAACACGATGTCATGGCGCATTACACACACTTGTCTGATCGAAACTTCTCAGTAGACGGGAATTTTTATCCTCTTGGTTCGTGCACGATGAAACACAATCCACGCATCAATGAGTGGGCAGCAGCACTACCAGGTTTCGCTTGCTTGCATCCATTGCAAGATGATGATTGCATTCAAGGTGCGCTTCGTTTGTTGTATGAAACACGAACAATGCTCGAAGAAATTTCTGGATTGCATGAAGTTTCTTTACAACCAGCGGCAGGCGCGCACGGTGAATTTACAGCACTAAAAGTAATCCGAGCATTCTTTGCAGATCATGGTCAATCGCAGCGAACGGTTGTGCTTGCACCAGATACAGCGCATGGAACCAACCCTGCATCTTGCACGATGTGTGGTGCAACTGTGAAACAAGTTCGCACGATTAATGGACACACTGATCTTGATCATTTAAGAGAAGTTATTGCAGAAGTTGGACCTGAAAATGTTGCAGCGTTCATGATTACAAATCCAAGTACAGCAGGATTGTTTGATCCAAGCATCAAGGAAATGGCAGAGATTGTCCATGGTGCTGGTGCAAAGGTTTACCTTGATGGTGCAAACATGAATGCACTGCTTGGGCGAGTAAAACCAAGTGATTTTGGTGCTGATGCGATGCATTACAACACACATAAAACGTTCAGTACGCCACATGGTGGCGGTGGTCCGGGAAGTGGTCCAATTGCAGTAACAGAAGAACTTGCGCCGTACCTTCCAGTGCCGCAAGTGATGATGGCGGACGATGGAAGTTTTTATCTTGATCGTGATCGCGAGAAATCAATTGGAAAAGTACGGAGTTTTATTGGTCAATTCGGAGTACTTGTGCGGTGTTGGACGTACATCAATGCGTGCGGCGCAGAGGGTTTGCGGCATGTTGCAGAAACTGCTGTGTTAAATGCAAATTACCTTGCAGTTCGTTTGCAAGATGTGTACGACATGCCATATTTTGATCCTGAAAAAGGTGCATACTGTGCACATGAATTTGTTTCGGTTCCTCGATCGTTGCTCGATAAAGGTGTAACGCTTATTGACATTGCAAAACGAATGATCGATTTTGGGGTGCACCCTCCAACGATGCATTGGCCGGTACACGATTGTTTAATGGTTGAACCAACGGAAACAGAATCGAAGCAAGCTCTTGATTCATTTGTTGAAGTGATGTTGCAGATTGCAGCTGAAATTGACTCTGATATTGAGAGCGTAAAAAATGCACCGCTTGTTTCTGATATTTCCAGAGCAGACGAAGTTGGAGCAGCGAGAAAACCTGTGCTTGTTTGGAAAGATTAACCAATTAAAACTGCAGCGATTCCTACAAGAATACCAGCAGCGATTCCCGCATAAACATCATCCATAAGAACGCCCCAACCCCTTGGATACTTTTGTGCTTGATCAATGAGTTGTGGTTTCCAGATATCAAACAGGCGAAACAGTGCAAATGCATACACAGCGAGTGCAATCCAAATTGCTGGTGAGGCGTGGTTCTCAGGTTCAAGCCAAGCCATGCCTAGCAATGCGATAGATTGCCCAGCAGCTTCGTCGCTGACAACTTGAGACGGATCCTTTTTACCGAAATATTGTGTGTACCAAGGCTCTAGGGTGATGGTGACATAAGATGAAACGATGATGATCACGAGCAACACACCGATAGTCACCGCTATGGGTGCACCAAAGTGACCCAAAATTAAGATCGCGATGAGTGGTTTGAGTGACCCCCAAGTGCCGGGTGCTTTTGGGAGGAGTCCGAGACCCCCATTTGTACACCACAGTAGTTTCATGATGTTTTTCATGATGATTGTTGTCGAAGAACTGATCGTAGTCCTGTGATGTAAGGCAAGCCAGACCATAAGGTTACGATAAGCATGAGCCAGATGAGAATGTTGATCAGTAGCATGACTGCATGGTGTTTGTCAGGGTGGCAATTGACCACGAGGAGTAGCACGAGTGGAACAGCGAATGATTGAAGAATCATTTTGGCTTTCCCAGCCCACTTAGCGCCACCTTTGTAGCCTTTTGATTCGAGAACGTCTCGGATTGCTGTGACGAGGAGTTCACGGGCAATGAGAAGGACTACCATCCAAGGGTAGACACCAGAAGCCATGGTCATGAGACGGTCTTCTGCGATCCATTCTGGAATGCTAAAACGCGGTCCCGCGTAGAAAATAAAAGCACCGAGTACGAGCACTTTGTCACAAAATGGATCCATAATTCTGCCAAACATGGATTCGGCATCCCACTTTCTGGCGAGGTAACCGTCTATAAAATCAGTAGTTGCGGCGATAACGAAGAGGACTATCGCGATGTTTCCCCAAAGAACGCCTTGCCCTGGATATCGAAAACCACTGAGGGCTGCGAAGAACGCTGCGGCTATAAAAATTCGCAAAATTGTTACGAAGTTTGGTATTCGCTTTTTCAGTGCATTATTCACGTATTGCATTCTACACCCACACCACAGTTTATTAGACCGCGGGTGAATTAATCGCGTCATTTTGCGTTATTTATCTCGGAGCACTGTTTGCGATTATTTCACCCGGGGTCAGTTCTTCGGAAGAAACTCACCCGGAATAAACTCACCCCCGGTGAGTTTATTAGACCGCGGGTGAATTAATCGCGTCATTTTGCGTTATTTATCTCGGAGCACTGTTTGCGATTATTTCACCCGGGGTCAGTTCTTCGGAAGAAACTCACCCGGAATAAACTCACCCCCGGTGAGTTTATTAGACCGCGGGTGAATTAATCGCGTCATTTTGCGTTATTTATCTCGGAGCACTGTTTGCGATTATTTCACCCGGGGTCAGTTCTTCGGAAGAAACTCACCCGGAATAAACTCACCCCCGGTGAGTTTATGGAAAATGAACCTGAAAATCGAGAAACTCACCGGGGGTGAGTTTCTCAGCAGGGGACAGACCACATGAAAGAGGTATCCACAGCGCATGATTTGGGTCAGTTGAGCGTATGAAAAGACTCATAAAGTGGTTGCGAAAAGGCGGTTTTCGGTCTATTCTGCCACACTTCATGCCACCAAAGGGTGGATTTATTTTCACCCCGTACCCTCCCACCAAAAGGTTCGATTCGCGTACATGGATCCAGTGCTTCCTTATCTAGCCTGCCTCGTTTTGGCTCTTGCCATCTACGCTGCAACACGCCCCGCATCATTCACTTTTCGCATGGGTGCAATCGTTGCAACAGTCGCAGCAGCAGGGTGGCTTGTAGGTATTGTTGCAGGTGTTTTATCTTCACTTGAAGGTGATCCGACAACCCCATTTTTTGTTATTTTTAGCCTTGCCCTCATCGGCGCTGCTGTGCGAATGATTTCAGAAGAACGCCCAATTTATTGTGCGCTCCATTTTGTACTTGTGGTCATTGCCTCAGCAGGCTTGCTCCTGCTTTTAGAAGCGGAGTTCATGGCGTTCGCGCTCATCATTGTGTACGCCGGTGCAATTTTGATCACCTACATGTTTGTTCTGATGTTGGCAAATCCCGTAGCAGATTCAAACGATCCTGAATCGAAAGCTTCTTATGACAAAATTCCACGCGAACCTGCCGCGGCAGTTGGTGTTGGCTTTTTATTGTTGTGCATCATTACAGGAACCGTACTGCACGGGACAGGTCAATTGCCAGATCAACCCAATGGAACAAATGCTTGGCACACACTTGAACAATTACCAAAACAATTTGAATCAACTGTTTTGGAATTCGACCCAACGTTTGCGTGGCCACCGCAAGAAAACGATCAAGGTGTTGCGATACAAATTGCAGATAATACAGCTTACATTGTCTCCGCAGAAGGCGTTCGCCTTGACCTTGACCCAGCGATGACCCCCACGAATACACAATCAGTGGGTTGGTCGCTCGTCAACGATTTTCCTGTAAGCCTTGAACTTGCAGGTGTGATTTTGCTCATGGCAATGCTCGGCGCTGCCGTACTCGCACGCAAGGCAATCGACCTTGATGAACGTGAAAAACACAAAGCACTAACAACAAATGAGGAGGCGCAGCCATGATGGTCGCTTCGTTTGGTGCAGCAACACTTGCAAGTTACCTCGTTGTAAGTGGAATCCTCCTTGTGATTGGCATTGTCGGTTTTCTTATTCGCCGAAACTTGATTGTTATGTTTCTTTGCACTGAGCTCATGTTCCAAGGTGCCGCGATTGCGTTCGTTGCAGCTGGTCGGTATTACCTTGATTATTCCGGTCAGGTCATGGTGATCTTTATTTTGACAGTGGCTGCGGCTGAAGCAGCGCTTGCGCTTGCGCTTGTTGTGTTTATGCATAGGCAGCGTGACACACTTGATCCTGACGTGTATGGAGAACTTTCAGAATGATCTCCATTATGCAATCCATCGTTGCAACACCAGTTGTACCAATTGACCAACTGCTTGATCAAGTTGCGCCAAGTTGGGCACAATTTATTTTGTGGATGCCGCTCATTTCACTTGCGCTTTGTGGTTTGTGCGGAGCGTTTAAGGTAAAATCAAAAGCGCCAGCAGTCATTACGATTGTCTCACTTGCAACATCGTTCGTTTTAACATTGATGTTGTACATCGGGTACGAAGGCGCGCAGATCATTCCTATCTTTGACTGGATACAAATACATTGGAGTGGTGGTTCGTTCATCGCGAACTTTGCACTTTACATAGATTCGCTTACGCTTCTTTGGATGCTTTTCGTGACGGGACTCGGCACGCTGATCGCGATCTACGCTTCTGAATACATGGAGCACGATGTTGGCAAAGGATACACACGCTTTTTTGCGGGTGTGAGCGTCTTCCTCTTTGCAATGAGTTGCCTCGTTATGGGCGACAACTTGCTCATGTTGTATCTTGGTTGGGAGGGCGTTGGGTTCGCTTCCTACTGGCTGATTGGTTATTTTTATCAGCGCCCCGCAGCAGTCGCTGCTGCTAAAAAAGCTTTTATTGTCAACCGAATCGGTGACCTTGGTTTGGCACTTGCGATTTATTTAATTTGGGCAACATTTGGCACAATTCAATATGACGGCATTGCCACTGCCCTTGCTGCTCACCATGGTGATGCAGAAACGTTCACGACGTTCGGGGGGTGGACGGTTCACGCGATTCCCTATCTACTAATGCTTGCTGCATTTGGTAAATCAGCGCAGCTCCCCCTGTACGTATGGCTCCCCGATGCAATGGAAGGACCGACGCCTGTTTCCGCATTGATTCACGCTGCAACAATGGTCACCGCGGGTGTCTACTTGATCGCACGAACATACCCGCTCTTTCAACTTGACGAGTACGCACTTCCAACAGTTGCATGGGTTGGTGGAATCACCGCACTGTTTGCTGCAACCATTGGCATGGCCCAGTATGACATCAAACGAATCATGGCGTACTCCACGGTTTCGCAACTTGGATACATGTTCCTTGGGCTTGGTGTTCTTTCAAGTTACGGTGCTGCGTATCACGTCTTTACACATGCATTCTTCAAGGCAGTTTTATTCCTAACTTGCGGTGCAATCATGCACGGTTTTGCTGGGCAACTTGATCTTCGCAAACTTTCAGGGCTTCGCAAGATGCGGGGTTGGAAAATTGTAAGTTACACAATGCTCATCGGTTGCCTTTGCTTGGCAGGATTCCCATTTACAAGTGGGTATTTCTCAAAAGACGCAATTCTCGCAGAAGCGTTCGTGACGCAAGGTCCGGGCTTTAAAATGTTAGGATGGCTCGCTATATTTACTGCGGGACTTACGGCGTACTACACGTTCCGTGTGTGGTTCAGAGTTTGTTGTGGACCGGTGCATTATGAACCGGGTGATGAACTACATGGTGATGACCCTGCAACTTTTCACCCACACGCGCCACGAATCGCAATCAATTTTGTATTGATTGCAATCGCATCAGGCGCAATCATTGCAGCACTTCCATATTTTATGGAGAATAAAACAGATGGTCTTACAGGTGGCTGGGTTGCAGAGATGGTCAACGATTCACCTGCGAAGGCGGGCGTGCCCGGAGCAGTTGCAACCCACGACGCACATGGCGACCATGGGGCGCATGGATCAATCCTCGGCATGGATCCGCATAAGGCGATGTATTACATCTCTGCAGTTGTTGGCATGATCGGACTTGGGCTTGCATTCTTCTTTCATCTAGCAAGAAGAAAAGCTGCTGATTCTTTGCGAAGCAAACTCTTGGCATCAAACGCAACGCGTTGGTTACCAACTGCAATGGAAAACAAATGGTATGTCGACGAGTTTTACATTGCAACTATACGAACACCACTTTGGATTCTTGGCAAGCTCTTTGCGTTAATCGATCGTGGAATCATTGATGGATTACTTGTCAATGGAATTGCCGGCATTCCTCGTGCCATCGCAAAATGGTTCTCGCCACTCCATAACGGTGCAGTGCAGAGTTACGCAGTCTCTATGATCGGAGGAGCAGCGTTAATTGTTCTTCTTATGATGTTTATGCCAGAAATTATGTCGTTTCTTCAATCAACACTGATAGGAGCAACACCATGAGTCCTTGGCTTTTACTCTTGATTCCTCTTTTTGGCGCAGTTGCAATTTTCCTAACAAAAGCAGCATTGTCTAAGTGGATTTCACTTGGTGTTTCCCTTTTTGTATTTGTGATAAGCATATTAATGGCGGTGCAGTTCGAACAATGGGGGAGCATAGGAACTGGGCTTCGATCTGAAACTTCATGGATTAACTCCATGGGTTTAACGTTAGATTTGGGAGCTGATTCTGTTTCGATGATGCTTGTCCTGTTGACAACGTTGCTCGTCCCACTTTGTGTATGGGGTTCGTTTAGCGCAATTACTTCGCGAAGAAAAGAATATTACGCGTGGCTTTTAATTCTTGAAACTGCGATGCTTGGTGTTTTTCTCGCACAAGATCTTATACTTTTTTATGTGAGTTTCGAGCTAACACTGGTTCCAATGTTTTTCTTAATCGCAATTTACGGCGGGAAAAACCGAGCCCACGCAAGTGTAAAATTCTTCATTTACACATTTACAGGCTCGCTCTTTACGCTTGCAGGTTTTGTTTACGTTGCATGGCAACATTCGCAAACTGGCGCAGGTGGATGGTCGTTTGCCATTCATGACCTCACGATTTTTGCTTCAACGCAACTCTCTAGTACTGAACAAGGATGGATTTTACTTGCACTTCTTGCAGGTTTTGCAGTCAAAATTCCAGTCTTTCCAGTGCACACGTGGCTTCCACTCGCACACACCGAAGCACCAACTGCAGGCTCAGTTATCCTCGCAGGTGTCCTCCTTAAACTTGGTACGTTTGGTGTATACCGTTTTGTACTTCCAATGGTTCCCGAAGCAGTTGTTGCTTGGGCACCATTGATCGCAATACTTGGCATCATCGGTATTTTGTATGCGGCCTTGATTTGTTGGGTGCAAGACGATGTGAAAAAACTCATCGCGTACTCTTCTGTGAGTCATCTTGGTTTCTGTGTGCTTGGACTTGTTGCACTCAACCCGATTGGGTTAGAAGGTGCAGTTCTGTACATGATCAACCATGGTCTCTCAACTGGGGCTCTCTTTTTCCTCATTGGCATGATGTATGAGCGGTATCACACAAGGGACATGAACATGGTTGGTGGCTTGGCAAAGTCGATGCCAGTTTGGTCATGTTTTATGGTCTTCTTTGTTCTTGCAAGTGTTGGTCTTCCTGGTCTCAATGGTTTTGTAAGCGAGTTCATGTGCTTGCTTGGAACATTTGTTTCTACAGCAGATGCAGGCCAGTGGCCGGGAGTACTCGGTCCAAAATATGCAGCAGTTGCTGCGCTAGGTATGGTTTTAGCAGCAATGTACTTACTGATCATGGTTGGCAAAATTGTGTTTGGATCTTTGAAAGAACCGGATACGACTGACCGTGGTTCTCTTCCAGTTGACTTGTCTATACGTGAAATTGGAATTCTGGCACCACTTGCAGCACTTTGTATTTGGATCGGCGTGCAACCAACAATATTGACTGATGCGATGCGTGGCTCGGTCGAAAAGGTCCTTTCACCATATCCAGAACTCGTCGAAAAATACCGCCCTGAAAATACTACACCAATCCCAGTTATAACTCCTGATTCGCCGACACCAGACAAGGAGGATCAACATGGCTGATCGTCTTTGGTTTTTGATTCCCGAATTCATTTTACTTGCAGGCGCGATGGTTTGTGCACTTGGTGGCATTACTAAATTTGCCGCAGTTCGCAGACGAATTGGATTCATCGCAAGCGTATTTCTAGTGATTGCATGTATTGCAGTTCCTATCGTTTATGGTCAACAAGATCGCACCCATGAAGAGACAATGCTGCCAGAACTTGGCTATTACGTCAAAATTATGGTTACGTTTGTTGGACTTTTGCTTGTTGCAACAGCAGGTGGGCTTATCGATCGTGGGTACGAGCGTGCAATTGGTGCGGGTAAGGATCGCTTTGATGCGCTCCGTGCAAGTTCCGGCGAGTTCCACGCATTGCTACTGTTGAGCCTCACAGGAGTGATGTTGATTTGTGAAGCGCGAGATTTAATTTGGTTATTCCTTGCACTCGAACTTGTATCACTTCCTACGTACGTAATGGTAGCGATCAGCCGTTGGTCAAGAACCGCACAAGAAGCAGCGATGAAATACTTTTTCCTTGGTGCACTTTCTGCAGCACTGATGTTGTATGGTTTTGCGTTGTTGTACGCTTCAACAGGTACGCTTGTATTGCAAGAGATTACGGCTGCATTTACTGAACAACAAGAAAATGGCGGGCTCGTTGTGCTTGCACAGGTTGGAATGTTGCTTGCAATATTTGGACTTCTTTACAAAATTGCAGCAGCTCCGATGCACTTGTATGCACCAGATGTGTACCAAGGTGCAGCATCTGCTGTTACCGCGTTCTTGGCATTTGTGCCAAAAACTGCGGGAATGATTGCGATCATTATCTTGCTTTCCACAATTGGATGGGAAGATGGATTACCACCTGCCATTGAAATGGCTTTATGGGTTGTGGCTGTACTGACAATGATTCTTGGCAACATTGGCGCGTTGTTGCAGCGTTCAGCGAAGCGAATGCTTGGTTATAGCTCAATTGCACACAGTGGATATATGTTGATTGGAGTGATTGCAGGACCAGAACTAGGACTACAAGCAGTGTTTGTGTACCTCTTTATCTATGGCATTACCAACACAGCGGCGTTTGCGACGCTCGCAAGTTTGTCAAGGAATGGCAAGCGCGTTGATTCATTGGAAGATCTTGCTGGGTTGTACCGAGCGAGTCCACTTGCAGCAGCATCGATGGCTGTTTCGTGTGGCTCACTCTTAGGTATTCCGCCACTCTTCGGTTTCTGGGGCAAGTTGTTGCTTTTCGCTGCAGGTATTGCAGCGGGTCAAATTTCACTCATCATTGTTGCTGCAGTGAGTAGTGCAATCAGTGCGTGGTATTACCTCCGCTTGATTGGTCTTGCTTTACTTTCATCACCGCAAAATCATGGTGAAGCAACAAAGGTAACGCTTCGCTGGCCACTCGCTGTTGCAGTTGTCGGCGCATGCATTGCCATTGCTGGTCCAATGGTTCTAGAATCCATGATGACCGACGCAAAAGAAGCGATTACAGTTCCCGAAACTGAGCTTGTTATGCCTTCGCTTTCTCTTGAGGTGGACGGCGAAACAACGTAAGTTGTAACCCTAACCCAGCCAACGCAAGACCGCAGTAAAGGATCAGAAGAAAGTTAGGGGAGATTGCAGCAAAATCTTGTTGAGACCAGATAATTGTTGCACCGTTCCGCAACGCTTCGATGAGGAGTACGCTGCCAAAACTTGACGTGACAATTGATGCTGCGAAGTGCGGCATAAAGGTTGCGATGAGTAAACCAAGAAGTAGCCCTGCGATTGCTGCGCCCACAAGCATGAGTCTTGGTCCTGCTGGGATGACATCCCAGGCGGCATTGGCGCGTTTGATGCCAGATCGCATCGCCACTGTGGCATGTTCGGTGAGCATGCCGAAAGCGAGTCCCATTGCGTTTGTTGTTGATAGATCAGCAATAGGATTTTCAGTTGGATTCTCAGTTGGATTTTCGGAACTCTCATCTGGTTGGATTTCAGATGTGTTTTCTTGGGGTGCTTCCGTACTGGCTGCTTCGATGACATCGGAGATGACTTCTTTTCCATCACCAAGACCCACGGAATACCACGTGACTACAGGGGTTGCGATAGCGAGACCGATGGCGAGTGTCAGCAAAATTGCAAATTTCGCAATTCCAACGGCAATAACAGAGGCGATGATTCCCGTGATCAGGGCAATAATGAACGGAGAAACGTCAATTCCTAGGCTTGGCGCGAGCAGAAGCCCACATCCAGCGCCAAAAAGGCCGCCTGCAAGACCTATGGCGGGCTTTAGAAGTCGTCCACCAGCCATAAGAAGTATCAGCGCGGTCAGGGCTGTCACAACCGGAATAATGATTTGAGGGTTGATTGTCATAGTGGCACTCTCTTATCGTCATTGGGATTATATAACCATTGTATTTCACGAGACCGCGGGTGAATTTTACTAGGAATAAACTCACCCCCGGTGAGTTTCATGGAAATGAATAAAGTCACCGGGGGTGAGTTTATTTCCAAGAACTGACCCGTGGGTGAAATAATCGCAAATAGTACACCGAAGATTAAATAACGCAAAATGACGCAAAATGACGCGATCAATTCGCACGCGGTCTAAGATTGATTCTCCTGCGGTCTTGATAGAATATAGAGATGTTGAGACAGAACGCAAAGAGGGCGGTCATCGTGTTGATCGCAGGAATTATTACAATTATGGTGAATCAAGAACATGCAGCGGGGTTTCAAGATCAAACCCCGCCAGCAGCAACTGAGGGGCGAAATCGACTTGGTGAAACGACAAGCCCTTATCTGCTGCAACATGCCCAAAATCCAGTCCACTGGTGGCCTTGGGGAGAAGAAGCCTTCGCAGCTGCCAGAGCACAAAACAAGCCAATTTTTATGAGCATTGGATATTCAACCTGTTATTGGTGCCATGTCATGGAACGCGAAAGTTTTGAAGATCAAGAAGTTGCTGATATTCTCAATGAACACTACATTGCAATTAAAGTTGACAGAGAAGAACGACCAGATGTTGATGAAATTTACATGGCTGCAACCCAAATGATGAACAATGGGCATGGCGGTTGGCCAATGTCCGTTTTCCTTGAACCCAATGATCTAAAACCTTTTTACGCGGGAACTTATTTTCCAAAAGAAGATCGCGGTACACGTAAAGGGTTCATGTCTATCCTCAACTTTATGTCGCAAAATTTTGTTGACAACAGAGAGGCTGTTGATAAACAGGCTGACGCAGTTGCAAAAGCAGTTGTAAACAGATTGACTGCAGCACCAGAAACAGTTCCAGTCAATTCCAAGACAGTGCAGCAAGGGATTTCTTCTTTACTTGCTCAGGAAGATAAAACAAACGGTGGTTTTTCAACCTCCCCGAAGTTTCCAATGCCGATTTACTTGGATTTTCTCATGGTTACCGGTTGGGATATTCCACAAGTTAGGAAAGCAGTGAAGAAAGCACTTGATGGAATGCTTATGGGTGGCATGTACGACCAAGTTGGCGGTGGTTTTCATCGGTACAGCACCGATGCAAAATGGCTTGTGCCACACTTTGAAAAAATGCTTTATGACAATGGCCAACTCTTAACAACGTATGCAAAAGCATACGAACTTACAGAAGATGAAACGTACGCGAACATTTTGCGTGAAACAGTTGCGTATGTTGACCGTGAATTGAACTCTCCAGAAGGCGGATTTCTTTCGGCGCAAGATGCAGAAACGAATCACCTCGAAGGTGAAACGTATTTGTGGCGTGAAAACGAAATGCGTGATGCGCTCACTGCATCGGAGATGGAAGATGAGATCGATTTTGCACTTTCGATCTACGGTCTCGATCAAGGTACAAACTTTCAAGATCCACACCACCTTGAAGTGCCAAGCACAAGTGTGTTGTACCTCGTTGATCACCCCGCAAAACTTGCTCGCATTCATGGATTGTCTCGAGAAGAGTTTGAAGCGAAAGTAGCAGTTGTTAATAGTGCATTGCTAAAAGTAAGAGCAACGCGTGATCAACCAACGACCGACGACAAGGTGATTACTTCTTGGAATGGTTTGATGATCGGTGGCCTCGCAGATGCAGGTCGTGTCTTGAATGAGCCAACGTGGATTGCAAGGGCAAAGCAAGGGGCGAGTTTTATCGAAAATGAAATGCGATCTTCAGACGGAAAACTTCTTCGCACTTGGCGAAATGGCGTCAAAGGGAATGCTGGTTTCCTTGAGGATTACGCGGCGATGATTCGTGGACTCTTGTCCTTATACGAAGCAAGCGGTGATCACTCAGCGCTTGCATTTGCGAAGGATTTATATACGCAAGCAAAAGCACGTTTTTATGTCGATGGGGAAGGGTGGTACGACACCGAAAAAGAGCAAGCAGATTTGTTTGTCCGTACTCGCGCGTTTTATGATGGTGCAGTTCCTGCGGCGACTTCGATGATCTTTGATGCAGTTGTGTCACTCTCTGAACTCACGAATGAGCAAACATATCTTGACGATGCAATCGAGGCATTGCATTTTGAAAGTGGCATTATGCAACAGTCGCCAACCTCGGTTGTTGTTGCAACAGGCACATTACACCGCTTGCTTGAAGCACATCCAGAGCGATTCAATGAAGAGTTTGAAGTTTCGGTTTCAAATCCATCTCCAGTAAAAATGAGTTGCGCACCATCAACACTTTCGCTCAATGTTGGAGAAAACAAAACCATCACGCTTCGTTTGCAAATGGCTAAAGGGTGGCACGTCAATGCCAATGAACCAGAATCTGAATATGCTGTCCCTCTGAACATTGCTGTGCTTGGTAGTGGAGTTTCTCTTTCAGTCGATTGGCCACATTCTGAAAGAATTACTTCCTCAGGAGAAACCGTACAAGTGTTTGGTGGCATTGTTGAAATACCTATTCAAATAACTGCAATTGCAGCGAGTTCAGCGCAATTGATGGTGACATGGCAGGCATGTAATTCTGAAAGTTGTTTGCAGCAAGTCACGAAACAAATCCCCTGCACGATTGCTATTCAATCACAATGACTGAGAAACTATTTACATTAGCGATCATCTCAACAGGTGGTACTATCGAAAAAACATATGATGAAACCCAAGGCGTGTTAAGCAACGGGCTCACGGTTCTTGACATGATGCTCGAGTTTCTGCAACTTGATGGATTGGAAATCGATCGCATTTCATTAATGAACAAAGATAGTGGGGAAATGACCGATGAAGATCATCGAGCGATTGCAGACGCTGTGTTCGCATGCGATACAACTCATGACGGTGTAGTTGTTGTGCATGGGACAGATACACTTTCTGTGACGGGTGAATGCATAGTTGATACTTATCCAAAATTACAAAATGCGTGTGTTTTGACTGGCGCAATGCGACCGTGGATTATGCGCAATACTGATTCACTGCAAAATCTTTCAGAATCATTTGCAGTTGTGCAGTTGCTTGGTCCCGGCGTGTACGTTTCGATGCATTCTCAAGTATTACAATTTCCGGGTGTTGTGAAAGATCTAGAAAACATGCGTTTTGTTCGAAAATAAAGACGCATGAATAAGTTACTAAGAAACTAAGGAAAAACGTATGTCTAACAATTATTTAAACGCACCAGTTCCGTCAACAACGATGCCAAAGGGCATTCCGTACATCATTGGGAACGAAGCTGCAGAACGTTTTAGTTTCTATGGAATGAAAGGCATTCTTGTCATTTTTATGACGCAATTCCTCTTCATGATGCCTGGGTCTGGAAGTGAAGCGATGTCGAAAGCCGCAGCGATGGAGAATTACCATCTCTTTACGACTGCAGTGTACTTTTTTCCAATCTTTGGTGCGTTACTTGCTGACATCGTGCTAGGGAAGTATCTCACGATTATGATTCTTAGCGTCGTGTACTGCGCGGGACATGGCGTGCTTGCAATGATGGGTTCAACCGAAGTGATGCCTCCTGGAATTGTTCTTGCAACAGGTCTTGTTTTGATTTCAGTTGGTTCTGGCGGAATCAAGCCATGTGTTTCTGCGCATGTTGGCGATCAATTTGGAAAACAAAACGCGCATCTCATTGAAAAAGTATTCGGATGGTTTTACTTTTCGATTAACACAGGTGCGTTCTTGTCAACGATGCTTACACCTTGGCTATTGGAATGGTACGGGCCACACTGGGCGTTCGGCGTGCCTGGTGTATTGATGGCATTGGCGACAATTGCTTTCTGGATGGGGCGGAAGGTGTTTATCCATATTCCAGCAGGCGGTATGGATTGGTTCAGAGAGACTTTCAGTCTAGATGGAATCAAAGCAATACTAAAATTAGCAATCATCTTTATTTTTATCGCGGTATTCTGGGCGCTCTTTGATCAAACAGGTTCATCATGGGTTCTGCAAGCTGAAGATCTCAATCGGAATTGGCTTGGTATGAATTGGCTTTCCTCTCAAATTCAAGCGGTGAATCCAATCATGATATTGCTTTACATTCCAATCTTCCAATTCGTTGTCTATCCATTGGTCAATACTGTTTGGAAGTTAACTCCAATTAGAAAAATTTCAGTTGGTCTGTTTGTTATGGTCATTGGATTTGGCATGGTTGGAATTGTGCAAGGTTGGATTGATGCAGGACAGCGCCCATCGATTGGTTGGCAAGTGCTTGCGTACGCAATTCTGACAGCATCGGAAGTGATGGTTTCAATTACGGGTCTTGAATTTGCTTACACACAAGCGCCAAAGAAAATGAAATCAGTCATCATGGCGTTGTTTTTGATGAGTGTTTCACTTGGAAATTTGTTTACAGCAGGCGTAAATCATTTCATCATGGTGCCAGATGGACTTGCAGAAGTAAAAGAACTTGTAGCGAGTTGGCATACCTCTGGAGATGAGGCTGTTGTTGTAGATGCTGCAACCCACCAATTGAGGAGTGAACAAGCCTCGGAAAAAGGAATTGAATATCACCCAAGTGATGATAATGGTTTTGAGTTTGTTCTCCAAGGTTGGGAAAAATCTATCGGCGATGACGATATCCGCGTTGGTTATGGACCTGATTTAGAGCGGAGCTCGCTGGTTACTGCTGAAGTTGAAGTACTCAATAAAGCAGTTGCATTGATTGGTCAATTTTGGGACTCACACGATCGTCTTCCCTTTCTTGATGAGGGCATCAACGCAATCAAAACATTAAAAGATCCGTGGGGCGCTCAGTTACACTATCAATTGGTGAATCGTAAGAACTTCGTGATTACAAGTGAAGGACCAGACAAGACCTATATGTCGCAGTACGATGTTCGGGCAATTGTCATTGTTGAATCACACTCAGTTCAGCAACAGCATGAAATGGCAAATGAATCAGGCGGTTCAGATTTGTTTGGTTCAATGCATCCTGAACATTCTTGGCTCACTGTTCGAAAAGCGGAGTTAGATGCACAAAAAGCACGTAAGAATGGAGACACTTCAGCTTCATGGGAACAATTCATTGAGCAGAAAGTAGATGTGAAGACTGCAGACATTGTGCAGCAAAATCACAATTTTGCAATATCGTGGGAAGTTGGTGGGGCAACGACACTCAGTGGCGCAGCGTATTTTGAATTCTTTACATGGTTGATGCTTGGCACTGCGATTGTATTTGTTGGAGTTGCTTGTTTATATAAACCTAAGACATATATTCAAGACGAGGGCATGATCTCTGCAGCAGCTACACTAGAGTAAGCGTCACTCTACGTTCACAGCACGAACTTGCAGGCGATTACCGTCTGGAACGAGCATCAAATGCGTCCATTTTGTTGAAGTTGTCGCAACAGGAACGGCCAACTTGTTTCTTAGATGAATTCCTTCATCAGCTCCAAGTTCTTGTCGAATCATGCGGTCACTTGTTGCAACAAGCCAAGATCCGTCAGCCACAGGCGCTGCTGCAACACTATCTCGTGCAAGATACACCGTTTCTAGTGGCTTACCCGGTTGCCAGACTGTCATGCGCTGGTGTAATGGGTGATAAAACACAAGCAAACCCTTTGGATTTGCTGGGTTGGTTGTTGCGATTTGCCACGCTTGTTCTCGAGTGGCTCCGGATTCAATAAGTAAAAGAGAAGATGCCGTAAGCAGTGGATCCCTTGCATGTAAATCTAGGTTCACGAGGGAAAGCGAACCGTTCTTTAAACGGTACACATTGAGCCTGTCATTTACAGCAAAAGAAGGCATGAGCCAATCACTCTTGCCATCATCAATGACTCGTTGTCCTGTTGCGGTTTTCACAACAATATGAAAACGCTCTTCACTTTCTAGTTGCCTTGACCATGCAATGTCACCGTAACGGTTAAGTGTTGGAAATGCGTTTATTGAATCATCACTCACAAGCCACCGGAGTTTTCCAGTATCCCAATCAATTTCTCCAACCCATCGACCAGCATTTCCTCGAGGTGCTTCTACAAGCAGACGTTCATTGTTGGCATTTCGACCTAAAAGTAACCCTCGTTGCTTAACTACGATTGGTTGCATCGCGTTCCCATTGGCAGGATCAATTCGATGCAATTCGATCACCGTATGACTTAGGTTTGATGCATCCGTACCAGTGAGCACTTGCGTTGGAACACTTGGACCAAGTTGCACAGCTGCATTTGTACCATCTGGAGAAATTACAGGAAGCGTAAAACGATCCCAAGGGAGAGAACCAATGGGCCAATCGATATCATTTGATGACATGACAACGGCGTCAGTTGCTGGTTTGATAGATGCCCGAAGAGATTGCAATGCTTCTTGTTTCGTTGCCTCTGTTACGTGCGTGCTATTTTTGTTTTGCGTACTCGAGCAGGCTGATAGTGCACAAACAAGACTTATAACGAGAGCAAAATTATTCAAGTGGTTGTGCTGCATCGAATGCGGACTGTATCGGTTCTGCATCAGGAGTGTAATCTGCAGCAGGGTTTCGGAGCCGTTTGTTTAGAAAATCATTGCCTTCATCGATATGTTTTAATTGTTCATCGATTGGAAGGGAAATTTCTTGAAGTCGTTCAAGATAACTTGTATTAACGCTGTTTGAAGAAGTGTTTTCTACAATGACTGGAGTGACAAAGACAATGAGTTCTTCTCGAATTGTCGAGTCGTCGATCGAAGTAAACAATCCACCGATCAGTGGAATATCGCCTAGTAGTGGAATTTTACGTTTTGTTTTTGATTCACTTTCTTTCAACAATCCACCAATCAAAACAGTTTGTCCATCATTGATAAGAATCTGACTGCGGACTTGTCTTCGTGAAAAGACCGGATTGTCATTCACACCCAGTCCTGCTTGGTCGGAGAGTTCTACATTGATTGTAAGGTCAACATCTCCATGTGATGTAATACGTGGACGTACATTGAGGAGGACACCCACATCGCGATATTCAAATCCACCAGTCACAACGCCAGACGATTGGCTTTGGGTTGTTTGGACTGGTACTTCAGAACCGTTAAAGAAAATCGCTTCTTGGTTATCTGCAGTAAATGTTCTTGGTTGTTGGAGTACACGTACATTTGTGAGTTGATTAAGTGCAGTAAGTACTGCACCAAGTGAGTTTCCTTCAGCGCCGAGTGTGAATACAGATCCGCCGCCACTAAAAACACCAGAAAGAATATCATCGATTGCTCCGGTAAAAGCGCCGTTGACGCTAACGGAATTGTCGCTGCCCGGTAAAGCGCCTGTTCCCCAGCGAAGTCCAAGTTCCAGATCATCGGTGAGCGTGACTGCTGCAATGGTTGCAGAAATCATCACTTGACGCGTGGGCTGATCAAACTGGTTGATCGTGTCAACGATTGCTTGCATATAAGCAGGTGGCGCAAGAACCGCGAGTGCATTTTGCCGGACGATTGGAACGAGTCGTATTTTGGCAATCAAAGAAGATTCTGGTGATTGGTCATCTGACGAAGCACCGCCACTTTGCCATGGGAAACTCATTTGTCCACCTTGTTCAGTACTTGCTTCTCCAGCAGCGCTGTCGCCAAAGCCAGCACCGGATAATCCTTGGTCAGGACGTTCAATCATTGCAGCAACTCCAGATGGAGCAAGGAGTGCATTGATTTCTTCTGCAAGAGATACAGCGTTGGCGTGTTTCAGTTCAACGATTTGAGGCAACCCAACATTTGAAGGCTCATCGAGAGATTCAACGATTGAATCGAGGAACGCAAAACTTTCTTCTGTTTTCGAAAGCACGAGCAATGCATTTTTATCAGGATACGCTTCGAAACGGTAGACGCCGCTGATCGCTTCAGTTACATCTGCGCGGTTTGCTTGTCCACCGCGGGCACCGCCTCGACTTGCACCACTGCTCGAAGAACCACCTCCAAGTAGTTCTTGAAGAAGGTTTCGAATTTTTATTGGGTCACTGTATTTTAAGGTGTAGAGTTTGCTAGTTTCAGTTGGTCTTGGGAGATCCCATTCCTCCACTATCAGTGTTGCAATCTCGTCCATCACATCTGGTTCTGCTTGAACCGTCACAGAGTTTTGTTGCATGTTGACGGTAAGGCGAAGCTCTACTTGATCAGTTGCAGTAGCAGAAGGAGTTGTGCGATTGGGGTTGTTCCGATTGGCTTGGTTTCCGGTTGTTCGACTTGACGTTCCACTTTGCTCGAAGATGTCTAAAATGTTTGTTGAAATTTCAGAAGCATCAGCGTGCTTGAGTCTGAAAGTTTTCAAGCGACCGCTTCGCCAAATACGATCGAGCTGGTCAATCAATAACTGTATTTGTTGACACAAACCGATGTCGCCAAGTAAAACGAGTTGGTTTGAAATAGGATCAACTGTAAGGCTGCCGTAATCTGGGAACATTTCATTGATGCGATCACCGATAACGGCTGCTTCTGTTTTTTCTACTGCAAATACCTTTATGACCAACGTGCCGCGGTCTTGTCGTTGCATCACATTTTCATCGACGCCGAGCACTGGAATGTCACCAATGTCGCTCAACATCGAATCGAGTGGACCGATGACGATAATGTCTGATCGTTCAATCACGCCAACTTGGTTAAGCCGGAAAGCTTGAAACAAAAGATCAAGTGCGACACTTCGATGAACGGGTTCGTCATTTTGCAATGTAATTTTTTTCGCACGTAGACCTTGAATGCTTACTGGGATTACAACCTTGCCAGTTGTTTGTGCAATGAAGCCGAGAGTCTCTTCGATCGAGACATCATCAAATGCTAAAATCACAAGGTCATTTGGAACTTCACGGAGAAGTGGCCAACGAATGGTTGCATTATCATTCTTTTCTCCTTCGAGGAGGGTAATTTCTGGCTCGGGGATGAGAACATTTTCTTCGACGACAGGTTCTGGAAGTTCAACAACTGGTGCAACAACTTCAACTTCTGGTTCGACGATTTCTACAACTTCTTCAACCTCAACAATTTCTTCAACGACAGGTTCTGGAAGTTCGATCACTGGTGCTTCTTGAGGAACAGGGCGATCTTGGGCGAAAGCGACTGCGAAGAGGGCGATGGTACTGGCGATGGTAATTTGGATCACTTGTTTGAACTCACTCTCTGGTCTTTCCCAAAAGGACTGATCTACTACACAATGACGAAACAGTCCAACGACGGGAAGGTGGGGATATTACCTGCATTGTTCATTTGGGCATAGTGCCACTGAACTCTATCGGACGTTTATCGGCAAAATCTGCCCCGCGTAGACAATTATGAAGGAGTCGAATCTTGTTTTATCTGATCTACTTCTTTGAGGAAACTTGTGTCAGGAAGATCTGGAACTTCTTGGAGAAAGAAGGGTTCTTCTACGACAAAAAGGTCGATTTCGTATACACCTCTTCTGTATTCCACTGTGACCATTGATGGCAGGGTAGTGGATACAACTTTGAGCCCGTCTTTTTCGACCCCAGCCTTGAGCCTCATCACAGCTTCCGCTCCACTTCCACTGCCTCTAAACCATGCCTCATCTCCAATGATAGCAATGAGTTCCGGTCCCATATAGGTTGCGGGAGCGGGTGGTGGTGGAGGTGGACCTGTGTCAACAGGTTCCTGTTCTTCGACTGTAGGTGCAGGTGGAGGAGGCGGCGGAGGGGGTGCTTTCCGAATAGGTTTGAAAAAAGCGGATCGGCCCTCAAACCGAGCGATATCCATAGTAATCAACATTTCGTGTTGCTCTAGGAGCGATGCTGTTTGAGATTCGCCTGCAATCTCAGTGGATCTTTCTAGCAGGGGTGATATGGAGTTCAGAATCGAGACGATTCCATATGTCAGAATGATGAGAATGGAAAGAATGCTCCAACTTATTGGTCCTCGAAACTTCGAAAGGTCAATCATCTCGCATTCCTCCCACGCTTTTTCGAAACAACCCACGCTTCTAGGGAAAGGTTGACGCGGATCAAGCGTTCGTCAATTCGAGTGAGGCGAACGCTTGAGATGGTGTCAATCCAAGGGCTACTTTCAAGATCTGCAATCACATTGAGGACATCTGATTGTCTTGCTTCAAAATGAAGATCTCCGATGACCTGTTCGATTTGTTGACCAGATTGTGCGATGCCAGGAAGTGCGTTTGAACGCATACGTGTAGTTTTTGTTCGTTTGAAATCATCATCACGAACTCGGCTTGATCCAAGTATTTCGTGAATTGCATTTGTGAGTCCACTTGCGCCATCAGCCTTTTCACGAGGAAGTTGCACTTCTCCAAATGCAGTGATTGCGCTTTTTGTCGATGCAGTAAGTCTTGTAGGTTTATTGACTTCACGAATTTGCATCTCAATAGTATCCGCTTTCGAAGACCAATCTGCTGCAATTTCCGCAATCGAAGCGTCCCACATTAAAAATGCGATAGTGCCAACTGCTGCCCAAATTGCCCATTGGATTGCTCGTGGAAATGCTGCGATGCGGTCAAGAAGTTCTTGGAATTGTTGATGCATTATTCGTTCACCTCTTTCATGCGATCAAGAAGCATTCGCATTTCATTCCTGAGGCGTTTTTTTGCATCTGAGTCAGACCCCACTCTTGAAAGTCCTTGGGATACATCTTTGAGTGCAATTTTTGCTTCACCCAAAGACATCACACCGATTTGCTCAGCCGAGAGAGGTTCTGGAAGTCTCGCTGCAACTGTTCCACTCGCACGATTGCCACTGCGCGAACTTGCATTGCTACCGGCGTCGTCATTACGAGGTCTTCGAGGTCGTTCAGATCGTGCATTGTCATCGTCAACATACGATGGTGGTGTTGGAGAGGGTGTGGAATCAACATTTGCTGCGCCTAGCATGGAAGATGGTTCATCTACAGAAGCTTCATTTTCTTCTGCGTCTTTTGTTTCCATGAGACCATCGAGCGGTTCTAGACCATCTTGTCGCATTGCAAGTGTCCACAATCCAAAATCATCTACTGTTGCATATCGCGGTCGTTTCAATGGATTCATCACAACCGCAGAAATGTCAAACTCTCGATCGCCGTATGTTCCAGCGGAATCATATGAAAATGTAATATCTCTAAACACGCGGTATGAAAGAAGAGTTTCTTCCATGATGGCAATAAGTTCTGCAGCTGTGTGACCATCAGCATCAAGGACTCGTCCTCGAATGCTGATAGGTTCGCCAACATCAAGGCGAAGAGATTCAACTTCGATGCCCGGTGGCGTGCAATTCAACACATCTGCAATCAATTTTGACATTGGCCAAGCGGATTTTGTTAGCTCTGCGTACACAACCTGTTTCTTTCTTGCAGAAACAACTTCTAGGTATTGTGCTTCGATAGTTGGGTTTAAATATTCTAACAATGAGAGTCGGATGCCAGAAAATAATGCAGGTCCTATGGCGAGCAGAAGGACAGCCGCAACTCCAAGTCGCAATGCAGATTTTGGTTGAGAGATGGTATGAACGAGCCGTTCAGTTTTAGTAGGATTGAATACCGGTGCGTCAAATTTCATCATCGCAAGTGAAGCAAGTGGACCAGATGTTGCAATTGCTGCTCCTACGGCAACGCCCCAAGTACTCCACCATGCTGCATCATCTTTGATGTTTTGTAGATGTGCCATTGCGGAACTTTTGATTTCATCTGGAATGAGTACAAGCGTTTCATCCAATTGGTTTTCTTGTAATTGCAGCGATAATGTGTGCACAAGTTCTTCGGTGTACTCTGGTGTGTGGTTGTGGAGCGCCGCAGTTTCTTTGACAGCACGGAGCGTTCCCTCATGGAAGAGTTCAATCGAGGCATTGTTTTCCCGAGTAGAACGAAACGCAACTCCTTGTGGACATGTGAGAGCGAGCGACACAGAACCATAGTTCTGATCAGCAATAACAATTGGCGATACAGGCCGGCACCCATTAAAGAGGGCTGCGATTGCGCCTGTTTCTGGAATAAAAGCACTGCCCTGAAGAACTTCTGGAATCTGTGTTGCTGTTTCTTCTGGCCACGCAATGATCAGACCGACTCGATTTGATTCACCCGCAGATACTTCCATCGCAGCAACCGCTCTTCGATGCTGAGGCGTACCTCCAAGCAGTCTCGCTTCTGCTTGAAGCCGTAGTGCTTCGTGTAGTTGCACTTCATCGGTATCTGGAAGAAGTGATGTTCGACATATCGTGGAAGACCCAGAAAGAAGTGTGACAATATGTTCTGGTGCATGTTCTGCAATCAACGCTTCGAGTGCATCTTCACCACCTACTTCGAAACAATCAACAATTGAATCGCTTTTCTTGTCAACAAAAAGGCATCTAAATTCAGACCCTGTCTGATGGACTACCAGCATAAGGTCTGGCGTTGGAAGTGTATTGGAAGATTCTTTATTCACGTAATTGTATTACTTTCTCATAGACCATATCGGACTAATCACTGCTCTCTGTACTCTAAAATCGTTATTGGAAGGGTTGAACGATCAACGACCACAATAATTTCCTGTTCTACCTGACTCGCGGGTGCAATTCCCTTGCTGCTGATCGTAAAAATGTTGCTTTTTGTATCAAAAATATCATATAAGTATTCAACTGTCGGCGGTGAAATTCCAGCAATATTTCGATAATCAAGTGGGCTGCTGATCCCGCCAGCATTGTTCACTCGTAAGTATAGGAGTTCTTCAACAAGTGTCGTATTTTCTGGAAACAACAGGTAGAGTAATTCGGGAGAGATTGTATTGATGTTCATTCTGCCAACGGGGGCCTCGTGTGGTTCAAAGAGGCAGGTTTCAGCATAGATGAGACGAAGTTGATCGTCTTCCAAGCCAGATACATTTTCAATACCCTGAGCCAATTCAGAGAGATCAGTTGTGAGTAACTTGCCAAGCGAAGCATCTTCTCCACGTGCGTATGAAACGAGCGCTGCTGCTTGGGGTTCTTCTAAGCCAAGGCGCAATTGCAAGGTTTCAAGATCGATATTTTTGAGATTGATTCTCGGTTCTCCACTTTCAGTGGGACCGCCGTCTTTGGAAATCGCAGTGAATAGTGTAGCCCAGCCGCCTTCAAGAATACCATTTGGTTCATCCCAAGGGAGGGACTGACCCCCATCATCTTCATTTGAATCAAGTCTGTAATTTAAGTTCCAATCTTCCCCTCGGATATCGTCTGGCATGATACCTGCGATCAATTCCATTTCAGCAATCGAACGAATTGGTCCGTTGCGAGGCTCGTAGGGTGTATCTAGACTAAGGTAATAATCTCTTTCGACACCGAGAATTCTTGCTTCGTCATCCTCGTCCGTCCAGTCCATGATTGATTCCAAAACTCCATAGGCGAGCGTGTCTTCAAGAATCTGTACAAAAAGACCACTGTTTTCTGAGTTCAGATTAAATTTGCTGTGCTCATCCATCGGACCTTGCCAATCTCTTCCATCAGCATGGTGCCGAATGTCCCAAGTGGCGGTACCAGTTTTACCAGCGGAGACATATTCAAGATCTTCTATCAATGCAAAAGCATTTTGTTGCACGGGCATAATGGTGTGTTCTGACATTGCAGCAATAGAAGTTTCGATGCCAGCTCTCGCCGCCCACCTTGCTTGAATTCGATCGTGCACTTCAATGCCGAGGAGGGATTGGCGAAATGCAAAGATTTGAATTGATGAAGTAATAAGTGCAGCAATCCCAAGTGCCCACAAGGCAATGACAATGACTGATCCTCGATGTGTGTTTTTTGTCATGGCAATGGAATCTCGTGTCGATTGCCATCAGGGTCTGTGAAGATAAAAGTGTCACCACCCTTGGAACCACTGCCGGAATTGTCACCTCCACTGCCACCACCAGCAGGGGATCCTCCCATGCCAGCTGGTGCATTGCCTGCGTCATCACTTCCAAGACCAAGTTCGCCGTCTTGCCCTGTTTCTTCTTCATCTTCCACTTCTTCTATTTCTTCGAAGAGGTCGGCAGGAGGCATGACTCGATCAAGTGGTACGACAGTTCGGAGTTCGATAAAGGGAGGATTGACTTCGTCCCCATCAACACTGCCGATTGCTGCGATTGTAATGCGGATAGCGTGCGGAATGCCAAGTTCATCTGAATCCCATTGTGGCATCCACACCTCTCCATCGTACGCCTCGAGTTGTAGGGAGACGATCCCTTTCGCGAGTGGAGTTGCAATGCCACCACCATCTGGATTGTCGTCGAGAATTGGATCACGACGTTTCCACATCACAATGTCATACCCATCGTCGTCAATTCTAAACTGCGTTTCGTACTCAAGACCTTCTCCGTTGAAATCGATTTCTTTATTCGCACGAAGTGAACTATTGAAAAGTAGAAGTTCGTCTCGGTCAACGAGGCGACCCTCGTAGTTTGAAGAGTCGTTGATAATTCTAAGTCGGGTGTCAAACAGGTCGTCTCTTCGAAGTACAGAAATAACATCCCTGCGAATTGTGCGCAGGGCAGTATCGCAACGAGAAAATGCATCAAGCCGCTGACGACTGATTGACTTTGAGAGTCCAAGTTGGGAAAGGCTCATTGTCACTCCACCAAGAACAACAGAAGCCATGACGCCTGCAACCAAAAGTTCAAGAAGTGTGAATCCTCGGCGATGCATCAATTTGCCTCTCGCTTTTCAATCTCTTCCCAGTACCTTGCTTCGCGATCAACGGGTGCTGCGGGAGCGCGAGGTACAGGTTCGCCAAATCTTCTTGCGATATACGTTTCGATTACAGAAGAATGTTTCCCTCCAACTGCTTCCCAAGAGATAGTCGCAATTGCGTGCACAGGCAAAAGTTCTCCGTCATCTTCAAGTTCTATCTCATACGTAAAATCATCGAAGGGCGGTTCGCAAGTTCCAGTTGCAGGATGTATTTTTTCGTATATATCAGGTCCTTCGATAAGTACCATCGTAAGTAACTCGTCAGCGAGCCAACTTGCTGTAATTTGTTTTTCCCCTTCAACTTGTCTAGAAAGAGATTGGCTACTCATTGAGATAACAACAGCGAGCCCGATCCCCAAGATCGCTGCGCCGATGATGACATCCATAAGAGCAAAGCCACGCGTTTGTCGCATTACCACTCCTCCCTCGATTGGCCAGCAGCATCAAGATCAATTGGAGTGAGTGGTTCGGTTCCATCTCCATCAACCCAAATTGAAGGAGCCATGGCGTGCGATGCGAGCATGATGAGCGACGCGTGATCTTCCCACTCAATTGATATCTCGATGATAGGTCTGTTTTCACCAGGCATTGTTGTTAAGGGCCACTGAGAAGTATCAGCGAAGTCTCCGTCAGTGAGAATTGTGACAGCGTCTTCTTCCATCCACTTTGGAAATGTAACTGGAGGTGAGAGCGGATCATCGACCCAATAACTATCTTCAGTATCTTCGTCTTTTTGAAGCGTGAGTAAAAAAAGTTTTCTGTTTGGAGCGTCGTATTGGAGTCCTGTTGCCTTCGTCGAAGTTGAAAGGCGATGCGCAAACATGACCATAAGATCTGCAGTTTGATCTACTTTCAGTTCATATTCACGGAATCGAGTACCACCGAGTCTTGGGATTGCCATTGAAGCGAGAACAGCAAGCACAATGACAACGACGATCATTTCTATGAGGGTGAAGCCTCGGCGATCGTGTTGTGTATGTTTGGTGGCATGTACTCGATGTTGGGTCATTTCTTATTGTGTAATATCCGACGCTGCACCTTCGCCGCCGGGCTGTTTATCCTCACCCCAACTAATGACATCGAAACTCGCATTGACATCGCCCGGAACGATAACTTCGTAAGGGGTACCCCAAGGATCGATGATATCTGCTGCCTTTTCAAGATATGGTCCATGTGCACCGCCGCCATCATCTGGTGAAAGCAAAAGAATTTCTAAATCAAAGTTGTCATCAATGACAGTGAGGCCCTCGTCAAGAAGATAAAGTTTGATTTTCTCAGCAATTGCTTTTGCCTTTGTTCCAGCAGCAGTTTGCTTCGCTTGTCCAACTCTGCTCAATAATTTTGGAGCGATGAGAGTTGCAAGCACTGCGATGATCGTGACCACAACGATAATTTCTAGAAGTGTAAAGCCGCGAGTGTGAGGTCGTTGTTTTGATTTGTTTTTCATAGGTATTTAATGTAACGGCGTTACCGCACAAGTGATTGCATTTCGAGTAATGGAAGGAGAATGGCAGCAAGGACGAAACTCGCCAAGCCAGCCATGACAATAAGTAAAATTGGAGGTAACGCCTTTGTGAATAATTTTAAGGAAGCGTTGACTTGACGATCAAAAGAAGTGGCAGAGTGTAGAAGCATTTCTTCTAATTTACCAGAACGTTCGCCGAGGTTTACAACTTGCACGAGCAAAGGTGGAAACAAACCAGAACGTTCAAGTGGTCTTGCGATCGGTCGACCTGCACGCACTTCTTCTTGCACATTTACTATAGCATCTGCAAGCGCAGCGTTGCCGAGTGTGTCTTTTGTAATACTCAGACCATCAAGAATTGGTAAGCCTGCAGAGGTGAGCGTTCCCAATGTACGAGTAAAGCGAGTGACGGCAACATCTCGAAGAAGGGGACCAAGGAGGGGAACTCGGAGTTTAAACCGATCTAGTTTTAATCTGTTCTCTGGAGAACTTGTCCATGATTTCCATGCAATGGTTGCAACAAAAAAAGTACCAATCATCCACGGCCACCAGATTTTGATGAAGTCCGCAAACCCCATGACTACTTTTGTCGGCCATGGCAATTCCATTTCACCAGCGAGTGGTCCAATCAATCGAGGAATAAGAACGGTGACAAGTACGATTCCGCTCATGCCAATGAGGCCCGCGATAATTGCAGGGTACATAATTGCACCAACAAGTTCACGGCGAAGTTCCAGCGAGCGGTCCATGAGATCTGCAAGTTGATGGAGAATGTCACTCATATTTCCAGATGCGTCTGCAGCGTGCAGCATGCCAATGATGAGATCATCAAATGGCTTGCCCCATTCCTTTGCTGCTTTGTAGAGTGGGTCACCAGCTTCAACGCCTTGGATGAGATGATCAAGCACTTCACCAGAAGCGGGAGTTGCTTGCTGACGAATAGTTTTTAATGATTGCATTAACGGAAGACCAGCTTCAAGCGCAGTTGCAAGTTCTCGAATAAGCGTCGCTGTTTCATTGTGCGACATCGTTCTGCGAGATCGTTTCTTTTGCGCATGTGCGAGTTTTTTTCGACCCTGAAGCTGTTCAACTTTTGTTGCAGTTTCACCACGTTGACCAAGTTGACGAATGATGTCCGCTCGATCAACACCACTGAGAATGCCAGATCGGTTTTCGCCATTACTCGTCAAACTATCGAATTGAAAATCATGCATGGTGTGCGCCTATATTTCGTCAGTATCTTGCGTTGCGCGCAATACTTCAGAAATCGTCGTCAGTCCTTGTGAAACTTTGATCATGCCATCGCGCCGCATGTCAGTATGAGAATCTGGAAGTAGAACCGTTAGCTGACCCGCAGGCAAATTTTCTGAAACTGCTGCGCGGAATTTACCAGTGAGCGTGACTAATTCAAAATAACCAATTCGGCCACGTGATCCGGTGTTGTTGCATTTGTCGCATCCGCGTCCAACCCACATTTTACCGCCTAACAATTCTTGTTCTTCTTTTGACAAGCGGTGGGAGAGATCTTCTGTAATGGGGACTTCTTCTTTGCAATCGCTGCAAATTCTACGTCCAAGCCGTTGCGCTAGTACGCCTTCGAGCACTGAGGCAACTAGGTACGGCTCAACACCCATGTCGACGAGTCGCCCGATGGAACTCACCGCATCATTTGTGTGAATTGTTGAGAAGATCAAGTGACCAGTTAGGGCAGATCGAATTGCAATGTCGGCGGTTTCAGCATCTCGGATTTCACCGACAAAGATAACGTCTGGGTCTTGACGAAGAATCGAACGAAGCCCAGTTGCGAATGTGAGACCACGTTTCGGGTTCACGGGAATTTGATTGATACCAGAGAGTTCGTATTCAACAGGATCTTCAATCGTAATGATTTTTTTAGAGGGATCGTAGAGTTTTGAAAGCGCTGCGTATAGTGAAGTTGTTTTGCCAGAACCCGTTGGTCCTGTGACAAGCACAAGACCATGTGGTTTTGCAATCAATGCATCAATTTCGTTTCTCATCGCTTCTGCCATCCCTAACGAAACAAGATCGAGGGGAAGGGCGCTCTTATCAAGAATCCGCATGACGACTGATTCGCCATAAAGAGTGGGAACAGTTGAGACTCGAATGTCTACTTTTCGACCTTCAAAACGCAGTGCAATGTGTCCATCTTGCGGAACGTATCGTTCTGCAATATTCATCGATGACATGATTTTAATTCGACCTGTCAACGCTGGTTGCAAATGTTTTGGTGGAGGTGGTTGTTCAATTAAAATTCCATCGATTCGATACTTCACTTTGAGTTCAGTCTCAAATGGTTCAATGTGAACGTCACTTGCTCGGGATTGAATTGCTTCAAGAAGAATCAAGTTCACCAAGTTGATGAGTGTTGGTTCCTCTGCCATTCGATGGATGTCATCAGCCTCGATAGTGTCAAGGTTGTGTGCGCCTTCTTCGGTGTCATCCGAAGTTTGACCCCCAAGGCTTTCAGCCATACGTGCTGCTGTTGTTCCGAAATATTTCCGCATGAGTTCTGAAAAAATTTCGTCGGTGACACCCGCGCGGGTGACGGGGTAGCCGGTGATTGTCGCAACTTCATCTGAAGCTTCGATGTCATCTGGTTTGAGCATGACAACAATAAGTTGACCAGCGTCTAAAGCAATTGGAATCGTTCGAAGACGAACCGCAAGTTCAGCGTCGATGAGCACAGGAATATTATCATCAACTTCTGGAGGTTCGCTGATCCACATTAATCCAAGGTCGAGGCAGCATTGCTCCGAACCTTGGATTACATCTGGTTCGATGTTCGTTGGATCTGGAAGTTCTGGTGATGTAGAGATTCCGTTGTCCATGTTTCGTTAACGCCCCCCGTTGTTTCCTGTGCCACTATTCCCCTTGGGACGCGTGAGAGCTGCAGGATTGGGCTTTGATCGCCCTCCTTTGCCTTTTCCAGATTTGCCAGATCCGCCTTTGATGCTCAGGCCACCGTCGGGGCCAACTGGAACTCTGTTTGGTTTGGAGAGTTCGCCGTATGGTTGTTCGTCGCGAGGTACCCATCTTCTAGCACCTTCAAGTTCCAAAAATGCATCAGGCGAAAGAATGTCTCGAAGCATTTCGATATATCGACGACCAACTGCTTCTCTGTCTTTGTAGATGGCCCGAGTTGGATCTGTCAGTTTCTCTGGCGTTCCGCCATTCTTGCGAATCTGACCAGCAAGTGCTCTATTTTTATGTACCTTTGGATCGTGCCTGCGTGTCAAAGTGAGGAGGTCGTAATTGAGGACAAGCAACTCGCTGAGATATGCGGTTTCAAGTTGGATGATTAATGCATGAATCTCTGGTTCGTATGCATCGTTTTCTGCAGCTTGGCGCAAAATTCGTTGGGCGGGCGTTCTTCGGAAAATTCTTGGATATCCTCTGTTCAATGCTCTCAAACGAAAATCTTCACCATCTTGATCGCTGAGCGAACTACTGATGACTTCAATATATCTGTCATTGATATCCCTGACATTAATTCGCGATTTGACTTCAGCTTCTACAAGTTCTGGTGAACGACCATTGTTGTCGTTGAGAATGTTATCAAACAATTTTTTTGGGTTTCCTTGAAGAATAGCATCTCGCTTACGCATCGCTATGTCGAGTGCAACTGCATATTCTTCAAGTTGTGGGGTGATGATAGATTCAGCTGTACCAGACAAATCTGTGTCGCGAGCGATGAGGTACAAGTCAGTGGATTCGCCACTGAGTCTTCCTCTATTGATATGTTTTTCGCGGTAAAGCCTTTGAGAAAAAGATGGCCAGAGTTCTAGTTGTTCGGCAACTAGAATTGTTTTTACATTTTCAAGTAGCCCCTGATCAAGCAAGCGTTTTTCTTCAAGCCATGCGCCGAGAGTTTCAAGCACTGGCTTGAGTGTGTCTCGCTCATTATCGGGTTTATTAAGTTTGAGTTCATCAGCGACGTCATTGAGTCGCTGGGTTGTTGCTGCCCATCCCGATTCGAAATCATCGTTGTATGAATCAAACATTGCTTCGACGATGACTTCTTGTGTGTCATCAAGATTTAATCCATCTGCAAACAGTACGAGATCTCTAGAGAAGAACTCCGGATGCATGGCTTCAGCCATGAATTCCATTTGGCCATGTGTAGTTTGTGAGATTGAAGCAGTTGCTACGATTGAAATACTTGCAAACGCAAGCGTGCGAAGGGTGTTTTTTGGGTTCATAATCCTAATTCTTCTCCATCATGAGTTTGTTGAATCCTCAGTTCGACCAGATACGGCAATGAGTTGAACGCATGAATGTCAACAATATGGCTTGTTTTTATATATTGATGCATAATTCTACTATCGGACTGTTGCCGTATATATATAGTTTACTCGGTGATTGTACGCTGTTCGATCCGTTTTTCTGAGGTTGTCACAACGATTCGATTCACAAAAATCCCAGGTGTATCTATTGAATCTGGGTCAAGATCGCCCACCGGCACAATTTCTTCTACTTCTGCCACAGTGACTTTCCCACACGTGGCGATCATTGGGTTGAAGTTGCGGGCTGTTTTTCTAAAAACAAGATTTCCCGATTCATCCGCTTTCCACGCTTTTACAAGCGAAAGATCTGTAACAATTCCGCGCTCAAGCACATATGTATCGCCATCAAAATCACGTGTTTCTTTGCCATCAGCAACAATCGTTCCAACACCTGTTTTTGTGTAAAAGCCGGGTATTCCCGCTCCGCCAGCACGCAAGCGTTCGGCGAGCGTACCTTGGGGACAAAATTCAATGTCGAGTTCATTTGCCATAAACTGACGTTCAAATTCAGCGTTTTCTCCAACGTATGAACTGAGCATTCGTTTGATTTGTTTTGTTTGAAGTAACAGCCCAAGACCCCACTCATCTACTCCAGCATTATTTGAAACACAGGTGAGATTTGTGACATCGCTGTCACGCAGTGCAATGATGAGCTGTTCGGGGATTCCGCACAGACCGAAGCCGCCAACAGCGACCATCATGTCGTCTTTGAGCAGTCCTTCGAGTGCCTCTTTGGGTGAATTAAAAAGTTTATGCGCCATATCAGCATCATACTTCACTCAGACCGCGGGTGAATTGATCGCATCATCTTGCGTTATTTAATCTGATTGCATTATTTGCGATTATTTCACCCGAGGTAAACTCTTTGATTTCACATGGGGTCAATTTCTTCGAGTTCTCAGCATATCTCTATTCTTTAGACTCAGGGTTCCAGGTTGCCACTGCAAGCCTGATCCAAAGCCGACAAGGCGGATATTCCATCCTCAACTTACTCAGCCAAGCCGGATCCAGCGTAGAAGTTGCATAAAACTTGGCGGTTTGCCCTGCATGAGCACACCAATTCGAAAAATGCGGGCACATCCCCAGATCATGCCAAGTACTGCGCTAAAACCGATCACCATGCTCATGATGATTTGCCATGCTGCGATGGTTTCAGTTGACGCAGTGATTCTCAGGATCATTACAAAGGGTATGAGCGGGGGTGTAAAACTTGACACGGTTGCAACAATTCCATTTGGATGTTCGGAAAGAACAGGCCAAAGCGCAAGGGGAATAATCAAGATGATCATGATTGGTCCAATGAGGGACTGCGCATCTCGCAATTCAGTCACTGCGCTGCCAACTGCAGCCATAATAGATGCAATCATAAAGTACGCCATCGTGAAATACGCTACGAGATAGAGAAGGTGTGAAATCGGAACTAAATCCAACAGTGCAAAAGTGATAAGCCCAGCGATAGCCGCGCCGCCATACATCAAAAGCATGATGAGACTGACACCTGCCTGTCCGAGAATTTTGCCACCGAGAAGTTGGAGCGGACTCACTGCGCTAAGCAACACTTCCATTACCTTATTCCCTTTTTCTTCAATTGTCGTTGTCAATAGATAATTACCACTTGTAAACGTTGCAATCCATAACAACATCATAAAAGCCATTGGAATGATTCGCCTCGCCGCTTCGTTGTCCGCTTTTTCGCCACCGTCATGCGCAAGCCTTGTGGCTGCAACCCGAGGTCTTCTGACCATGCTAAGCATCGCAGATGGCTCGTGCCCCAATCGGCGGAGTCTGACATCAACAACAGATTTCGCAACTGCAGAAGAAAGAAGGTCTGTGTGATTGGGCGAGAAACTACTTGGAATCAACACTTCAAGACGATCGTCCATTTCTTCTGTTTGATCTTCCAATAGTGAATTGGGTACGACAATCAAAGCAGCTAAATCACCGTCTCGAACTTCTTCTTTGAGATGTTCAAGATCAGCAAAGTTTGCAGGTTGTAATATGATATTTGTAGTGTTCGATCCAGTTTGATTGAGCATCGAGGAAGCGAGTGGATCTTGCTTGACGATGTCTGGCAATTGCTCGATGAGTTCAGCGTTTGGGTTTTCTTTCGAATGAATTCTATCTTGAAACTCTTGAATGACGTCGTCTGGTGCAATGATCGCTACAGTTCCAGTCATTGGTGTAGTGTTTGCTTCCATCATGAGTGGCATCACAACAATAAAGAGCCCCATCATGAGTAACGGCATAATGATTGCGCCGATCAAAAATGCTTTTGTCATTGCAGTGTGCCGAAACTCTCTCCAAGCGACTATAAGTGTTTTAGACATGAGACATTTCCTCGCGAACCTGATCAGCAGCCTTCGTTCCTCGCCTTCGAGCAACTTGTTCGATAAACACTTCATCGAGAGTAGGTTTTACAATTTCAATTCCCCGCACAGGAGTTGCTAGAACTATTTTTCGTAAGACTTCTGTTGCGTCAATTTGATCATCAAGCCGCATAAGAAGATGATCGCTTTTATTCGTATTTTCAATCAGAGTTGCGCCAACAATTTTGGAGAGATCACAATTTTTGTCAACAGGTTCAATGCGGATTACGCGCGGGTCAAATTGAGATTGTATGGAACTTACAGTTCCGTCAAGTACTTTTTTGCCTTCGTCGATCATGATGATACGGTCGCATATCTGTTCCGCTTGAGGGAGTACGTGGGTAGAAAACAAAATAGTACGACCTTGTTGGTGTAGTTCGTCGATGATTCTTCCTATGACTCGCGCGTTGACTGGATCTAGTCCTGAGAAAGGTTCATCAAGAATGATTAATTCTGGTTCATGAATAATCGCAGCAAGAAATTGTACTTTTTGTTGCATGCCTTTTGATAATTCTTCACATCGTCGATTCCGAATGTTTGGTAGTTCAACACGTTCGAGCCAATCGTCGATACGTTTTCGAAGAATTGATCTTCGCACTCCTTTGAGCTTGCCAATGTATTCAACGAACCCGCCAACTTTCATTTTTCGGTACACGCCACGCTCTTCAGGAAGGTACCCAATTCTGTCTTTCGCTTTCAAAGCAGAAGTCCCAAGGACCTGCACGTTTCCACTGTCTGCATGAATGATTGACATCAACATTCGAATGGTGGTGCTCTTTCCAGCACCATTTGGTCCAAGAAAACCGCACAGCGAACCAGTTGGAACATCAAGATCAAGATCAATGACGGCTTTGGTTTCTCCAAAAGATTTTGAAACGCCACGTATTTCTACTGCTGCTGTCACTCTTTATTCCTCAATTGAACAACCTGTTCTGGCAATTCAAAAATTCGTTCATCTACGCTGTTTACTTCAATTGTGTCAAACACCATCGCAACTTCTACTCCATCACGATCAAATACAACAGTGTGAAACAATTGCAAATCACCAACAGGCCGCCAGTCTCGAAAATAAATATTCACAATCGCGTTGCCATCATTCGTCCGTTCAGTTGTCTGCCTTCCAATGAGCCTTTTTGTTGATTTTGAAAAATATGCCTTCTCTTTGCTGTCAATTGTGTTTTTGCCAGAAATACTAACTTCCCAACACGTTTCTCCGTCGAATTCAATCTCATCTATAACTTTCATCACATCAAGTTGCAAAGGAAGTTTCGTAAGCCACTCAATCCAATTCAATTGTTTTACTTTTTGAGAAAGAGTTTCATCATCGATCAATGTATACACTTGTGTTTTGGATGCCCCAGGGTTCTCTTCCCATGATGTAGTTCCATCGCTGCCGAACCGTGTTTGACCAATTCCAACAAACGTTTGTACAGCAAGTACTTTTCCACCAGCAAATGTTGCGAGATCAACTTCGATCACTGGTCGGCCATCTGGGAGACGAATCATGCCGTGGAGTTTGAAAGATTCAAGCGATTCAATCGCATGCGCTCCGCCAATTGCTTTGATTGCTCCTTCAAGAAGATCTTCAGGCGTTGGATTTGTAACCTGCGCAGTTGGTGCAAGCAAGAGTCCCGTGAGTAAGGTTGCGATAATTCGAAACATCTGTTTCCTATTCTACCCTGCGGAGCAATGTGTGAGGGTACACTTCTCAATTCATGTCTTCCTTACTTTCAAAAATTGTAGATCAAAGACCACTCATTCTTGATGGCGCAATGGGCTCTCGATTACAACTTGAAAACTTGTCTATTGAAGCAGATTACCTAGGTCACGAAAATTGTGTAGACATCCTTGTACGGTCAAGGCCAGAACTTATTCAATTGATTCATGAATCGTTTCTTGCAGTTGGTGCTGATGCAGTCGAAACGAATACGTTCGGAGCAAATCCGCTAGTTTTATCTGAATTTAGTGAAGATGTGGCTTCTTGGTCTCGATCGCTTTGTCAAGAAGCTGCGGAGATAGCTCGATCAGCGTGCGATGTTCATGCAACGATCGCTCATCCTCGATTTGTATTAGGTTCAATGGGTCCTGGAACGAAATTGATTACTTTAGATCAAGTTTCTTGGGAGACTATGCTCGGAAGTTATACAGAATCTGCAAGAGGATTGCTTGATGGTGGAGTGGACGCTTTTTTTATTGAAACAGCTCAGGACTTGTTGCAAGTCAAGTGTGCAATTAATGCTTGCCTGAAAGCGCTTGATGAGAAAAATCTCACGCCTCAGCATGTTCCAATTATGGTGAGTGTCACCATTGAAACTTCTGGCACGATGCTTGTCGGGAGCGATATCGCAGCTGTTGTAAATGCGCTGCGCCCGTACCCCATATTCTCACTTGGTTTAAATTGCGCCACGGGTCCAAAAGAGATGACATCTCACATAGAGCATCTTTCATTGACCTGGCCTCGACATATTTCTTGTGTGCCGAATGCTGGTTTACCGGTTCTTGTTGAAGGAAAAGCAGAGTTTCCGTTGCAGCCGTTGCCACTTGCTGAAACAGTCGGTAATTTTGTTACCCGTTTTGGAGTAGATATTCTCGGTGGCTGTTGTGGTACTACACCTGAGCACATCCAACTCCTTGGAGATACATCGCGGAAACTTCAACGAAAACGGCGTGATTTTTCGGGATGGGAAGCGGGATGTTCAAGTCTGTATTCGCCGACAAACTATCGTCAAGAACAATCATTTTTCATCGTAGGCGAGCGAATGAACGCTTCGGGTTCACGAAAATTTAAACGGTTACTTGGTGAACAGAATCTCGATGAAATGATCGCACTTGCCAAACAACAAGTTCGAGAGGGAGCGAATTGTTTGGATATTAATGTCGATGCAACTGACCGAGACAACCCTAAGGATATGGCAACGATTGTGCAACAAGTTGTTCGGCAAGTCGATACTCCAATCATGCTAGATTCAACACAGTTTGAAACGATCGAAGCTGGTCTCAGGCATGCGGGTGGAAAATGCATTATTAATTCAACAAATTTTGAGGAAGGGGAAGAGAAGTTTGACTCTTTCTGCCACTTGGCGAGAACCTTTGGTGCAGCAATTGTTGTTGGAACCATTGATGAAGATAAAGAAGAAGCGATGGCTCGGACTGCCGAGAGAAAATTTCAAATTGCTGCAAGAGCGATAGATCGCGCAGCTGTAAAGCATGCGATACCTATTGAAGACATTTTTATAGACCCGTTGGTGCTTCCTATTTCTACAGGCATGGACGCCGATCGTCGAAGTTCATTAGAACTGATTGAAGGTGTGAGAAAAATTTCAAGGGCATGGCCCGATGTTCAAATTACTTGCGGGCTTTCAAATTGTTCGTTTGGTCTTAAGCCAGCTGCGAGGCAAGTGCTGAACTCCGTATTACTTTGGGAATTGATGGATGCTGGGCTTTCTTCTTCGATTATGCATTCTTCCAAGATTCAACCAATGAACCGAATTCATCCGGAACGAAAACAAGCGGCATTGGATTTGATTTATGACCGCAGGGCACTTTCGCATGGCGGGACAGGGCTGCCTGTTCATATCGATGACGAAACATTTGATCCATTGCAGTTTTTTATAAGCCTTTTTACTGATCTCGAAGAAGTGCGCGAAGAAGAAGCTGATCGCGATTTCTCAATTGAGGAATGGTTGCAGACCCACATTGTTGATGGCGAAAAGGAACAACTCGCCGCGCATCTCGATGAAGCAATGGAAAAGTACAAACCAATTGAAATCATTAATGCGCACCTCCTCGCAGGGATGAAAACAGTTGGTGAGTTGTTTGGTTCTGGGCAAATGCAATTGCCATTTGTGTTGCAATCAGCAGAAGTCATGAAAATGGCTGTGAGATATCTTGAACCTCACATGAATAAAGAGGAGGGCCAAACTCGGGGCAGAATCGTGCTTGCAACAGTCAAAGGCGACGTGCATGACATCGGAAAGAATCTTGTTGATATTATTTTAAGTAACAATGGTTGGACCGTTCATAACATTGGAATCAAACAAACAATTGAAGATATTGTGCAAGCATGGAGAGAGACTGGGAGTGATGCGATTGGTATGTCTGGTCTGTTGGTCAAGAGTGTGATGGTGATGGAGGAAAATCTGAAAATACTCAATGAAATGACGATTGATGTTCCAGTTTTAGTTGGCGGCGCTCCACTTTCAAGACATTACGCTGAATCGCATCTTCGGTCTATCTATAACGGGCAACTTTATTATGGCAAGGATGCATTTGACGGGCTTAGGATTTGCAATACATTGGCGGATGGAAACAAGGGCGCACTTGCTGCGGAGATAAATCTTCGTTTGGCAAAAAGAGCCTCAGTTGAAACTCGGGTACAAGCGATGGAAACAAGTGAAGCAGAAATTTCTGCAGTAGAAACTATTCTTGGCGAAAGGAGCGATGTGTCTCAAGATGTTATTGTCCCATCGCCGCCATTCTGGGGAAATAGAATTGTTGATACGATTTCTCTCGATGATATATACCCATACATCAATAGAGTCGCACTACTACGTGGCCAATGGGGATTCAAAAAAGGGCAGCGTTCCAAAGGTGATTACGAACACTACTTAGATGAAGAAGTACGCCCAATTTTCGAACGATTAAAAACCTCACTTCGAGATGAGGGTGTGTTGCAACCTAAAGTTGTTTATGGTTGGTATCCAGTTGCAAGTGATGGGGACGAGCTCGTTGTATTTGATCCAGAAGATCACGCACAGGAGTTGGAACGGTTTGAATTTCCTCGGCAAACAAAGAGAAGAAAATTATGTATCTGCGATTTCTTTAAATCGATTGATACTGGTGAGCGTGACGTGTTAGGTTTATCGTGCGTAACAATGGGGTCTGAAGTAAGTAGAGTTGCAGAAAAACTTTTTGCAGATGATTCATATCAAGAGTATTTGTTTGTGCATGGCATGGGTGTTGAGTGTGCCGAGGCCCTCGCAGAGTTGTGGCACAAACGCATGCGGGATGAACTTGGAATTAGCGGGGAGGACAGTCCACACATCAAAGAATTGTTTTCTCAAAAGTATCGAGGTAGTCGCTACTCGTTTGGGTATCCTGCTTGTCCGAATATGAGCCATCAAGAAAAATTGTTTCGGCTACTTAAACCTGAACGCATTGGTTGCGAGCTCACTGAAAATTGGCAAATCGATCCTGAACAATCAACTTCAGCGATTATTGTGCATCATCCCGAAGCTAAGTATTTCAATGCGAATTAAGGCAGATTGCGGAGGCTCATCCCCGAAATTTGCTTTACGAAATTTATTGACTCCGAGTCAATAAAAAACATCAAGCATTAATTGACTCCGAGTGCATTAAACCTCTTTTATTGGTCGCGTAACATGTTGGTAATAAACAAGATAAATTCTCTCCGAGTCAATTAAATACACCAGAGTGTTAATTGACTCCGAGTGCATTAAGCTTCTTTTACTGGTCGCGTAACATGTTGGTAATAAACAAGATAAATTCACTCCGAGTCAATTAAATACACCACAGATTTAATTGACTCGGAGTGAATTAAAATAATCAAGTTTTTAATTGACTCGGAGTCAATTAGGACAATTAGGACGAATTCGCGATCAATTGTCCGTAAGAGTAGAGTACGTGTGATGCTTGGTGCACTCGCTAAACTTAATCGAACGCAAAAAGCGTGTTTAGCACTTGTATTAATACTTCCAGCACCCTTGATTGGTGTTTCCTGTTCGTTCTATTTGCCGCCAATCCGAAGTATATATACGCACGAAATTGAAGTTGGAAAAATCATTTGGGCAGCTGCGAAGCTATGGTTAATTGCATTGCCCGTTGTTTGGCTGCTCTTTGTTGACAACGGAAAACTCAGTTGGTCGCCTGCAAAAAAGAAGGGCATAGCAGCAGGTCTTCTTTGGTCAATACCAGTTGTATTAATCATTTTTGCAACACACTGGCTTGCAAAGGGGTTGCTTATCGACCCCGAAGCAAAAGCAACCATAGACGAACTTGGAATTTCCACGCCTGCCAAGTTTTTCATATTCGCATCGGCAATGTCACTTGGAAATTCTCTCATGGAAGAGTACGTTTGGCGGTGGTTTGTATTCTCGAAATTTAAAATCCTTGTTGGCGTTTGGCCAGCAATAGTTTTAAGTGCTTTCTTCTTCACAGTGCACCATATTGTTATCGTGTGGAACATCGGGTCTCTATGGTTGGTTGTTCTGAGTTCATTTGGCTTGTTCTCAGGGGCGATTATCTGGGGATGGCTCTACAATAAATACAACTCGATCTGGCCGGCATGGATTTGCCATGTTGCAGCAGACACGGCTATTATGTGTATTATTTGGTGGATTATTACAGGAACTTAAACAATGAAATACTTTTTTACCCTACTCATCATCACTTGCTCATCTGCTCTCTATGGAGTTCCAGAGGCAGCGTCATGTACTTCGCTTGAGACCATTCCAAATGTTGTAACGAACGATATTAAAGCTGGGATTGAACGTCACATTCGAGAGTTGTCTGAAAGTAATGACGGTTTCTTTCCCATTACATTTGAAGATAAAGAAATGAAACTGAAGTTAGTTAGAGTACACATGGAATATCTCGCGAACTTGGGTCCACGAAGACATTTTGCTTGTGTTGATTTAGCAAGTGAAGATGGCAACGTGTATGACGTAGATTTTTTCTTGGCTGGTGATCCAGGAAGTATGACTGTTACTGAAACAACAGTGCATAAATTGAATGGCCGTCCCTATTACTTGTGGGAACAACAAGACGATGGAACGTGGATCCATGTAGAAGCAACAGATGCCTCAAGGGAGTTACTAGGTGTAGTAGAAGGAGAAGATGCTTTCTCATTTGTGTACCAAGCAACACTTCCAGAATTCAAAGAGAACGCACGCATGTGGATTCCGATTCCTAGCAGCGACACTTTTCAAACAATAAAGATGACGAACATTGATGTCCCAGGTACACATGAAATTATCAAAGATGAAGAATTTGGAAACCAAATTCTTTTTGTTGAGTTAACACCAGAGGATAGTGGACAGCCAATTTTGTTACAGTTCGATGTTCAAAGACAAGAAAAAAAGATGCACGCTGATTCTACAGTTCCTGAATTGTTTCTTGCACCTGAAAATTTAGTGCCAAATTCTAAAAAGTTTCACGAAATTGCGAAGGAAGTGCTCATCGATAAAAATGGTGGAGATCTTGTGAAAGCCAGAGCACTCTACGATCATACGATTGACACAATGCGGTACGCCAAATTTGGTACAGAGTATGGAAAGGGTGACGCAAATTTCGCATGCGATTCTGCTCGGGGAAACTGTACTGATTATCACTCATATTTCATTGCACTATCTCGCACCGTAGGAATACCTGCGAGGTTCGCTATCGGCGCTGCTGTTCCCTCGGGCAGAGACGATGGCGGGATTAGCGGTTACCACTGCTGGGCCGAATTTTATGCAGAAGGAAAGTGGTGGCCTATTGATATTTCAGAGGCAGATAAATACACAAGTCTCTCTACCTATTACTTTGGACATAACCCAGCTAATCGTGTGGAGTTTAGTCACGGCCGCGATCTTGTTGTCAACCCAATGCCGGAGTCTGGACCAATCAACTTCTTAGCGTATCCGCTTCTAGAAGTTGGCGGCAAGCCAGTAAAAGTGAAGCCACAGTTTGGATTTCAGCGAATTGGTTAATGATTTTGCTGTATTTTCTTTGCTAATTTCACAGCGAACAACAGCCCGAACATTAAGATGAAGCCAAGGGTAATAGACCCATAAAAGGAAGTTGGTGTAAGTACACCGTCTTGGTGTGCTCCCCAATACACAATGGAAACGCAAGGCAGATACAGGACAACTGCTGTGAATGTGCCGGGTGACCACTTTCTTGTCACAAGTGATATGCCGATGTGGAAGAAAATTGCGTTCACTCCCCAGACTACTGTCATCGATAATGCGATAAAGGGGCAATCCCATCCTATCGCTGCGCATGCAATCGTCATTGCCATTGCGCAAGCATTAAGCAAGAAAAAGTCCTGCCAAGAACTTTTAAGCCCGATGGTTTTATTTGCCCAAGATTTCCAATCAAAGAAATATTCTTCGATGATGTGCAGTGCGTAGCACCATACACTCAACCAGAGAACCCACTCATAATTCCAAGATAGATGTGGCATGTGTTATTGAATCAATTTGTCATCAAGATACGCGACTGCCTGATCAATATTGATCCGTTCTTGACTCGCAGTATCGCGGTCTCGGACGGTAATCGTATTGTCTTCAAGCGTATCGCCGTCAATCACAAAACAGTAGGGTGTTCCTGCTTCATCCATGCGTGCATATCGTTTGCCAATAGATTGCTTTGCGTCGTACTGTACAACATGTTTTTTGCGCATTTCTTCGTGTAACTTGGTCGCAATTTCAGGCATCCCATTTTTATTCACAAGCGGGAAAATCGCCGCCTTGATCGGTGCAATTCGTGGGTTGAATTTCATGAACACTTTTGATGGTCTGTCGTCTGGCGTGTACGCTTCGCACAACAGTGCAAGCGTGCCACGACTAAGACCAGCCGAGGGCTCGATAACGTGCGGTGTGTACCGTTCGTTTTTTTGTTGGTCGAAATAGTTAATTTTCTTTCCGCTAAATTCAGTATGTCTTGATAAATCGTAGTTGCCCCGATGTGCAACGCCTTCTAGTTCGCCGTATCCTGGGTCAGTGAATGGGAATTTGTATTCAATATCAAAGGTGCCACAGCCTTCTTTTGCGTAATGCGCGAGTTCGTCTGAATCGTGTTGCCGCATTTGCAGGTTTTCAGTGGTCAAACCAATCTTTTGCCACCAATCTTTTCGATAATCGCACCAGAACTCATACCATTGTTGGGCTTCATCTTCGTGACAAAACCATTCAATTTCCATCTGTTCAAACTCTCGACTTCGGAAGATGAAATTCCGAGGAGTGACTTCGTTTCTAAATGCTTTACCAATTTGCGCAATGCCAAATGGAACCTTCACACGCATTGTGTCAACAACATTCATAAAGTTGAGAAAAATGCCTTGTGCAGTTTCTGGACGTAAATATGCTTTGTTGTCTTCTCCACCTGTTGCACCAACGGTCGTGTCGAACATCAAACTAAATTGACGAGGTTCGGTTAGCGTGCCAGCTTCTTTTGTGTCTGGGCCAACGATGCGTTCAAATGCATCGGTTGGTATATCGGTCAGCAATGACGTTGTGTATTCATCGCCGAGTGCATCCACTTTTTCGTATTTAGCCAGTAATTTCCTTGCTCGTTCTTCAGATTCTTCATTCCCTTCGATGAATGCATACATCCTGCCTTCACCGTTTGCATTTGCAATGACTTCAAGGTGGTCGGCTCGGTAACGAGATTTGGTTTCGCGGCAATCAACCATTGGGTCATTAAAACCACCAACGTGACCTGATGCTTCCCACACTTTTGGATTTTGAATTATCGAGGAGTCAATGCCAACTATACTCAGTGGTTCACCGTCTGGTCCCATAGGAGGGCAGTGCACCATGTCATGCCACCAAGCGTCTCGCAAGTTGTTTTTAAGTTCGGTGCCAAGTGGGCCGTAATCCCAAAAACCGTTTATGCCTCCGTAAATTTCGCTTGCGGGGAAAATAAAACCTCTGCGTTTACAAAGCGAAACAAGGTCTTCCATTGAATAATTTGTCGTCATATCGCGAATCCTAACAGGGACGCGGCTCGCGGGTTTTTGCAAGATCAAGTGCAAGTTTTACAGCTGCTTGCATCGAGCCAATGTTCGCTTGATTTTTCCCGACTATATCAAATGCAGTGCCATGATCTGGGCTAGTGCGAATCATAGGAATCCCAAGTGTCCAGTTCACCGCTTGGTTTTGGTGTAACAATTTCACTGGAAGGAGTCCCTGATCGTGGTACATCGCAACGACGATATCGTGCGATCCATTGACCGCGTCGTTGAACAATGTGTCTGCTGGGAATGGCCCTTGTACACGTATTCCTGCTTCGCGTGCCACTTTTATCGCTGGCTCGATAAGCCGAGTTTCTTCATCGCCAAGCAATCCATTCTCGCCAGCATGTGGATTGAGACCAGTCACGGCAATCCGTGGTTTGTCGATGCCAAGATCCAGACACGCTTCGTTTGCAAGATCGATTGCATCAAAAACGCGGCCAATTGTAAGAACATTTCGAATGTCCATAAGAGATATATGACACGTTGCAAGCACCACTCTAAGCGTGGGCGAGATAAATGCCATGGCGTGCCGTTTTGATTTTGTTCGTGTTGCGAACAATTCAGTGTGGCCAGCCCAACGGTATCCAGCTGCTGCCCAACTCGCTTTGCAAATGGGCGCAGTAACAACACCGTCGATGTGCCTTGGATCGTTTGCAGGTTTCAATGCATCTGCAATCGCTTGTTCAACCCATTGTTTTGATGCGTGTCCACCAATTGAAGAAGGCTCTGGTCGCAGTGAATGTACTTCCTCACCACCATCAAAGACAGTAATTTGCTGATGAATAGGAGCATTTGCACGTGGAGAGGACGCATCCACACGATGCCATCGAAGAGAACCTTCGTTACACAGATCAGCAGCAATCGTAAGCAATGCGTTTGAACCATAGACTATAAATCTAGCGTTATATTTTTGTAGAGAAGCAAGTGAACGGGCAACAACTTCTGGTCCGATCCCAGCAGGGTCGCCCATCGTGATCCCGATAGTTGGAATGTCATTCGCAGCGTTTGTCATTACCTGTAATCTATGCCGCCCTTGAGATCGCCCCCACCAAATTTCTCCCGCAGTTTACGAATGGCAGGATCTTCTTCTCTTGCTGGTCCATCTTCGCTGCCGTCTTCAGCCTGTGCTTGTTTGAGGGAAAGTGCAATTCGCCTCGTAGCAGGGTCCACAGACAATACGCGGACAGTGACTTCTTCGCCTTCTTTTACGGCATCTTTCGCGGATTTGATTCGTTGATGAGAGAGCTCTGAAATATGGACAAGCCCTTCAACTCCATCACCGATATCGACAAACGCACCAAACGCTGCCAATCGAGTCACTTTACCAGTTGTATTTTCACCAACTTCGATAGAGCCCATCGTGGAAATCATTGGATCTGCGATCAACTGTTTCATCCCAAGTGCAATTTTGGGTGGGGATTGTGCATGGTCAATATCGAGAATTTGCACGCGGACAAGATCGCCTGTTTTAACGAACTTCGAAGCATCTGAAATTCTGTCCCAACTCATTTCAGAGATGTGAATGAGTCCCTCAACGCCGCCGATGTCTGCAAAGGCACCGTACGGCTTTACAGAAGTGACTGTGGCATCGACAGTTGCGCCGATTTCTAAATTTTCTAAGGTTTCAGCTTGCTTCTCTTTTCGTTCTGCTTGGAGCACTGCTCTTCGGCTGAGAACGATTCTATTTTGCCTTCTATCAAGTTCGATGACTTCGCAAGCGAATTTTTGCCCAGCAAAAGTTGTGAGGTCTGGGACATGATAGAGTGCAACGTGTCCAGCGGGCATAAATGCTTTGTGGCTAGCGATTTCCATGTCTAAACCGCCCTTATTTGTACCAGTGCACATCGCTTCGACGATTTGACCGATTTCTAGGGCATCCCAAGTTGCTTTTTGAATTGCACCCTGCCTTGAGAGGACGAGCATCCCATCCTTGTCCCTTCGTTCGATGATGAATTCAAGGGAATCCCCAACGTTTGGAAGTGTCTCAAACTGCAATTTTGGGCAAGAACCTTGCATTCTTGGTCCAAATTCAACAAGGACGTTTGGTCCGTGAATCGCAGCGACGATGCCCGTTTTCATGGCTCTCGCCTCACCTCTTTTGCGATGCTCCGGATTTTCATCGAGCAGGTCATCGATAGAAGCGCCACCAAGGGCTGCTTCGATCTCTGCCTGTAATTCAGGATTCATTTTATCTTCGCTCATCCACACATTCTATCACCAAGGACTCGTTGCTTTTGAAAGAAAAAAACTTCTAGTGAGTGACTTTTTTCAGATGGTGTATACCATTTACTTGGTGGCGTCTAAACGACCATATTTCCACCTTCATCGTGTATCATCGCCACCCTGCTGCCGCTGGTGGTAGCAGAAAGAACAGGACGACTAAATTATGGCGCACCCCGCAGCAGCTTGGGGCATTGAAATAGGTCAATATGCAATCAAGGCGATTCGCCTTGAGCGTGATGGCGATACAGCTCGTGTGACTGATTACGAGGTCGTGAAACACCAACGTGTGTTGTCCTCGCCCGATATTGACGCAGCCGAAGTGACTCGATTGAGTCTCGGTCAATTGATCAGCAAAAAGAATCTAGAAGGTGAACACCTTGTGATTTCTGTTCCGGGACATTCAGCGTTCGCGCGTTTCGCAAAACTTCCACCAGTTGAACCCAAAGCAGTTCCTGACATTGTGAAGTTTGAAGCAGTGCAACAAATTCCATTTCCAATAGAAGAAGTTGAATGGGATTACGCAGCGTTTCACGAAGAAGGAAGCCCTGAAGTAGAAGTTGGTATTTTTGCAATCACTCGCGATCGAGTCAACGAACGACTCGACGTGTATGACATTGTTGGGTTGAGCCCTGAAGCGTTGACACTCAGCCCAACCGCAGTTTTTAATGCAATGCATTATGACTTTGAGTTGGCAAGTGAGGAAAGCAATCAACTTGTTATTGTTGACATTGGTACGCAAGCAACGGATGTTATTATTGCTTCTGGAAAACGCTGTTGGATCAGAACATTTCCGTTAGGTGGAACGCATTTTACTGAGGCAATTGCTGAAGCATTCAAAATTAGTTACGCCAAAGCTGAGCGCCTAAAACTTGAAGCTGCAAGTAATAAATACGCAAAACAAATTATGCAGGCGATGCGACCTGTCTTTGCCGAACTGCTACAAGAATTGCAGCGATCGTTGAGTTACGCTTCGGGCGGTGTCGAGTTAAACGACATTGTTGGCGTAGGTTCAACGTTTAGGATTCCCGGTTTGCGAAAATTTATCGGGAAAGAGTTACAAGTCAATGTTGCAAGGCTCGACGAATTCAAACGAATTGATGTGAAGGGTCGAGAAGCATCTGCATTTGCAGAAAATTGTGTAAACATGTCAACTGCGTATGGTCTTGCGTTGCAGGGGATTGGTCTTGCACACATCGACGTGAATCTTGTTCCAACAACGATTTTACGAGAACAAATGTGGCATCAAAAAACCAAATGGTTTGTTGCTGCAGCAAGCATTATCATTTTGGGTAGCGCGATCACTTTGATTGGTCCATTTCTTGATAGCCAGGCGCTTGGAAGTGGCGGAACTCCTACACAAGTGAAGAACTTAATTAAAAAAGGTAAGGGCTTCGTAAAAGAATACAAAGAGGCAGAAAAAGAAGGCAAGTTGGGTTCGGACGCAGCTACGCTTCTTGCACTTTTAGATTATCGCGATGTCTGGCCGTATATCGTTCATGATGCTGCGGATTCTCTAGCAGCGGCAGGCCCCGATGACCGCGTCATGACGCTCGAAGATTTTCTCCAAGCGTTTCCTGCTCCTGAAGATCGTCCTCTTGTTCAGTTAAAAAAGTTAGAGGGTCAACTTGTAAAAAGTGAATCAGGCGCACCTCGTATTGCTGTGACGATGAATGTGGAGTTACATCACGCAGATCCAATTAATTTTTTAACAGAACATGTGGCTAGCTGGCTTAAGGCGCACGCCGAACCAACTGGCGATAGGGTAATGGTTCCCTACAAAATCATTGATACTACCGTGAGTTGTAATCCTGAAGATATGGAAACAATCACTGTTGATCCACTTGAGTTTGAAGATACAACGGACGATGCAAGTGGCGAAACGGGTGGCGGTAATACTGACAGTGGAGATGGGGGCGGCGGCGGTGGCGGTGGAACGAAGATGGGTGGCGGTGGTGGTGGACCAACTCCAGGGGGTGGTGGCGGGTCTGATCGAGGTCGAGGCTCAGGTGGATCTCGAAAACCATCCAAAAAACCAAGTGAACCAACCGAAAAAATGTTTGAATCCCAACCCGTGACAGATTCGTCTTTGGCTTCATCGGCTCCGCTTCCTGAATATCCAGAAGAGAAATTGCATCCCCCTGATTCTCAATGGTACAAAGCAACTATTACATTTGAAGTTGAACTTTTGTCACAGCCTCGACCAAAGGAGACTGCTTCACTCCCTCAAGATAAGGCAGGAAAATCGTGAGTAAACAGAAGATAGACGTTGATCCCCAACAGATTCTTGCTTGGATGAAGGCAAATATTGTCCTCGTTGTACTCTTAGTAGCATGTATTGGTGCAGGTATCGGATTGCCAATGTTCGCAGCGTCGTGGTCGGAAGAAGTACAACAATCATTGAATAAAAGAACAAAAGAGTTCTCTGAAATCGACAATCTTTTTAAATCAAGCGTGACTCCTCCAGGTGGTGGATCTCCACAAAAAGTTGTGATCAATCGGGAATTGGTTGAGCAATATCGTGAGATAGCAAACATGCTTCGAGACGATGCCCAACGCGTAGTCGAACAGGCGAAGCAACACAATCAAAAAGATTCTTCGACCATGTTTGCAGAATTGTTTTCAGAAGACGTAACACGCGCTCAACTTGAAACATTGCCGCAACAATTTTATGCGAAGTTGCAATCTAATTATCTTGATTTGTTATCTGATCTTGATGCTGGTTCTCCACTTGGCACGGATGAATTGGTGTTGGCGTTAGAAGAAGCACGCGTTCGGTTTATGGAAAATAAACTGAGCAAGCCAGTTGATGCTTCACTAACTGAGGAACAACACTCGCAACTTTTACGGTTTATGACGGATCGTAGAATGAGTATGCTCAGGGGTCGCGCTGAAGAATTAGGTCTGTATCTCGAAGAGGAAACATTGGGCATTCCTGAGTTTGAAGCGAAGAACAGACCAAATGTTGGCACACTTTTTACATGGCAGTGGCGATATTGGGCTGTTGCGGATGCATTTGCAGCAATTTCTGCAGTGAATGGCGACCAATCTGAGTTAACAGCTCCGATTAAGAGAGTTACGTTTATTCAAGTTTTGGGTTTGCCTGAGATAACCGCAGGCAAAAAGGCTGAACGAAATGAATCTGCCCCACAAATTAACGAGCGTCCTCCCTCACCTAAAAGAGGTGGCGGGGCAATGGGAATGGGTGGAGATACTTCAAAGAACCCACCAAAGAGCGAAAAGCCAAATAAACCTAAACGCGACAGTGGAAGAACGAACACAGCGAGTGCAAACAATAGCCCTGTTGTATCTTTTACAAATCGAAACGAGGCAACCTTATTCGATTCACTTCAAGTCAGGTTGAGATTGATCGTGAGTACAGTTCGGATACCAACTATTCTCGACACATTTGCGCAAAACAATTTTGCAACTGTGATCGATATTGATCTGAAACCAGTAAATAAATTTACCTCATTAGAGGATGGTTTTGATTATGGCGCTGAACCAGTATCTGAATTGACAGTTGTCTTAGAAACCGCTTGGCTACGAGCATGGACAGTTGAACTGATGCCTGAATCAGTGAGATCGGCGTTAGGGATATGAGCGATAACAAGGATGCGTGCCATAGTCTGGCAGGATGGAATTTGATTGCATGAAGACCAAAGGTATAAATGTTTGGGAACAATACATCGAGTACATTGTGCTCGTCATTGCTATTTTAATATTGGGATATTTTGCTTGGGATACGTATTCCAATCAGGCGAGTGTTGTGAAGAGTGGTAAAACCATAACGACAGACAACATCGATGAGGAGTTGATCGCAAGTAGTCAAAAATTGAGCCCTAAACTAGATGATTCGGCTCGTTCTCCGATTGAAATGACTGCACCAAAAGCATTATTATCGACTTTTGAGCAAGGATTAGTAGCATCCATCTCTCCAGACCCACGGGTAGTTTTCCCAAGAGTTGATTTAACTGCAGGCTTTGCGGTAAATCAAGATTTGGTATCTGAATTGAGAAACTATACGCAACCAACAGTACCCGCGCCTGAGCGCATTCGTACGCACCAATGGTTTGCAACTGTAGATGAAACTGAAATCATCGATTTCCCCAAGTTAGACTCGTTGTTTGTAGGTCCTCCACATGATGCAACGTGGATTCAAGTAGCGGCCGAATTTGATATAGACAGTGTGCTAAAAGAATTTAAACAAATCCAAGAAGGTGCGGCCGCCATACCTGAGCAATGGTATGACGGAGTTGTTGACATTTTTGACCTTCATCTTGAACGTCAAACGTTAGGCGAAGAAGGCTGGTCAGAATTCGAACTCATTCAGGTCATGCCCGGAAGAGTAACATTTCGGTCGAAATTAAAAGAAGAACAAATAGATACAGTAGAACGAGATGACATTGTTGATCAACTTCGAACAGGTGATCAGGTGCAAGTCATTCGCCCACCTTTTTACAGGGTGCAGGGGTATTCCCCAGATCAAGTTGGAGACCCAGAAGCTTGGGCTCCTGTTGCACCTTCTGACGAGGAAGTGGAAAATGGCGAGGAAGTGCTACCTGAAGTTGGACCAGTAGCAAGACTGCGTAAGAAGATAAAAGAGATTTCAACTCGACATGCAAAAGTAGAGCAGGAGAAGAAGGAACTTGAAACGGCCCTTCTTGCAGCACAACGATCTGGTTCAGGTGACGCGGGTGGTGGACCAATGGGTACAGGTGGATCTACAAGTGGAAACAATTCAGAGATCATCAAAGAGCTTACAAAGAAACTACTTGCAAAAAGCGAGGAACTCACAGAACTCACTCTTGAGCGGGATAGATTAATCGATGAACTTCGAGCGATTGATAGTTCAATTGCAGATGATATGGTCCAATCATTGGGTGGTAAAATTTGGGTTTGGGCGCATGATTTGTCTGTGACTCCGGGAGCCGTGTACCGGTATCGAGTTTCGATACAGGTTGCCAATCCATTTTTTGGTCGCAAACCAAGTCTTTATCCAGAACAGCAGGAGCTAGCCGATCCCGTGTCGCTGGTTTCAATTCCAAGTGATTGGTCAGCGCCAATCGAAGCGCAGCCGCCACTGCAGTGGTTCGTTCTTCGGGCGATACCGGCAGGCAATTCGGTGACAACCAATACACTTGATTCGGGTCGAGTGACAGCAGAAGTCTATCGATTTACAGATGGAATGTGGCATAAAGACACGATTCAAATCTCAGCTGGTCAGCGCCTCGAAACACAAGATGGCGGCGACTTCCAAACTGAATGGTTTGTTTTAGATATGGTTCCTTGGCTTGATGCGAATGAGAAAAATCTCAGAGATCATAGAGCGAGTTGGGTCATCCTTCAAAATATGCGAACAGGCGCTACGAAGATCGTAAGCCCTTGGGAACAGGCAAGTAGCAGCCGTCTCAAGGACCTCCGAGATCAAGAGCGTGATAGCCAATATTACGATGATGCCGACTTGATGTAAGGTCTCTTTGTTTCATTTTGCCAAGATTCAAATTATTTGAAAAAAATAGCCGCCTTGCAACAAAAAACCAAGAAAACACCCCCCGCAGCCGTTGACAGGGTGGCAACATTTCGGGTACAGTTCGCGGCTCGCCGTTTTGCATCATTGGATTCGGTGAGGTGGGTTTGCGCCCACGCGCTCTTTGACAAGTTCATGATAGTAGTAGTAAATGCAATAAACCATTCTTGTTTCTATTTAATTAGGATGGACAATTCTTCCTCCCAAGTTTGAATTGTCTTAACAAGAGCGGGAACTGCATTCACCGAATTTTTTAATTATGTTTTTTGATTAAAATAATTTTTTTGA
>JACNLW010000069.1 GCA_014381305.1 Planctomycetota bacterium
AACTGGAAGCATTCTTGTTGTTTCGCGTTGAAATCCATCGTCGTCGATGCAATTTCCGAACATCTCTGAAGAAGATGCTTGATATATGAGAGCGTCTGGCTTAATAAGTTTGCAAGCTTCGAAGACATTCAGCACACCAACAGCATCTGCTTGAACCGTATAAATTGGAACATCAAAACTAATACGAACATGTGATTGAGCAGCAAGATTGTAGACTTCGTCTGGCATTACATTTTGCATAATTGAAATAAGTGAAGACAAGTCCGTAAGATCGCCATAATATAAAGTCAGATCTTTGAACACGGCGTCTAATCGTGCAGTTTGGTTTTCAGCAACCGAATTGCGTTTCAGAATTCCATGTACTTCATAACCCTTCTCGAGCAAAAACTCCGCAAGGTATGAGCCATCTTGTCCGTTGATGCCTGTGATAAGTGCTTTCTTCATGTTGTAATTTCTTTCTTGTGTTCTTTGTACCAGTGGACCGACTGTTGAAGACCATCTTCGATTGAAGTGAATTGGTAATCTGGCATAAGTTCTCTCAGAACAGAGTTGTCAGATGGTTTTTTGAGTTGGCCATCTGGGTAATGTGAATCGTAGACGATATTTCCTTCGAACCCCATAACTGAGGCAATCGTTTGAGCAATAGTTGAGATTTGTACTTCACTCTCTGGTGACATAATAAATGGCGCAGGATCATTGTAGTTATTAAGAACCCACGATGTTATTTCGGCTACATCTCCGACGAAGATGAACTCCCTCCATGGTTCTCCTGATCCCCATATTACAAAATCAGAATGAGTGTTGATCGCTTCATCACATTTACGGATGAGAGCTGGAATAACATGGCTGCTTTCAAGGTCAAAATTGTCATTGGGACCATATATATTGCAAGGGATAACAGTAACGAAATTACAGCCATACTGCTCTCGATACGCACGACTCTGCACATCGAGCATTCTCTTAGAGTATGCGTAAGCGTAATTCGATGAGTGTGGTTCGCCATCGTGAATTTGATCAGCGCTTAGAGGATAAGTAGCTTTGTCAGGGAAGACGCAAGTACTCATAAATGAAACTACTTTTTCAACCGAGCAACATCGGGCTGCTTCTAATACATTTGTATTGATGATAGTGTTTGCGTAAAAGAACTCACCAAGTTGATCCATGTTGGCTTTGATACCACCCACCTTTGCTGCGCAGTGGATAATTTGTGTGATCTGATTCTCGTTGAGGTAAGCAACAATGGACTCGAGATCCATGAGATCGAGCTCATCTCTTGTAGGTTTAAAATCTCCAGCGATGGCCGATCCAACAAGCCCTCTTCCTCCAGTCACGAGTAATGACATATGAAGTTCCTTTTGATGAATAAAAAATCGAGTTTCATAAAGTTTTCAGTATCTTATTCGCAATTCACAAGTTCAAGCACATCAAAATACGCTTTGCTTGATTTCTTGACTGTGTAGTGCGTTTCCAAAAGTTGTCGAGCATTTAGTCCTACGCTTTGAACCTTCTGCGGGTTCAACATGAGGTGGCGAATATACGAAACAAATCCGTCGGAATCATTGATCTCAAACCAAGCGCCGATGTCATTATCTTCAATGATTGACCTCAGTTCAGATTTAGGGGTAGAGAATGCAATTATCGGTCTCCCAACTGAAAGGCAAGTATAAAGTTTTGATGGAAAACTAATGCCGTCAATTCCTTTTGCAATTGTGACAATCAATGCATCACAACAATTTAAAGCGTCATTGAATTCTTCTTGTGGTGTATATCCAAGCAAAATCGTATTGGTGAGTTTCTTCTTCTTGATTGTTTCGGCAATTTTATTTTTGCCTCCGCCAGCGCCAGTGATAACTAGTTTGAAATTTTCTCCAAGTAGTTGCCTGGCGCCCTCAAGAATCATGTCAAATTCATAGTAAAGCCCTAGGTTTCCAGAGTACAACACAGTGAATGGTTTAACGAGGTCGTGTTTTTTTGCGAAGTTACTTTCTGATTTTGGCTTTGGTGTCAAATCATTTGGATCGGCCCAATTTGGTATGACATGTACTCGCTCTGGGTCTGCTCCGTAATTAGTTATAACTAAATCTTTTGCTGCAGTGCTTAGGACTATGATTTGCCTTGCTCTTCGGTACATGATTTTATTGCACCATTGCCAAACTCGATCAATCAAACCGCCAGATCTAATTTTTCCTAGCCAGACGCCAATTTCTGGATATGAATCATGCAGTAGTACTGCGTACTTGTGTTTGAAAATCAGGGAAATGAACCCACCAACGAAGCCAAGAAATGGTGGGTTTGTTGTATATAGAAAAACTCTTCCTTTTCTTTTTGGTAATACATGGAACAATGTTAGTGGAACCATGAAGCTAACAATATTTACTAGTCTGCCAACAAGACTGTCCTTGCTAAAACGAGTCACATTCATTCTAAGAGTGTTGACGCCATTTTTAGTTTCTTTTCGTGGGCATTCTTGCCATGATTCTGGCGGACCGTAAGAAGGGCGGCAGGTGATAACTGAGGTGTCCGCTCCGAGTAGAGCAATCTCTTGGGCAAGTTCATAAAGCAGATGCCCCGAAGAGGCAACATCTGGCGCATAGTATTGATTCAATATGACGACTTTCATCGGGTCGGTTGGGGTGTTTTCTTCTTTCATAGAATCGGGCATGAATGCACTGTATCGGCTATTTCAGTGTGAGAACCCACAAAAGAAGGACAGAAGAATGTTCTTTGGTTTTGCTCAGTTTGGTCGTAAAGTAGAGCGGTCATTCTACAACCACTATTGCTTTTCTTGTCTCGATAACATCCGATTGATCTGCCTTCGAGAATGGGGTCACAATCTGGGATTCAATCGTTATCTATCGCATAAGAAGTGGTCTAGTTTTTTTGGGTAGGTCAGTGTGTTTTCCGTCATGTTGCGCTTGTTTGGATTTTAAAAAGATCGCAAGATCGCCAAATGAGTCTTTTGACGAGGTGAGGAGTGAATTTGCGATTTCAAATTCCTCCTGTGCCTTGGCATCATCGTTCTGCTCACGAGCCACGATTCCTTTAGCAATTCTCGCCATAATGATGGAGGGATTTTGGGGATTTGATTCTGCTTTGGAAATGTCTACCTTTAACAAGAGTGCGCGCTTAGCAAAATGCAAACTTTCGTCAAATCGTCCAACGCGAGCAAGGGCGAGGGCATGTGTTGCAAGGGTATCTATTCGTAGGGGAGCAGATTGCGCTGCAGTTGCAGTCCAATGGGATGCAACTTTTAACTCATCAGTTGTAGCATCAGAGTCGAGCACGAACGCACGAGCCCACCACAACAATCGCCAGTTTTTTGGAACGGTGAACGCGAATCTTGCTTGTTCCTTTGCCTCTTCGATGATCTCCGCAGGAATCTCCTCTTCCAATCCCTTTTCGTCGATGTCGATGATGCACTGCTCAAGAGACTGTGGTCGATCGTACATAATATTTTCGACTATTTGTCTTGCTTGAAAACTACGAACGCGAGAACTAAATAATGCTGCTTGTTGATTACTTGGAACGGCATCCCAAAGAATTCCTGCATTTTCTTTTCCCAAAAAACCACCTGAAGTTGAAACAAGATGATATCCATTTGGCGAAAACGCAAGATCAAACACACTTCCAAGTTGTCCGTGAAGCGAAAACGCCCAAGTCCCTAAAGAAGTATCCCATACCCGAATGTCACCAACATCGTCACCAGAAAAAAGTCTTGATTGCGCGGAGTCGGGATGATAAACAAGTGCAGTTACAGGCGAGTCGTGTTCTTTTTGAAAAGAATTAATTTCTACAAATGTTGGAAGATTATCTATCCACGAAACTCTCCAACAGTGAATGTTGCCACTTGAATCTCCAATTGCAATTTCGTCATGATTTGGCGAAACGGCCAGCGATTGAAAGTGAACTTTTTTGTTGCTAATTATTTTGCTGTGCATATTCTTCGTATCAATGAGAACCATTCGGCCATCAAATCTGGCAGCTATTCCAAACCTTCCTTCAGCATCGAGGAACTCAATACCACCAAAAGTACATGTCTCCCTATTTGCAATCGGTAGAGGACCCGGAATTTCTTGCGAGTGTCCTACTTCTTTAATTGTGAAGTTGTGTAACGCATCTACCTCGACTTGCAGGAACTTTACATCTCCATTTTGCGTTGCAAGTAACAACTTGTATCCAGTAGGTGTTGTTGTAAATTTCTCAAGACCGGCCAATGGGGAATCGATGTCGTATGTCGTGAGCCGCTTCGGTGCAAATACATCGGTCATATCCCACAATACAATTTTTGAAATTCCCCCAGCAGAGTTTTGAAGTGTATTAACAATAGAAAGGCCAACTGCAAGAATGGTTTTATTGTCAACATGCAGAATGCGAAGATCCTTGACACCAATCAAATCACGATCCCAGACTTGATTCACGGCAGTAGCGCGTTTGATATCCCACACAATAACGCTTCCATCACCGTCAGAGCCGCCAGTTAGGGCATAGTTACTCTCTGGCAACACAACAACAGCGCGTACTCCAGTCGTGTGACCGAGCAATTCTATTTTAGACATCGGCAGTGGAACCCATTGTTGAACGACTCCAGTTTGAGAAGTTGTAAAGATGTTCCTTTCGAAGGTAAACAAATTTCGTGGTCGCTCACAAGCGAGTACATCAAGCACGCGCAAATCAATACTGCTTGGTGGAGTACCACTCACTCGTTTACTTGGTCGAGCATTGATATCTACATTCCACAGTCGAATCGTTTTGTCAATGCTCACGGAACAGAGTTGATTATTGCCAAGAAAGGCCACACCAACTACACCGAGTTTGTGCCCAAGAAGCGTTCCAAGAGTTGCATTGGAGGCGAACTTATCTTTTTTTTCTTTCGCCTCTTTTATCGCAGCGTTGATATCCCACAACCGAATGGTGCTGTCAATGCCTGCAGTTGCAAGGATCGTATCGTCAAGCGAAAACGCAGAATCGTTTATTTTGTAACGGTGCCCAGTTAACACAGCGAGTAGGGCGTCTTGCCCCGCGCCTTGTTTGAGTGAATCGACACTCCATAGTTGCGTTGTAGCATCAGAACCCGAAACAGCGAGCATGGAGTCATCATGGCTGATTGAGACACCATGGGCGTATGTTGAATTGCTCTGTACAGAAGCGAGCTTGCGGAAATCGCGTTCTTTTTCACCAGTTTGCCAACATTCGATTTTTCCATCGCGAGTAATAAAAGTAAGAAGAGGTGGATGAGAGTTTGTAAATGACATTGTCGATGGTTCGCAAACAACATCCCAAATAGATCCAATTCGTTCAATGGCGGCTGAACTTGGCATTAAGGAATACACAATAATTCCAGTTCTGTACTGTTCTCCCTGTTTCTGTATGACAGATATCGCAAAGATGTATCGATTGTTTTGCATTCGTGGTCCAATAGCAAGACCACGGAGCTTTTTATATTCCTCAATTTCCGCCAAAATCACGGGATTATTTGTGTGTCTATCAATAATTAAAAGAGGGTTTTTAGAACCCCCTAATGCAATAATGTATCTTCCATCTGTGGTGATTCCACTGTCAGAGGTTTTTACACCAAGATTCCATGTAGCGACCGATTGGTCTAGTTGCGAGAGGGCGTACCTCGCTTCCCACGAATCACCCAATGTTTTCGTGGCGTTTATTGCAGTTCCAACAGCCGATTTCGAATCGATTGCGGAAACGATCATTGATCGACTCCTCGCTTCAACAGCTTGTGCTTCTGCTAACAACGCATCGTCACGAGCATGATTTGCACGAATGGCTTCACTGACTGAAATAATTGATCCACAAATAATGGTAAGCAACACAGCAGCGATACTTCCAACAAGAAATTTATTTCGTGCAATAAATTTCTTCGCTTTGTATGCAACAGAGGGTGGAGTCGCAGTAATTGGTTCATTTTCAAGAAAATGCAGGACATCTTCTGCAAGAACAGCAGATGATTGGTATCGCCGATCGGGTTCCTTTTCAATTGCTTTCAAGACAATTGTTGCAAGATCTTTCTGCAAAGCTGGAGCGACAGTGCGAGGGTCTTTTGGCGCAACCTCCTGAATCAGCTGCGCTGCACCAAGCATTGTTGTGTTTGAAAGATCAAATGGTCTTGAACCAGTGAGTAATTCGTAGAGTACGATACCAAGTGAGTAGACATCAGATCGAAGATCGATCGATCGTGTTTCTCCACGGCACTGCTCTGGACTCATGTATGCGATCGTCCCCATAATTTGCCCAGTACTTGTTCCAATTGTCGTGACTGCAAGATCAGAACCTGTCACTCTCGCTATCCCAAAATCAATAATTTTAACTTCACCATTCTTGTCTACAAGAATGTTGGAAGGTTTGAGATCACGGTGCACAATGCCTCGTTGATGGGCGTGTGTTACGGCATTACAAACACGCAAAAATAACGCAAGGCGTTCGTGCTGCGAAGGTCTATGGCTAGCGCAATACTCAATAATCGTTCTGCCATCCCGAATCAGTTCCATTGCAAACCACGGTACACCACCTTCGCCATCATCCCATGTTCCAGCATCGTATAACTTTGCTATGTTTGGATGCGAAAGATTACCAAGCACTTCGATTTCTGTTTTGAAGCGTTGCACACCTTGGCGAGATCGCAACACTTGCGAAAACAACTTAAATGCGACACTTCGTTTTGGCTGTTCCATTGTTGCTTCGTAGACATACCCCATACCCCCAGCGCCGAGCGATGAAACAAGTGTGTATTTATCAATTGTTCTGCCAACGAGTGTGTGGTCGAGTTTGGTGGGTGGTGTGTAGTCACAAAACGGTTTATCGACAGTTTTATCTGTATTTGAAAGGAGTGCGAGAACTTCGCGCATTTCAACAGGTGCGTTCGTACATTTCTTTTGAACAGCGGCCAAGCGATCAGAATTTGGTAACGCAACAACTTCTTGATAGATTTGCTCTACCGCTACCCAATCAATATTGTCATCTAAACTCATGCAGAACCGTTCTGTTGGATCTTTGCTTTCAAGAAAGCCCGTGCGAATTTCCAATCTCGTTGTACCGTTCTCTGCGCTATTCCCATGATGTTTCCAGTTTGCTTCGTTGAAAAACCTGCGCAGTACAACAACATCGTTAAGTCAAAATGGTTTGGGAACTCTTCTTTCAATTTGTCCATTGCTATATCAAGAACGAGCAACCTATCATCCGGTTCATCTACCATTACCAAGCCCCCAACTGCAATCTCAAGTGGAATCCTTATTTTATCACCACCTCTTTTGATGCTTTTTCTTTTGCGTGCTTGTTCGATGCGTATTTGTTTCATTGCACGAGCAGAAGTACAGAAGAAACTGCGACGATCGCTGAGATGATTGGGTGAGCATTTTGCAAGTCGAAGGAATGCTTCATTAATCAACGAGGTTGCTTGTAGTGTGCAATCTGGTGCTTCGCTAGCAATTTGAATAGATGCGAGTTCATGAAGATGCCGCCAAGTCATGTCGAACAGATTGGCTAATGCTTCTTCATCACCCCCTTGCCACGATTCGATCAATGTAGTGACATCATGAGCGATGCCATTGTGCAGCGATCCTGTTCGTTGTTTTTCAATTGTATTGAGCCCATTTTCCATACCGCTCCATCACCTTCATCCAGAAATCCGTGCGCCCCATAGATCTTTTGACGCAGAACACCTGAGTACACAGATCCGGATCTTGGGGTTTCGCTGCGCCTAGCGGGCTACTTCTGCTGGGCCAGCGATCCCCAATATGATAGCAAAAAGTATCTCTATATCATTAAATATCGCTGTATCTTCAGTATGTATCCAAAAAACATGGTTTTGTGGGTTTTATCGCACCTAAACGAACACTGTTGTTTTCAATAAGAAAATGTGTTGTATGCCTTTTGGCTTTCAAAGTGACAGTCACATCACAACTCCTTATAAACAAACGGGTTAAAACGATGCCTTTTGGCTTTCAAAGTGACAGTCACATATTCCGTTGATGGTTTTGCCAAGGTCTCATCGCTCCCGTGCGCCAAATGAGATTATTTTCGCAAACGCAATACATCATATTGATAGTTTTCAATATTTAAAGAGGAGTGTGCAGTTATGAAAATCTATGGACCGGCAAAAGTGAAGACAGTAATTTCTAGAAACACTGCTTGGTTATTTCGAAATGTACGATCCCACCTCATCCTAGCCGCTATTCTTGTTGGCTCTTTTTCTTTTGCTGGTATTCACCAAACTGCATTTGCAATACCTTCTGAGAATGCCGGAACACAAGAAGTAATATCTGAGTCGAACTCGTATTACACCACCATCCAAACGATCGAGTTCAATGGAACACGAACTTCGTTTCGCGAAGTCATTCGTACTCAGATGGAAAGTGTGAAGAGCTTGACTGCTTCTGGTAGCACATACCGCATGGAGTTGCTTGGGTCGTTGCTTCGTGAAAAAGGAGAAAATCCTGTAGGAGTTGCGGTAGAAGAGGTCATCATTACACAGGATGCCTCGGGCTGGCTACATACCGATGTGCTTGGGTTACAGCACTCTGTTGATGTCATCAATCGATCTGTTTTGTGGGCTTCGAATAACGCACCGAAGAAGAATCATTGGGAGATGCCAGTGCTGCTCGATCTTAGTATTGGAGTAAGTGAACCATTGACTATGTCATTCACATTCGAAGAAGTTGACATCTCAGCAGCACCAGACACAACACTTGTCAAAGTGAAGACTGTGCCAAGATTCATACAAGGAAAGAGTGGACCTTTTAAATGTAAGTATGAATCTGCGTTTGTGTATTCCAAATCCAGAGATCAGTTGTATCAATCCGCTTCTGTATACACAGCGAGCAAGGGCAGCGAGAAACTGCGAATCGAAGAGTTAACATTTCTAGTACGAAATGGAGAAACCAAACCAATCTACGATACCGTAGACCTACAAGACACTCTCAAATTCTCAGAAACAAAGGGTGTTCGTTCCATGCGGAGAACACCTCCGCCGCCTTGGGTGCTTGAAGCACTCTCTGCGCGCGACACATTGGTCTGCGCAGATAAAGCAATCGCATATCAGCGAACAAATTGGGTTATTTTCCCAGCAGTGTACATAGCAAACTCCACATACTCTGCGGTCAATTTGGGCTGGACCATAGCAACTGGAAGTTCGATCGCAACTTCAGTTACAGCAATCAATCCAAACATAGGGGGATGGGTTGAATCGTATGAACAAGCGAGTCTTGCTTTTAGCGCAAGTATTGGTGACCCAGTGGGTGTTGGGCTTGGTTCGATGACATCAGTGCTTGAAGAATATGGTCCAAATGGATTGCTTTATGAACCAACGATTACAGCGGTGACTGTTGCCGCTCCAATTTCACCTCCAAAACCAGTAACTACACCTCCAAAACCAGTAGATACACTTCCAGACCGAGTAGTCCACCAAACACCACCTGCAGTCAACTTTGGAGATTTACTTCTTCTTGCTGGCGGGGGTGCTGCAATAGCAGTTGGTGCAGGGGGTAGCAGCGGTGGTAGTGGCGGTGGCGGCGGCGGTAGTGGCGGCGCAATCTTTGCGTCTGAAAGTACGAATTGCACACTCGATCTTTGTTTGTTCAGAAATAACGAAGCAGCATCGGGCGGTGCGGTTCACATCAACAGTCTTATCTCATCGGTATCGCAATGTTGTTTCGAAGATAATATAGGCGGAGCAATTCGTCATGCTGGTATAGATGCAACAGTGCATGAATGTTTGTTTGCCGCAAATATTTATTCTGAAAGCGGAAGCGCAATCGAGAACTTCTCAGGCACAATGGAGATACATCATTCCAATTTCGTAGAAAACGATGCGAGTGGTGATGGCGATGCAATCTTCTCGTCTGATGGTGCTACGACTACGATCACGGATTGCTTCTTCTGTGGTAATTCAGTTGATGGAGATGCTTCAACAGCGAATTACATTGCGCCATTTGGTGATGAAGATTTGTTTGATCTCGGTAATCAATTCTTTACCGCATGTGCAACATGTCAAGGTGATGTCAATGGCGATGGTGTTGTTGACCTTGGTGATATGTTTGCTGTGATGATTGCTTCTGCATTTGGTGGTGGCGATTGTCCAGAAGGTAGGTATGGATATGTAGATTCAGGTGATCTTCTTGAGTTGATTGATATGCTGATTTGCCGTGATCGTTCTTGTGAAGTTGACTGCCCAGGAGGTTGAAGTAAATGAAACACACATTGATCTTGTTAACAGTGTTCGGTTCGTTCCTTGCATATATTGCGTTGAGTGAACCCGCCTCAACAATGGCGGTGCTCGTGAGCAATCAACAGAACAATTGGCACGCTGGCACTTGGGATTCAGGTTTGTATAGTTGGAGCACAGCTGTTCATCCGCGAACGGTTGGCGTGCGCGTCAAAGTGGTTGATTCTAGAACAGGAAACACAATTCGAAATGCTCGTGTTGAATTAGATGGTCGCTGGGACCAAGAACAAATGGGCAGACAAGAATTTGGTATGCCTGCGGTGCAGGAGAAGGAGTTTAGACTTACTGCGCGAACCGATCACAGCGGCATCGCAGTCTTTGGTCTTTCTTGGCAAAAAGAAGTGCCTTGGAGTTTGAATCGCCCAAAAGACTATCAGTCAAATGGGAGTTGGACTTATTCCGATTCGTGGGTCCGTCCTGTTGATGACATAGAGAAGGTGCAGAGATTGGTTGTTCGTCATCCAGATTACAACATGTCCAGAAACGACTTTAACTTTGATGAATGGATTGAGTTTGGGCAAAATCCAAACAGCGAGGCGCAGACGCCCGAAGTGCACGAAAATTTCAGGCTAAGTTGGGAGAACTCGATTGGGCGGTATGGAACTCGCTTTTGCGTACTAGAACTTGGTGAAAGTGAGCGAACTTCGCCCATAACTGATTCAACCAATCCAATCTTTTTCAAGAAAATCAGAGACAAAGATTTTGGTGTTGTGTACTCGGAACTGCCGAATCTGTCCGGATTTCGTACACCAAGAAACGCTGGTCCTTACTTTGTGATCTTACTTGAGGTGGAACTTGATCCAGCTCGCGAAGAAGTTGTGATTATCCATACAGATGATAATGACGATGCAGATTACTATGATCATCAGGAAGAAGAACGCGCACGAAGAGAACGAGAAGCGCGAGCGAGAGCGGTTGCTGAAAAAAAGGAGAGGGAGCGTCAAGCTCGTGCAGAACGCGAGCGTAGGGAACAAGAAGCTCGTGCAGAACGCGAGCGTAAGGAACGCGAAGAAGCAGAGAAAGAAGCCCGAAATAAGAAATTGCAATCTGAAGCGTCGAGACATCCACTTGGTCTTGCAGTTGAAACGCTTTCAAGTTCTCGTCGAAAGGAATTAGGGTTGGCACTTGGTGTCAAGGGTGTAGAAATTCTTTACATAGAATCCGGATCATCGGCAGATGGCAAACTGAGGGTTCGGGATGTAGTAGTTGATATCCAGCACAAGTACATCGGTGATGCGAGCGATTTCCACTACCATACCGATGAATTGAAGAGTGGCGAAGAAGTATCAATATCAATTTTCCGTAAACAATCGAACGGAGATTGGAACCGAGTGTCAAGGCGCTTGCGCGTCGAATAAAAAAGGAAGCGAACTAGGATGAGTACAATACAAAGATTGCATAGCAGAAAAATAGTTATTGGTTTACTTGCTGCATTTTCTATGTTATTTTTTACAACCGGCTGTAGTGTTGAACGCGAGGTAACAATCAGGACAAACCCACGAGGCGCTGCAGTTTTTATTAATGGTCACCGGAAAGGCATCTCTCCTGTTACAAAAACTGTTAGGTGGGAAAAGGGTTCGGATGAAATTTCTTTTAAGGCGAGTAAAAGTGGTTTTGAGGATGATGAAAAATATATAACGGGTAAAGAAGCAAAGAAAAAAGAAAAAGAGTTTGAGATTTTTCTTAACTTGCCAGGGATAAAAAGAATTGTCAACATTACGACAGTTCCTGTTGGTGCAAAAGTTAAAATTAATGGAAAAGAAATTGGAAACTCGCCAATAACCGGTTATGAATATCAATGGACTAATCAGGAACCAGAGATGAAAGTTTCAGCTTCCATGCATCGCTTTGAAACAACAACTGTTACATACAATCGAACCAAAGCAAACAAAGAAAAGAAAGAGTTTGAGATTGAAATCAAATTACCAGAGCTGATAAAAAATGCAACACTTATTATTAACGCCGAGCCGGTAAATATAGGTGTTGATGTGTTAGAAGTAAAAGCACATGTTAATGGATTACAAATACAAACCCCCAAGCCAACAACAAAACATCCAATTTCTTTTACACGGAGCGATAGCAAAACAGCGTTTTCAAAAGTCAAACTTCGCCTTTCTTGTCCACGATCTTATCCATCTGTTGTAAACGATGAGATAATGCCAGAACCAAAAGAAGTAATTTCTTATGAAACATCTCTTTCTAAGAATGACATTGACAGTGACGGAAATATCATTGTAAATGCTACCTTTGAGCCAGTGAGAGTGTATGCAACTGTGTACAAAGAATTGGTAGTAACAAGCAGTGGGTTAGAAGAAAGGAAGAGGGTGGTGTATGCGACAACCTATGAAAATTGGGAGACAGAACCCTCGATGGCGCAAGTGACTAGAATGAGAAATTCTAAATTTAAGAAAGATGAATTATTTATCACTCGCCTTTCAACTAATCCAACAAAAAAGGATCAGGTGATATTATCAGTACCGCGATACGATGCAAAACATAAGTTAATCGATATGCAAATAGTTGAGTTTGGAAATGCTGCAGGTATAGAACAAACTACAGATCCAACTTATGATTATGATATGCATCCCACATATTCATACGACGGGTCAACAGTATATTTTGCATCTGATCGTGAAGACTCTAGAATGAACATTTACTCTAGAAATCAAGGTCCTCAAGGTGCTCCAGGTATAACCAGTTATTTGAAAGCAGGTGATAATCTAAACATTGAACCAGTAGTTAATCCGGATACTGGAGTGGTAGCTTTTGCATCAATAGATAAATTTGCTGGAATAAGAATTCAAACATTTATCCCCGGAAACTCAAATCCAACCGATTTTGGTTCTGGGCATTCCCCAGACTGGTCGCCAGATGGTAAGAAGTTGCTGTGGATTGAACGAGATAGGGTAAAAAAAGAAGATGTTATAAGGTCACTCGATGTTACTGGAATGAATGAACCAATAAAGCAGGTTACTGCTGATAAGATAGAAGGGGCAAAATGGCACCATGATGGTGAACATATTATTTACGCAAAAGCGAGCGGAATACATTCAGTCACGGAGCAACCGAATTTTGATATTTATGCCTATTCTTTGAAAACAGGCGACTCCACGCGTCTTACTACAAATGGCTCATACGATACTCAGCCAGCAGTTACTGCCGATGGCAAATACATCTACTTCATATCCAATCGAGAAGCAGGGATGGGAGAAGATTCAGGAGATTGGCAGGTGTTTCGCATGGATGGGAAAATGAAACAAAGTATTGGTGACACTGTAGTGAATGACAAAGAAAACGAATTTTGATTTTGTGCCCATAACCGAATCTATATAAGGATTTAAAGAAACCCCAGTAATTGATTGGGGGTTTTCTTTTTGATTCATCTTGAAGATTGAGGACTTCAGCCGTCGATTGCCTAGTAGTGAGAGTGCTCAATTGAATTTCTTTCAAATATT
>JACNLW010000112.1 GCA_014381305.1 Planctomycetota bacterium
TAGTTGAAATGAATGCGCTTACAAGGACGGGGATAAAACGCCACACTCGATATCAGTTAGCAATACCAATGCAAAAAAATCCTCGGATCATGATTGATGACGATGGCGAAATCGTTCGTGGCAGTTAATCCGTGCACGACGGGACTGACCCGGAACAATGGCAGATTACAGTTTTTGAAAGTCGCCCTTGATAGCATTCACCAAGGCATCAATGTCAGTTTCAGTCATCGGCGTTGAGAGTGCACCTGAGCATGTGTTGATCAGAACAAAACCGGAACCAAACAGATGGTCAAGCATTTGCTTGGTTCGTTCGTTTTCTTCAGTTGTTGTAAATGCTTCTCGGAAGTTTGATGGCGGCGCTTCCTTAAAGTGAATGCGAAACAAAGATCCGCCGCCTGTCACGCATGCGGTTGCACCAGTTTCTGAAATGGCTTGTTCGATGCCTTCAATTGCTCGCCTAGTGAGTGCATTCAGACGAGCAACAGAGAGCTTGTCAAATTTTTTCATTGCGGTTAATCCCGCTGTAAGTGTAATTGGATTCGCGGAAAAAGTTCCAGAGTGTGGAAAGAGTAGGGGTGTGTTTTTCGGATTCATCACATCCATCACTTCCTTTTTGCCTGCAAGTGCGCCGACAGGAAACCCGCCACCAATCGCTTTGCCAAGCGCAGTTAAATCTGGTGTAATGTCGTAGCGTTCTTGCAACCCGCCATACTCGCTGCGAAATGTAATCACTTCGTCAAGCACAAGCAGTGCACCGTGTTGTTCTGTCCACTCCCGAAGTGCTTCGACGAACTCTTCTTCAGCAGGTCGAAGTCCGACTCGATGGGGCATCAAATCAAGAAGAACGCACGCAATCTCATCTGCGTGTTCATTTAATCGTGCAAGCGCTCGTTCAACATCGTTGAATGGAATAATGACGACATCGTTCAGCGCAGAGTCGGGAGTGCCATGTGCAACAGGAACACTATTTGGTTTGTTCACGTCGCCCCAATTTTCGGGGGTTGGTGTTTGGCTGACTTCTGCGTAATCATACTGCCCGTGGTACGCGCCTTCGACCTTGGCGATCATGGGTTTTCCCGTATATGCCCTAGACGCTTTTAGGCATGCCATGATTGCTTCAGTGCCAGAATTAACAAACCGCAATTGTTCAAAAGAATCGTTGCGACTGCATAGATGCTCGGCGTATTCCACTTCAATTTCGGTTGCCATCGTGAATGCAGTGCCACGCTTCAGTTGTTGCGTGACCGCTTCCACAATTTCCGGATCAGCGTGACCATGCAAAAGCGAGGCCATGTTGTTTGAAAAATCGATTCGCGAAACGCCCTCAAGGTCAACAAGTTGGCACCCTTTCCCGAAATCGGCGTAGGGTTGCGGTGTTCGCAGCACAGTGTTTCGGCTGACGCCACCTGGAAGCACTTCAAGTGCTCGTTTGTATAGATCTTCGCTTCGTGTCATGAGGCATTTTCCTGTTTTGGCAGGAGGGGTGCACCAGTTCGTTCTTGCACATATTCAAAACTAATTTCCGGTGAGAGTTCAACGAGTTGGAACCCATCACTTGTGACTTCAATCACAGCAAGGTCAGTGTAAATACGGTTGACGACTCCGACACCTGTAAGTGGGTATGTACATGCCTCGACAAGTTTTGGTTCACCGTTCTTTGTGCAATGTTGTGTGATGACATAGACAGACTTTACGCCCGCGACCAAATCCATTGCACCGCCAACAGCAGGAATCGCATCTGGTCCGCCAGTCGACCAATTTGCGAGATCGCCACCGCTCGAAACTTGCAATGCACCAAGCACACTTAAGTCAAGATGCCCACCTCGAATCATTGAAAAACTATCCGCATGGTGAAAGTACGCAGCACCCGGAAGCGCAGTAACTTGTCGTTTGCCTGCGTTAATCAGTTCAGGATCACCCTCGCCTTCTTTTGGCGCGGGTCCCATGCCCAGCAGCCCATTTTCAGTGTGATAGATAAACTCTCGATCAGCAGGAACAAACTTCGCAACAAGTTCGGGAATACCAATACCGAGATTGACATACGCACCATTTGGAATGTCATGTGCAAGACGTTTAGCCATTTCGTCGCGTGTTAGACCACTCATGGATATGTTTCTCCTGCTGCAACCAAAGCGGATTCAAGAAGCGGTTCATCAACCTCAATAACTCGTTGGACAAATATTCCGGGGGTGATGATTGTTTCAGGATCAAGTTCACCGGCTTGTACAATGTGTTGTACTTGCGCAACTGTTGTCTTGCCCGCCATCGCCATGAGCGGGCTGAAGTTTCGAGCAGTCTTGTTGTACAGAAGATTACCGTGCGTATCTGCTTTGCGAGCTTTGATCAGTGAAAAGTCTGCGGTTAATCCATACTCCAATACGTAATTTCTCCCTTTGATTTCCCGTACTTCTTTACCTTCGCCAAGTGGCGTACCGACAGAAGTGGGGGTGTAAAACGCAGGAATGCCTGAACCACCAGCGCGGATGCGTTCTGCAAGAGTGCCTTGGGGGACAAGTTCAAGTTCGATTTCATTGTCGTGGTAAAGTTTTGGGAAGACAGTTGAGTTTGCTGTTCTAGGGTAGGAGCAAATCATTTTTGAAACGCGGTGTGCCTTGATGAGTGCAGCGAGTCCGACTTCACCACTTCCGGTGTTGTTATTGATGACAGTTAGGTTTGTAGCACCATGGTCAATGAGGGCGTGGATGAGTTCGATCGGACTTCCCGCTTCACCGAAGCCACCGATCATGACAGTTGCACCATCGAATACATCTGCAACAGCTTCTTTTGTGCTCGCAATCTGCTTATGAAGCATTGGTTATTTCTTTTACGCGAGTGTAATCAAACAGTCCTGCTTCATCGAATAGGACGCGGTCTTCGTAATCGTCAAACCAAATGGCTTCTGGGTTACGTCCAACAATACAGACTTTTCCCCGAAGTGGTGCGTCTGCGGCATTACGCAAAAGTTTAAATATCACAACGCCATGTTCACTTCCTGCAAGACCAGGAATAGGTTCGTTTGTGACTGCCGCAACCTCAGTTTTGCCTAAGTAATGCGTAATTGATAATCGTGCATGCGCTTCGACTCCTGAAAGTCCTTTTTGTGAGTTGTTCAGTGTTTGCCAAGCAGTTTCGATTGGAACATTGAAATAGCGGTGGGCAATAATGTCTCGGCCGCAGAAGAAGTAATGGTTCTCAGCACCGACTCGTTTTAACGCGCGTTGCATGATGCGAAGTGCGTCGGAATCATCATTCACACCTTTAATAATTGGCGATTGATTTTCTACGCTGATCCAACCACGTGAAACGAGTCCTTTCATCGCTTTGTCTGTTGCAGGAATCCATTTGTAAATGCCCGACTCGTCTGGGATGTAACTTCCGTTTTCATCTTTGGCAAGAAACTCGTCAGGATGATTGAAATGAATCAAAACGCGCAGGCCAACCTCTGGGTAAGTTTCATGGAAATTGTCAAGCATAGTGAGGAACGCGTCGTCAAAACGCTCTGGGTAAAACGCCATTTCCTTCGTGCCGATTCGAATGGCTTCGATGCCACTTTCCGCAAGTGCTGAAAGCCATGCAGCAATTTTGGAATTTGCAAGCACCATTGGGTCGCCTCCCGAAAGAAGTATCTCTCGCAACTTTTCGCGGCCGGATTCTGGGTGCCTTCCACCATTCGTTTCAACAGCAGCGTTATGTTCTTTAATGTACCCAACTATTTCTGGAATTTGAGCAAGTTTTTTCTTCGCAACTGTGCCGTCGTGTCGTTCCACTTCCTTGCGTGCTATCAACTCTTCGCGATAACAAAAACGGCAATGCGAAGAACATGTAGAAATGACATACATCAAACCCATTTCGTATTTATGGAGTAATCCTGGAACTGGGCTGTAATCCATTTGATACCCAGGATCTTCTGAGCCGCAAAGATCTTCTGTTTCTTCTGGCGATGCTTTGACAATTTTTTGAACTGATTTGCTGTTCTTTGCAATGTTGAAATAGTGGTTTGTCATTTTCACTGGCATGCGGTCTTCAACATCGCGATCCGTATCTTTCAAAATACGAAGCGCATCGATTTCGCTTGTTGTATAAAAGCTCTGCATTTCTTCAGGCGCTTTATCTGAGAAGAAGGGGTTTAATCCGTTGGCGATTTCTCGTTGGTACTTCGGGCTCTCGACGGTATCGAGGAATTGCTGCTCGCGGGCTGTTGGGGTATAGGTCATCTTTTCAGTCATGTTGAGGCCTTTGTAGGTAAGTGTTATCGGTCATTGCTTCTGATGTAACAAGGTGTACAATAGAGTATGTATAATGTAACAAATTGTGCAACGGAGTTCCAGTTTTGAGTCTAAAAAACGATATTGCGACCATAAATGATCGATTAACACGTACCCAGCGTCGAATAGCCGAAGCGGTGATCGAAGACGAATCGCTTCTCACGTTCGGAAACGTGACGACCCTTGCAGCACGTGTGGGAACGAGCAGGGCGTCCATTGTGCGGTTTGCGACAAAACTTGGGTACGCAGGATTCAGCGAATTGCAACAGAGTGCTCGCGATGAAGTTTCAAAGAAACGCACGCGGCCAAGTCAACGGGTGCGGAGTGATGCATCGCTTGAACCCCTTCAAGACAAAATAGAGAGCGCAGTCCGATCAGTCTTTGAAGTGCTTCATCAAGACCGACTCAATGGCATGGCTTCTCCACTGGCAACAGCGAATCATGTGTGGGTGCTCTCTGGGGAAACGTCAAGGAGTGGTGCAATTGCACTCACAAGTGGACTTTCTATGGTTCGTTCTAATGTAATGCTTGTTGATGAGCATTCAACTGGTCGAGAGTTGTGCGGCGCACAAAAGGGTGATGTCGCAGTAGTGTTTGATTTTTCAAGGTACCGCCGTCATGCTGTTGATGCAGCAAGAATGCTTGCTGACCTTGGTGTCACCATTGTTGCGATTACCGATAGTCCGTTGTCACCACTTTCTTCCTTAACTGACATTCGTTGCGAACTTGACATTCCAGCGGTGGGGCCGTTTGATAGTTCAGTGCCAGCAGTGATTGTTGCGGAGTTACTTGTCTCTCAAGTGGTGCGTGAACTCGGTGACAAAGCACGCGACCGTATTGATCGCCTTGAAACACTTTGGCAAGCGACTGATACATTTCTTATCTAAAATTGATCGAATCGCGACGGTAATAACTATATCTGCAACTTCACTGTTGGTTTTATACAGGACGAAGATATTGAAGTGGCGGGTGGAATTATTCGTGAGATTCGATGAGTGTTTGTAACGCCTTTGTGCTCAGGTTCACGCTCATGGACATGTTTGCATTTTCGAACACTTTAAGTTTCGTATGGAACACAAAATCACGAGATGTACCAGAGGGTAATGTGATTGACGGTTTGCTGAACAACGCAACTCTTTGCATGTTTATATTTCTTGTTTCTAGGTGAGCTTTAAATTGGTCGATCCATCTCATAGCGTCTTGCCCCATGAGTTTTTCTTTCGCATTTAGTGGTCCCGTTACCCAGACCCAAACTTTCGTCGTGCCTTCTTCTCTATTTGGCACAAGTGCTTCTAAAAGGGATGTTGCTCTTGCGCAATCGGCCGAGTCGGATAAATCGTATCGTTCTATCGCAATGTCACCATCTTCGAGCCGTCGTTTGTAGATGGTTTTTGTGCATCCATCAATAAAACTCGTAGGGATGTCAAGGTGAGGTGGAGCGGTACCTTTACCTTCGGATTTTTCCTTCACGTTTGGGTTTTCAACAAAAATTGGGATAATATGGTTTTGTCGGACTGAAGTTCCAAAGTAGTTGCAATCAGATTTGCTTATCAATTCGGAGCCAACTTGTAGGACTTGTGTTGCTCCAAGTTTTGACGCCTGAGCAAGCTCTTTCGCATATGAATACATTTGAATAATTGTTTGGCGGGCATTCCTTTTTTGTTCGAGGTTCTGGATTTTTCCAGTTACTCTTTTGAACAGGGCATCACTTGGAGGAAAACTGCCAAACAATTCTTGTGGCGATGTTATTGTTGCCCAATTGTTATCGTCATCAATGGGAAATATAATTGGGAGGAGGATAGCCTTTTTATTCTTTGCAAGGAATGTAGCACTCGTGACCCAACTCGGTGGAAGAATAAGCGAGTGTGGACGATGTCTGTACGGGTGATCTTGTTGGCTGTAGAGTGAATCACGAAGGACAAAAATAGCTTTGCAGCAAGTTGAAGCAGCTTGCCAACGGCTAGCGACAAGTGCACCGTTAACATAATTGCCAGCAGTGTTTTTTGGACCACGCATGGAAATGTTATTCCCTTCATATCGAAGGTTTTTGTACAACATTTCAGAGTGAGAATATATGCGAGGAACGATTCGATCATATGTAGTTGGTGCACGGAAGTTACTTGATTGCCCCAAGCAAGTCATTGCTAATAGTAAAAACTCGCTGACCATACCTATACATCGTACTCCCTATGCCAGAGCCACCAACGGTGAAACATTTTATAAATGAAGTATGTTATGCGATTCCATCTCATGTTTTCCGGCCTTCAAAAATGGGATCGAAGTTAGATGTAACAACATGAGCTGACGTGCAGGTGGGGAACTACAAACAAGTACCCCAAGAGTCGATAACCATGAGTAGGTCGGATACATTCACGATGCCGTCGTTGTTCACATCAGCAGGGGAGTCTGCGAGTCCCCACTGGTCGATGACTACAAGTATGTCGCCTACATCAACAACGCCACTATCATCTGCATCTCCATCGCAGTTGCTCAGTTCGCAATCGCCATCTGCGCAAACAGAATCTGGGCCATGCCATGTACCAGACCCAGCAAGGCAGCCCGACTCTGAAAGATTGTCAATACACCCACCAGCTGTACCAACGCAGCATGCGCCGGTCGCACTTTGTATCGGATACATGGATCGCAGTGTCTCGATGTCCCCATTACTAAGGTAGTCCCGCTGCCCCATAACATCCTGAAACTCTTCGTATCCGGGCAAACAGGTCATGGTTGGGCAACCGGTGTTGAAACCCCATTGACTGTAGTGCATGACCGATTCGAAATCGTACTCCCCATAGTTGGGGCACTGCCCGCATATGTTGTAGTTGTAGGCATAGTTGGAATCGATGCATTCCCAGTTCACCGTAATGTAGTTATCGCGATCGGACCGGCTCTGCTGGTGCAGCCGACCCAATGCGTGGATCAACTCATGGCAGATGATAAATTGATAGCTCCAGTTGTACATGCTGAGATTCTGACTTCCGCCCTGCATGCCGACGGAGGACCAGTTGCCGCCGCCTTCAATGATGTGGATGTAGTCGGGTTCATTGGTGCGGGGGATGAAGACCGTGCCCATCTCGGTCGCGGTCTCAAGAACATCCATCGCCGCACGGGTTCGATCACGATTCAGTTGGCTGATAGAGGCGTCGAAATCGTAGTAGACGGTTCCAGCGGGCCATAGCGTTCCCCACGTCACACCTCGGTTCTCTGTAATGGGACCAAGATCACAGGGCATGATCTCACGGATACTGCCTCGTGGTTCATCCGCATTAACCGCTGCTTGAATGTTGTCAAAATCTGCCTTGCCGTCATCATCTACAGTCCACGTTTTAGCGAACGCAACACCACTCAACACACACGCGACCAAACAAGTAATTAGTTTCTTCATCTCCAAACCTTTCCCGGGCATCGCCCGTACTTACAACCATTGTTACACGAGGCGGTGGGAATAGCAAGGTAAATATGCGAAATTCAAACAGGACTCGCTTGCCGCGAGTCCTGTATCAAGCAGCGGCCCATTAGATAAGCCAATAGCAATTGCTATTGGCTTATCTAATGGGCCATACAGGACTCGAACCTGTGACTTCTTCGGTGTAAACGAAGCGCTCTAGCCAACTGAGCTAATGGCCCTGAAATCTAACTTTTGGAGTTTAACTCCGGGAGTTCGGGGGTTCAACTTCGGGGGTTTTGGCATTGTAGCAAAGTGCCAATGAATGTACAGATGGTCGTGGGAGCAGTTGTGAATTTCTATAATCACATATCTCGAACGACAGGCATTGAATATGGTCTAAACGGTTCAATCGTGCCAGCCTCTTCGCTGTATAGCAGCGCTCTGTGCATTCCTAGTTTAGAAGCGGCAGTAGAGTCGATGAGATTTGATGAATCGTTGTTCCCCATTTGAAGAAGGACGCGTAGATCAAATTCACGTAACCCTTGTCGATCGACAGCGCGGTTTAGGTTGGTCAACGTATCGGTCGCAACGATGACATGCATTCCAAGCGCTGGGCCTTCTTTGATGAGTTCAGCAAAAATTTGAGCAGGTGTTTTTTGTTTTTCTTCATCACTCATACTGAAACCGTAATCATCTTCGTTGCGTCGCAAATCTCGGAACCTGTGTAGCCCATTGACTATAAGGAATTGTGTTGGTTTTCCTTGCGCATTATTTTCAATCCTATCTTGCAATTCACTATAGAGAGATTGCATAGTGTCTTCTACAGCACGGCTTTCAATGAGTTGCGCATTACAATGAAGATGTGCGACAACGTCAGGAAGTAAGGAGGCATAGGTTGCATCGCCATGTGTGCCATCAAGGACAGTCATTTGCAATTGGTCGGGTGGGAATTGAATATCTAGTGACAACATCGAAGATGCAACGAGCGAAGTTGTGACTTCTTCTTGTTGACCGACTATTAGCAAATTGTTTGCAGTTGCTTGTCTAAACAATGCTGCAGTGTCTTCCTTTATTGCCATTGCTGCGCCAAGCCACGCAGCGGCTACAGGTGGTTTCGCGGAGATCTGCGTTGTTTTTGCAGTATCAAACGCTTTGTTCTCGCTTAGTGCCACTGGTGCATTGCCTTCATAGACAACCATTTCGCGTTCCTGCCCCTTGTAGAGTTCTCTTACTTTTGCAAGTTCTTTTTCACGAATGTCTTCGTCAAGCCAAACAATTTGGAATGGGCTGTTTCCTTCAACTTTCCCTGCACTGTCATTGTAAATTGCTTCGCCGGGTCTCGATAAAAGCCTTGCCGCAGCATTGTCTTCACTGAGAATAATGTAACTGTCAGCTTCAGAACATTGCAATGCAATGCGGACAGCCATTTGTCCCATAGTGGATCTACCAAGTGTGTATGCGCCGTCTAAAGTTTGTGAACCGAGAATGGCATGAATGCCAAATGCTCGACCCTGTCTCACGATGCGGTCAAGAAGTAAACTTGCTTCCTGTGCAATTTTGTCATCATCAACAAAGAATTCTTGGAATTCATCAACGATGAGAAGTATTCTTGGCATCGAATCTTCCGAAGATTTACGGAAGCCAGCAATGTCTTGCACGCCAAGATCGCGGAATAATTCACCGCGACGTTTTAACTCGTTGTCAAGTTTTTGCAAAACGCTAATACCAAACTCGCGGTCACTCTCAACGGCAACAACTCGTGCATGTGGCAATGAATGTGTCGCGTATGTTTTGAATTCAACACCCTTCTTGAAGTCAACAAGATAAAACTCAACTTCATCTGGGCTGTACCAGAGTGCAAGATTTGTGATTAACACATGGAGCAGCGTTGATTTGCCAGAGCCAGTTTTTCCTGCAATGAGTGCGTGCTGCGCAGTACCTCTACCAAGCACAAGATTTTGAAACTTTGTTGCACCAGCTCTGCCAAGGGGAACAGATAGTTTGTGCGATGTCGATTGACTCCAATATTCGTCTTCTTTTGGAGCAATAATTGAAAAGGGGACCTCGACTCTGTGTGTTGTTTCAGCGAGTTCACCAACCGTTTTTACAATCGTTGTCGTTGTTGCATCATCTGGTGGGGGAGTTGTTGTCAAAGGGAGATCACGCATCCCTTTTTCATTGATCGATAGTTTGCCATCCTCTTCCTTCAATTTCATATCAAACCGATGGAGCGTATCCTCATCAATGCCCTGCGGTAGTGGTTGACCTAAGTCTCGGTGTAGGAACACGTGCACGCCACATTTTGCGCCGCTTGTAATGATGCTTGAAAGTCGCTTGATTGAATTTTCGGTAAAGTTTGTTGGAAAATCAGCGATTACTAAAAAGCGGTATGGCTCAGCAATTTCGCCTGCTTGTTCGTTGTAATCGTCGATGGAATCAAATTCGTTTCGAAGATATTTTTGAATCACAGTTTCCATGTGTTGCGTTATGTTTGTGAGTTGCTGCTCAATGTGACGAACTTCGGTCCATGCGCGATCGAGAAGTTGCGACTCTTCAAAATCAGCAAGGTGTAAAATGCCTGCGTACGTTTCGCCTAGTCCTACAGGATCAATCAACGTAAACTTCGCTTTTCCGGGAGGGATAGCAGTGAGCACTCTGATCACGGAATTCTGAATAATTTCAATCGATTGATCTCGAAGTTTTCCACTTGTGGAGACAAGCAGGGATGAGTCACGCGGCAATGTCATGCAAAGTGGGACAGTTTCAATGGTAGGCTCCGGAAGCGTGAGTCGTTGGTCCACTGGTACTTCACCACCAATTGTTTGAAGATTCGCTTTAAATTCGCCGAGAGGAATTCGGTCAAGGGGTTCGCTGGGCGGTGTCCAATTTTTCCAGTCAGTATCAGACCAGCACGCATACAACTTTTCTGCTTCTTTGCGTTGACTCTGAAGATCCTCTGTGAACTTCTCAAAAGTCGCGTCCCACTTTGTTTGTAAAGTTGTGATGACATCAATTCTCTTTTCTTCTATTGAGAGAAGCGTGGCGTTGTGCTGTGATTCAATCGCGTGGAGTGTGTCGGCTTGTTCTTTTTCTAAATGCGCAATGTCATCTGCAAACTGTGTTTCCACATCTGTTGCATCTTGTTCTAATTTGGTTGATAATTTTTCTTTTACAGCGGCAAAACGTATCTCTTCCTTGCCAATATCTTTCTTGCAAAGCCGTTCGATTTCTTTTAGCCTTGGTCCATATTTGTCTTCAGCATTGGCAAGTTCACGTTGTCTTGTCTCTTTGACATTTGTTTCATCGGAGATCCTCTTTCGATCTGCTTTCTTTAACTCATATTCGCGAACTCTTCGTGCGGCGCTGACGCAAGAACGAAACTCTTGCATTTTCATTCGGACCGAATTCTTGCCAGTTGCGTAAACAAAGATTAGCCCAGTCACTACTAGGCAAAAAGCAAGAACTGGAGCGCCAATTATGTGAAGGGTATTATCGAGTGCATAGTTTGCAAAAACACCAATGACTGCTGTAATGAAACCAATAATAATGAACGGCCTGAACCCAATAAACAATTTTGCTCTTGGATCACATTTGATGGATTTAAGTGCCGCGGTAGCGCCTTGAACATATTGGCTCATGTGCTTTTTTCGAGAATCATCATGATCGTCTGTCGTTGAATCATCGTGTTGCCGCAAACGAGAAAGCATTCTGGGTGCTTCGATACAAAGTTGATCAACTCTTTTCAATTCTTTATCAAGATCTTGCTTTATATCTTCGTACCTTTGGTTAGGAATAGGGATCGCAGCTTCGTATACGGATTCTGCGAGCCACTGCTCCTCATTTAGTTTCGATTCAGTCTCATCGTTGAGATCTTCAGCTTCTTCGGCAATTTCTGAGAGCCTGATTTCGTGTCGTTCTTCGAGGATCTTTGGTTCCAACTCTCTTCTTTTTTCAACTTTAGCTGAATCCTTTTCAAAAAATTGCTGAGCAGTAATTCTCTTTGATGCTGCAAGTTCTTCACATCTGTGGAGGTCTTTTTCTCGTTTGGAATGAGAATTGGCAATCCCTTCGGAAACTTCTTGAAGTATTTCTTGCTCACGGATCCGCGTCTCTTTGATCAATTGCATAACTGCGGCAAGTTGTGCTCGTTGTTGATGGAGGATGGAAAGTGTCATCGTAGGGGCGTAGTGTACTATTCAGGAGCACTCTTGCTCGGCTCTAGCGAGAAGTTCTCCCATGTTATCCATTGCAGCAATTGCAGAACGTACCGAAGCGCGAAGCGGGTCAGTATGTTTCTTTTCCATAGCTCTGCTCACTGGATCGTCCCAATGTTCATTCGCATCATCCCATTTCAGAAGGAGATTCTTCGTCGCCTTCGTCAATTGTGCCTTGGCTGTCACCATGCTCATCGTCTTGGCCCTTTCTGTCATCGCCACGTCTGGCGATGGTCGTTTTTTCTTCTAGTGGTTGGTCTTTTTCAGATTCTACTACTTGATCTGCTAAGTACAGTTCGATCGAGCAAATTGCATTATCAATCTTTACAACCGCTTTTTGTAACTCACCGTCTAAACTTGCTGTGAGTGGTGTCATTGCACTTCGATATTCGTGATTTTCATGCTCGACAATCCGCACCCACCGTTGTGTGTTTTTAAGTTTAAGTTGCGCTGCTGCAATTTCTTCTTTTCGCCTGCGGACAAGTTTGATTTGATCTGTCGGTCCCCTTGGATTATCTGGCTGGGAAATGGTTGCTCTAAAAAGTTCACTTTTTGCTTGCGATAATTTTTCTTCAGCTTTACGAATGGCATGCTTCCAGTGCATCATTTGTGTATTGCCAAGCCAAGATTGCATGTGACTTATTTCAGACTCTGCCGATGAAGTTGCTCGTTTTGCCTTCTCTATAAAATCAATGAGTGCCGCCCTGAAATCGCGGAGCCCATCTAGAGATTTTACATTGGCAGATTCTGGCATGTGTTATCTTTGTTGAAGATAATCTTCAATGCGTTGTGCCTTGCGTAGAAGAAATGGAATTTGCTCAGTGCCTAACTTTGCAAAACGATCAATCGCTTTGATAGTGTGATCAAATTCTTCTTCAAATTTGCGTTGTTCTTGATCTCGCCAACTTTGCGAGAGTGATGACATTCTGCTTCGCATCACTTGAATCTGGTGCGTAAGGTCGTCGTTGAATCGTTTGAGATCGTGTGCAAAACGTCTGATTTCTTCGGGGTCTGCAATTGCTTTTGCCATAAAATAAGTTCCTTTACTCTATAAAGAGTAGCACACGAATTGAAAAGAGTCAGAAAAAGGTGAAACTAGAGTCAAAAAAGGGGTTTTTACATCAAACTTTTGCTGTCTTTTGGGTGACCGTTGGCCTGCCAACAGAGTAATAGTGAAAATTGTGTTTCTTCATAGTCCGCTGCGAATAGATGTTTCTGCCATCAAACAGGACGGGGGCGTTGAGTATATTTTTGAGCCTGTCAAAATCAGGGGCAGAAAATTCTGACCACTCGGTGCAAACGACAATTGCATCCGCATCTTGAGCAGCATCGTACATGTCGTTTGCGATATGCACTTCTGGAACTTCATTGCTGAAGTTTGCAGAAGCTTCCGCATCATAGGCGGTGATCGAAGCGCCAGCCTTGAGCATTGTTTTTGCAATATCTATTGAAGGCGCATCTCGAATGTCGTCAGTTCGAGGTTTAAATGCAAGTCCCCACATAGCAATTTTCTTTCCAGAGAGAGACCCGCCAAAATGTGAAACAATGCGGTCCGCAAACCACTGGCGTTGGCGGAGGTTGATTTTATGTACTGCTTCGTTGACGTGACAAGTTGCGTTCGCTTTCTCGCCCATTTCAATGACTGCAAGTGTGTCTTTAGGAAAACATGATCCTCCATACCCAATTCCGGGGTTGAAAAATTGTGTACCAATTCTACTGTCACTACACATCCCATCGTGGACAAGCTCAATGTTTGCACCGTTGCGTTCGCACAATGATGCAATCTCATTCATGAAACTAATTTTGCATGCGAGCATCGCGTTACTTGCATACTTCACCATTTCTGAAGAGCGTATGTCGAAGAAGAACAGCGTTTTTTGTTGATCAACAAATGGCGAATACAATTCGGCGAGCCGAGATTTTCCAAGATCATCCATCACCCCGCACACAACTCTGTCTGGTGATCTAAAGTCGTCAATCGCAGATCCTTCGCGAAGAAATTCAGGGTTATTTGCAATACTGATTTGGAAACCTGTTTGTGTAGAAATTCGTTCGCCAACAAGTTCAGTCGTGCCCACAGGCACGGTTGATTTCACAACAACCAACGGGGGGTCTTCTTTTCGATCTTGGATACATCGCGCAATTTGATCAGCAACGCTCATCACACCAGAGAGATCGCAATCGCCATGCGCTGAGGTTGGTGTTCCTACACAGATAAAGATAATCTCTGCATCATCAAATGCTTCTTCGGCATCATCAGTAAAGAGAAGCCGCTTTGCATCTATTGAACGGTGCATCAATTCCGAGAGCCCCGGTTCAAAGAAGGGTGATTGCGAGTTCCGCAACTTTGCAAGTTTTTCTTGATCAATATCTAAACATGTCACACTATTGCCCGCATTAGCAAAGCATGTACCTGTGACGAGTCCAACATAGCCAGTTCCTACAATTGCGATTTTCATACGTGAATTATAGACTCTTGAGAGTTGTTTGTTCTAAAGCAAGCAAAAACTGTTTTGTACGTAGTTCCTTGCTTTTGAGGTCAGTTTTTCCTGAAAATCCATGTAATTTTCCAGTTGATGCTATGACTCTGTGACAAGGCGTGATAATGCTTACAGGGTTGTGCCGCATCGCTTGCCCTGCAGCGCGTGTTGCGCGAGGCGAACCTGCTGCTGCTGCGAGTTCACCGTAGGTGATGGTTTCGCCGTATGGAATGTTACGGCATGCAACCCAACATTTTTGCATGAACGGTGGACCATCGGGGATCGGTGCATCGAATGGTTTTGTATGTATTCCATCAAAGTACCGTTGCAATTGACGAAGAAGTATCTTTGATGGTTCTTTTTCTACGGTACGTTTTCTAAACTCACAGATTAGGTTTGATCCGATGTACCCAATCGTTAGGGATCCTATTTTTGTGTTCATAATCATTTGATGATGTTGAAATCTGCAACGAGTGGGAGATGGTCTGAAAGTGTAGCAGTGTCCTCAGCAAGGAGATCGTTTGCAATGAGTGTATCTGGACTGAAATCACTTGTTTCAAGAATAAAACAGTTGACAACTTCTAGTGTTTTTGAGGAAAACAACATCCAATCTAAACGGCCAGGCGTAAATGAACTTGATGTGTCTGACCACGTTGCATTGAGAAGCCCATCAGGTTGATATGCATCAACGATAGAAAGTTGATTGTTTTGCACAATTTCTAGTGGTTTTGTTGTGCCAACGAGATTCCAATCGCCTGCAATTACAAAACGAGGTGATTGGTGCGAATCTATAAACTTTTGAATTGCTTTTGATTCACTTTGTCTCTGCTCTTCTGCCTCACCAGTTGGTCCTCCGCAGCAGCGAAGGTGCAATGAAACAAAGTTAACAGGTTTCTTCTCGCAATTGATCGTGGAGAAAATGGCTTTCAGTTGCCGCCAACTTCCAGAATTGATATGTTCTGATGATTGCAAACTGCTTTTTGATGCAATTGCACTTCTTAATTGGTGATGCCGCTCAGTGCCTGTACTTTCTGTGAGTGCAACGTGCCAAGAACCGCCAAGTGTTGAAGAAAGAAAAGCAGTGAGAATCTCAGGCGTATCATTCCCATCGAGTTCTTGTAGCAAAAGGACATCTGGTTTAAGTGCTTTGAGTATTCGGCTTCCTCTTTCCTTATCTTCAAGGAGGTTCCCAAATTGCACGTTCCAACTGACTACTCTGAAATCTCCTTGAGGAGCCAGATTGAAATCTTTTTTTGGAAAAGGATGTTCAGCTTTATCCACACGAATTTCGAAATCTGTTGCTGCTGTAGTTGGCGAAAAGACAACTCCCGCAGCGTAGGGAGAAACCCATTGCTCACCTTTTTTGCAGGAAATCCCGTATCCTTTTTCAGTTGGAGAGAAGAGAATTGTGTACTCCCCAAGTTCTATAACGTGCTGCGTTGGTAATTGCTGAAGGCATTTTTTGCTGGGTAACTCGATGCGAGCGTAGTGGAAATGCAGGTCTTCTTGCCTTGTGATTCCTTCTGGCCAGTCTTGAAAGGAACCATCGATTTGTATTGGTGAAAGAGCGAGCAAAAGGAGAGGAAGAATTGTCATAGTCTGTGTAGAATACAAAGTATGACAAACACAACCGAATCGCCAGTTCTTGACAAAATGTCTTGCACATTACTTGAAACCCTTGAAAGTGCTGACCCACAAGTGGCGGCGAGTATGGCTGCTGAAGCGAAGAGGCAGCAATTCACGCTGGAGTTGATTGCTTCAGAAAACCACGTTTCTCCTGCTGTGATGCACACTATGGGATCGTGGCTCACCAATAAATATGCTGAAGGGTATCCCGGCAAACGATATTACGGTGGCTGTGAATTCCACGACCAGATCGAAGATCTTGCACGCGACCGAGTCAAAGAGATGTTTGGTTGCTCGTATGCAAATGTCCAGCCACACAGTGGTGCAAATGCAAATGTTGCAGCGTTTATGGCGCTGTGTAAACCGGGTGATACAATTCTTTCTCTCCCGATTTCTTCTGGTGGTCACTTAAGCCACGGATTAAAACCCAACTTCTCTGGCACGTTTTACAATATTGAAAGTTACGATCTTGATTCAGAAACAGAAACTCTTGATTACGACCACATTGCAAAACGAGCTTTAGAAACGAATCCCAAAATGATCATTTGCGGATACAGCGCATATTCTCGAACAATTGATTTTGCTAGGTTTAGGGAAATTGCCGACAGTGTTGGTGCCTATCTCATGGCAGACATTGCCCACATTGCAGGGCTCGTTGCGGGTGGAGCACACCCATCGCCATTTCCACATGCACACATTGTGACTTCAACCACACACAAAACATTGCGTGGTCCACGCGGCGGAATTATTTTGACCGATGACGAAGAGGTCGCCAAGTTGGTCGATCGGAAAGTGTTTCCCGGTTCTCAAGGAGGCCCTTTGATGCACATTATTGCTGCAAAAGCAGTTGCATTTGGGGAAGCGTTGCAACCCTCGTTTAAGACCTATGCAAAACAAATTGTCAAAAATGCGAATGCACTTGCCGATGCGTTGGTTGCACATGGGTATCGGTTATGTAGCGGGGGGACAGACAATCACTTGATGCTTGTTGACCTGCGACCAAGAGATGCTGAGTTGACTGGCGCTGATGCTGAAGATTGGCTGGGAGCTGCGGGCATTGTTGTTAATAAAAATGGAATCCCAAATGACCCAAGAAAACCAATGGTGACAAGTGGCCTTCGGCTTGGAACAGCAGCACTCACCACGCGTGGTCTTGTTGAAGCTGACATGGTACTTGTTGCATCGCTGATCGATCGCGTTCTCGCTTCAAGTGGAGATGCCGATGTGTGCAGTAAAGTTTGCAGCGAAGTCCATGCACTTTGCGAAAAATATCCTCTATACGGACATTAAAGGTTGGCGAAAGAACCATTTTTTAACATCGTTTTACTTTGTCCGCAAATTCCCAATAACACGGGAAACATTGGCCGAACTGCTATGGCTACAAGATGCCGATTGCACTTGATTCACCCATTGGCATTTGATCTTTCACTGAAAGCGGTACGCAGGTCAGGCATGGATTATTGGCGAGATGTTGATTTGAAAGAACATGACGATTGGGAATCGTTTCTTGATTCACAGCAACCGCAGCGGGTTTGGCTTTTTACAACTAAATCATCAGAAACATACTGGAATGCATCGTTCCAAAAAGGGGATTATTTACTTTTCGGGTCAGAGCAACATGGTGTCCCAGATGAGGTGCATGATTGGGTCACGAAAACGCAGGGGGAATCCGCACGGTTGTGCCTGCCTATGGAACAAGAAGCGAGAAGTTTGAACCTTGCCACCGCAGTCTGCACTGCTGTGTACGAAGGCTTGCGACAATTACAACAAACTCCCCCCGAATAACCTCCCCCCGAATTAACTCCCACCGAATCAACTCCCCCCGGATAAACTCACCCCCGGTGAGTTTTTCCACCCCCGAACTGAAAAAACTCACCGAGGGTGAGTTTTTGGGTTCGCAGTGCTTTCAAAACCGAGCAGAAAGGGGATTTGGCTGCTATCATCGGCTTTCTTGACGCTGTAGCAGTGTTAAAACAGCGGTGATTCGTTCAATGAAGGAGAAGCAGAATTATGGCCAATTACACAACGACCGACATCCGTAACATTGTTTTGACGGGTTCTCCCGGAGCTGGGAAAACGACATTGATAGAACGGATGCTCCATGCAGCAGGTGAAATTGGCAAAGCTGGTCGAGTAGAAGATGGAAACACCATTTGCGATTTTGATGATTTAGAAAAAGAGTTTGGTCATAGTATTGATAGTACAGTTGTTCACTTTGATCACAAAAACGCACACATCAATTTGATCGATACGCCCGGCAGTCCAGGATTTTTTGGAAAAGTTGTTGCAGCATTACCTGCTATTGAAACCCAAGTTGTCATGATTGATGCGTCGGCGGGGATCGATACAGCAGTGAGAAAATTAGTTGCAGTTGGTCGTGCACGCAATCTCCCGCAAGTAATTCTCATTAACAAAATAGATCACTGCGAAGACAACGAAGCACTGCTTGGAAACATTCAAGAAACATTTGGCGATGTTTGTCGTCCTGTAAATTTGCCAACAGATGATGGAAAAGCAGTAATCGATTGTTTTAAAAATGCAGCTGGAGAAAGCGATTTTGGCGATGTAGCAGAGTATCACACCGGAATCGTAGATCAAGTTGTTGAAGTCGACGAAGAACTGATGGAAGCGTATTTGGAGCAAGGCGAAGTAAGCCCTGAGCAATTGCATGGTCCTTTTGAAGCTGCGCTTCGATCTGGCCACCTTGTGCCAGTCATGTTTATGTCTGCTAGTGCAGGAGTTGGTGTTTCGGAGTTCATGGATTTTGCAGCAGAACTCTGCCCGAATCCAAATGAAGGAAACCCCCGAACGTTTATTATTCATGAAGGTGATGACCAAGAAGAGTGGCACGCAACTGGTGATGCAGAGCATCCAGTTGCGCATGTTTTCAAAGTTTCTTCCGACCCGTATGTTGGCAAATTGAGTGTGTTTAGAGTGCACCAAGGTGCTGTAAGCTCAGATTTTCACCCAAGGACTAACGCACACCGTAAGGGATTGCGTCTCAGTCATGTGTTTAAATTACAAGGTAAGGATCATGTAGAAACAAAATCAGTTGTTGCTGGAGACATTGGTGCGGTTGCAAAAATTGACGAGCTTTCATACGGCGACGTCATGCATGATGGGTCAATCAGTGAGCAGATGAGAATAAAACCATTGCCAATGCCAAAACCAATGTTTGGATTGGCGATTGATGCTGCAAACCGTAACGCAGAAGTAAAACTTGGAGAAGCGCTTACGAAGTTGCTTTCAGAAGACCCAACCCTTGAACGCGACCGAGTAGCAGCAACTGGTGATCTAGTGATCCGAGGGTTAGGTGATATTCACTTACGAGTGAAACTTCGCATGTTGAAGGATCGGTATGGAGTTGAAGTTGAAACGCGAACCCCAAAGGTTGCGTACAAAGAAACAATTACAGCAAACGCTGAAGGTCATCACAAGCATAAAAAACAATCTGGTGGTTCGGGTCAATTTGGCGAAGTCTATTTACGCATTGAGCCAGCAGTTGGTGAAGAAGCAGAAGAAAGTCCTGACGGATTCGTATTTGTTGATGACACCTTCGGAGGCTCAGTGCCCAAGCAGTTTTTACCCGCGATTGAAAAGGGTGTTCGCAGGGTGATGGGTGAAGGCGCGATCGCTGGATATCCAATGTATAACATTAAAGTTTCAGTGTATGACGGAAAGCACCACGCTGTTGACTCCAAAGAAATTGCATTTGTGACTGCTGGCCGCCGTGCATTCATCGATGCTGTGAAAAAGGCGAAGCCGGTACTTCTTGAACCATTTGTGAAGTTGCACATCACAATTCCAAGTAACCTTATTGGCGATGTTTCATCAGATATTTCAGGAAAACGTGGTCGGATTCTTGGAACGGATTTATTGCCAGGTGATCAGTCACTGCTTGAAGCAGAAGCGCCACTTTCAGAAGTAATGTCATACACAAATCAGTTGAAGTCAATTACTGGTGGTACTGGTTCGTATGAGATGGAATACTCACACGACGAACGCACGCCTGCAAATGTTCAAGCTGACGTTGTGAAAGCATTTAAGCCTGATGCAGAAGAATAGGCAGTTCGAAAAATCATTCTAGTGAAGCGCGGCTCAGATTCGCCATCTCGTCATCATTGAAAAAACAACCCGCAAGTAGTTTTAGAATCCTTGCAGGACAAACTGGTTTGTAGTTCGTTCCTCGCCGATGGTTGAACTTGGACCATGTCCTGGGTAAATTTTCATCGAATCAGGCAATTTCATGAGCACTTCTGAAATGGAGTGGCGAAGATCATTGACATTACTTGTGGGAAAATCATGTCTGCCAATACTTCCAGCAAAAAGGGTGTCTCCAACAATCGCTTGATCACTCTCATCGTGAATAAAACAAATACTACCTGGGCTATGTCCTGGAGTATGCAAAACACGCCACCTTGAACTGCCGAGAGTCAGTGTGCTTTGTTCGTTCAAATACCCTTGGACAGGCGCCGCTGTTACTGGCATTCCAGCCATTTCCGAAAGGTTCAACATCGGTGTTTGATTCCACTCAGCCTCTGCTTTGTGGCAAAACATCGGAACGTTTCCAACCGCGCTGCGTAACTGATCAAGTCCTGCAATGTGATCGGCGTGGCAATGAGTCAGCAAAATCGCAGAGGGAGAAAGTTCTTTTTCATGTAAAAATTCGATGAGATTTTCAGGTTCATACCCACAATCTACAACCCAGCAATCATCATCACTTGTGACAATGTGACAATTGGTTTGGTAATCTCCAAGGACAAAAGTTGTTATATTTACAGGCATTCGTGTTTCCTTCTTACAATACGTCTAGAATGAGGAAATTCTACTCTATGATTAAACGAAACATACGCGCTATCGACGGTAAGAAACTTGAAGGTGATGGGATTCAAGGTGTGACGATGAAGTTGCTTCTCGGTCAAAATGACGGTGCTCCCACATTTGCAATGCGGCATTTTTCACTTGCATCATCTGGATGTACGCCCCTTCATCACCATGATTGGGAGCATGAAGTCCTCGTTCTCTCTGGAAATGGAGAAATTGAATGTGATGGTGAGGTCTCTCCAATCAGTTCTGGTGACTCCATCTATGTTCGAGCAAACGATTTGCACCAATTTCGCAACACGGGCACTGAACCACTCGAGTTTATATGCATCGTCCCTGTTGAATCTGCTTGCGGAGAACCCGTACCAGGCAGTTGACCCAACGAGTACACTACAACAATGCACTCTCAGCAAGATGAACGGATTCATGTGTTGGCAAGGTTACTCCTTGTCTCTCCACTTCTCATTTCACTTGCAGTGCTCACAGCAGCAATAGATTGGTGGGGAACATATTGGTCTGAACCAATGCTGCTCGCTTCGGTAGCTGCTCTCTTGGCAGCTACGATCGCAATGTTAACCCATAGAAAATCTGCGGGTGTCTTTGCTGTTCTTGTACTGCTAGGAATCGGTGCAATCATCTCCGGTGGTCCTCTTCTTACAGGTGGAATGGTTGTTGCAGCAATCGGTTGGGCAGGGGCGGCTTTGAGTATATCTCTCTCTAAGAGAGGAACACTTGCAAGATCATCTTCCCAAGAAACAGATGTACCACCATGGGAAAAGCTCATGGAAGCATTGCAATTATCTGAAAATGCAAAACGAGTTTTGTTTCGTGATCGCGAACTTGATTTGCTTCGAAGAACAATTCAAGATGACATGGCAAGCGGAGACGTGCACGCTGCTTTGATGCTTTGCGATCAGATGGGTTCTGAATTTGGCGCTGTCCAAGAAGCTGAGCAGTTACGTTCGCAAATTCAACAAGCATTGCATAAACAACATCAATCTCAAATTCAAGAAGAACTTAAGTTACTTGACGAATTACTAGTGAAGCACAAGTGGGTCGAGGCATATCAATACGCTGCAAAGATGCGTCGTCTGTATCCTGAAACTCCGCTCTTGCATGGAATCGAACAGCACATCGCTGACGCGCGCGTCCAGTACCGGCACACGCTTGAAGCGAAGTTTGTCGATGCTGCGGAGAAAAATAACGTAGAAATTGCGATGGAACTCCTCAAGGAACTTGACAGGTATCTCACTCCCGACGAAGCACGGAGGTTTATGGAAACTGCAGATTCCGTGATTACGAAGTATCGCGATACCCTCGGTACTCGATTCAAAATGGCAGTAAGCGACCGGCGTTGGACAGAAGCAATTGGCTTTGGTGATGCAATTATGTCTCAATTCCCCAATACAACCATGGCAAAAGAAGTTCGCGAATTATTAGACACAATTCAAAGCAGGGCAGATGAGGATGAGACTGCAACATGATAGAACGCACGATTTTTACCACTTGCACTTTGTCCCTCTTACTGTTTCTTGGAGGTTGTGTCACAGATGATTTCAATGATTTAGCAAAGGGGTTTGCCCCTGTTACGCCAAACCAAGCTGCAATGATGGCGAGTGATCAGCACTCGCCAGATGAACGGAGAGAGGGAATTACGTTGCTCGCTAACTCTCCATTTGGTGGAGGTCCTCCTTATGTTTCAATGTACCGAGACTATGTCATCGAGGACGGCGATCCACTTGTGCGTGCCGCTGCGATAAAAGCACTTGCAAGATATGCAGAAGTTACAGATGCTGAATTGATCGCACCTTGGTTACGCTCAGACGGTTCGGAAAGTATTCAAGTCAGACGTGAGGCAGCTGTTGCATTGCAAAGAATTCATAATCCAATTGTGGTGGGAGATCTTCTTCGTTCTCTCGGTGACGAAAACGAGGACAGTACAGTTCGGGCTTTTTGTGCGACTGCCCTTGGACATTACCCTGAAGACCGAGTTCTTTTGGGGTTGATTTCAAGTTTAGATGCAAATGAACTCACAATAAATCTTGCATCATCAGAATCGCTTCATATTTTGACGGGCCAAGTGTTTGGCACCGATCAATATGCTTGGTTTGAATGGTATAGAGCAACGCATGATGCAAACAATAACCCGTTTGAAGCGATGACTTTTTTTCAATACCCTACATTCAAATATGAAACTAGATGGTATGACCGATTTGTTTTTTGGGAACATCGGAATGAAGAAAAACCGGACGTACCAGTCGGGCTTGAAGATCCAACACGTCGTTCAACCTATGATGATTCCTCAGTTTCCCAGTGAAAGAACAGGAAAAAACTGACCAAATAGAAAAACAAAGGCTCGCAACAATGCAGCCTTCTCCTGAAGATTTGCAAGAGCCGCTCTCTGAACCTGTTGGTTCAATTCAAAGTGGTTCACTTGCAGGTAAATCAATGTCAACTGCGATTTGGTTTTTGGCAATGCCAATTCTTGTGCAGCAAATTTTAGTTGCATGTGTCGGATTGGCAGACAAAATGTTTGCAGGCGCATTGCCTGAAAAGGTTGTACTTCCTGCAATGGATGCAATCGGAATCGGTTCGTATATTGGGTGGTTCATTGCAATTGCAGTTTCTGGTGTCGGCGTCGGTGGACAAGCACTTATAGCAAGAGCGATGGGTGGCGGTAAAAAACAAATGGCAAGCGATGTACTCGGTCAATCGATCGTACTCGCTGCGATGTGGGGAATTGTAGTAGGCGCAGGGCTTTGGTTTGTCGCTGCGCCACTCGGTGATCTCTGCCAACTTTCACCTGCAGCAAAAATATACTTAATGCAGTACATCCAAATTCTCGCAATCAGCATGCCATTTTGCAGCATCATGACAACCGGAGCGATGGCATTGCACGGCAGCGGCGATACATTGCGCCCAGCAATCGTGACTCTCTTTGTAAATGTTGTTAATATTTCTGTTTCGTTTGTGTTGAGTGGCGCAGATCTTCGATTTGGTGAAGAAGTATTTTCTAACCCATTTCATTGGGATTTTCATGTGGTAGGAATTGCCTTGGGCACATCTGCGGCGTATGTCGTTGGGGGTGTTTGTATTATTGGTGTTCTGCTGCGTGGGGTAAAAGATCTTCAATTGAAAGCGAAGGATCTTCTGCCAAAATTAGATGTATTTTGGAAAATTGCGAGGATCGGCATTCCAAGTTTCTTCGAAGGACTATCAATGTGGACAGCGAACTTGTTTGTGTTGTACTTCATTGGCAAAATATCTGCCAAGTTAGCACATGAAGGCGAGGATATTGCACAAGGCTTGCAGGGAGCGCATGTCATTGCTGTGCAATGGGAAGCGTTTAGTTTTTTGCCTGGTTTTGCGATTGGCACAGCTGCAGGTGCATTGGCTGGACAATACCTTGGGGCGAACAACATTAAAGATGCACGGAAATCTACGCTTATTTGTGTCTTGTTAGCGATGTTGTTTATGGGCACAATGGGGCTTGGCATGATTTTCTTTGGGGATCAACTCACTTCAATTATTTCGAACCAACCAATCCATTTGTCGCTTGTTCCTAAACTGCTATTTGTCGCAGGCATTATGCAACTTGGTTTTGCAGTGATGATGGTTATTCGACAAACACTAAAAGGAACCGGCGATACAGTTTGGACATTTATTATCACGACGTTTTCTAGCTGGTGCATTCGTATACCAGCAGTGTGGTATCTTGGTGTTCACCTTGACTATGGTCTTGTTGGCATTTGGTATGCGCTGTGCGGTGAAATGATTATTCGAGCAGGGTTGTTTTCAATACGTTTCTTTCAAGGCGGCTGGGCGTTGAAAAAATTGAGTTAAGCGCCCATTGACAATCGCTCTGCAAGGATTGTTGGCAGGCCAGCTTTTTGTGTCGCTTCTTGGGCAGCGGCGATATCGTATTCAGTGCGATGGACTGTAAAAATTGCTTCAGCGTCAGGCGAGGTGTATTCTAAAATACCGAAACTTGCTCGCGGATCAGAATCTCGCGGTTGTCCAACCGCGCCGGGATTGCAAAGGTGTCGTTTTAAGGGATCGAGAACGATGGGTGTTCCATCCGTAGGAATTTGAAAGAAGACCGATTCAGCAGTCGCCACTCCATCAGGTGTGCTGAACACTGTTGGAAGATGTGTATGCCCATGAAGACAAATCCCCTCATCAAGACTCGCAAATGCTTCAACTGCGTGTCCAACTTCATGGACATAAGCACTGTCATGCAACGCGGGAGTGTCGTGGACTAAAAGTAAGGCATCGCCCAATCGAATGCGAGTTTTCATATGGCTCAATGCGATCAAATGGTAGGGGCCAAGTTGATCACGTGTCCAATTCAGTGCAGCGAGAGCTGCGTTATTGAAATATTTCCCAAGGTTTGGGTCAAGCGCAGCTTCATCGTGGTTCCCCCTGACAACTTCATCACAATAACTCAGTACCAAATCTAAACATTGCGCAGGATTTGGGCCATAACCAACGATGTCTCCAAGGCAAATGATTCGATCCACGTTCATTGTTCCGAGGCGGTCGTAGACAGCCATCAGTGCATGAGAGTTCCCGTGAATATCTGAAATGATTCCGTACCGCGACATTGAATGATTTAATCTTTAGATTCTTTTTCTGAATCTTTTTCCTGTTGTGCTTTTTGTGCTGCAAGCACTTTTTGGATTTTAATTTTGTCTGGTGCAAGTACCATTGTTTGACGCCTACCCGCCATGCGAGGTGCAAGTTCAACTTTAGCAATATCTGAGAGGGTCTCAATAATTTCTCGCATGCGTTGATGTCCCCGTTCTTTATGCATCATTTCCCTGCCACGGAAATTTTGTACGATAAGAACTTTGTGACCATCAAGTAAAAACTTTCTTGCTTGGTTTAAACGAATCTCTATGTCATGTGGATCAATTTTCATTGATCTGCCAAGTCGAACTTCTTTTGTTTCGACTACTTTTGTCTTTGCACGGTTTGCGCGGTCCTTCTTAGACTGTTCGTACTTGAACTTCCCAAAGTCTAGAATTCTGCAAACTGGAGGATCGGAGCCGGGTGAAACTTCAACGAGATCAAGATCTGCAGTCCTTGCTCGTTCAATGGCCTCTGAAATTGGGACAAGCCCAATCATATTTTCATCTTGGTCAATAAGCCGGACGGTCTTTGCACGAATGCGATCATTGATGCGAGGTGACTTTTGGCTATTTTCTTGGGGTCGAATAAAACGTCTACGAGCGATGGCGGAGTCCTCCAATAGATTCCATATAAAAGTAAGCAGAGTGTTGCTGCGCAACGTGGTGTAAAAATCTGCTTGCGTGAACCCGAAAGGTACAAAAACAATTTGTTGGGCAGATCGTCATGAAGTCATGTTTGTAACCACTTCGTTCAATACGCGTGTGCGCTCACTTCGAGTGGGAAGTGAAGGCTGTTGATCGAGTTTGTGGTTCAAAGTCTGCGCCATATATTTGGCTGCCTCACCTAAGTGGTGAGGAGGTAAGTGCAGGATATGTTGTTTTTGGTCAACTATCAAGCGTCTTTTGGTACATCTACATCAGGAAAACAATTTTCTAGAATGGATTCTTTGCCGCGACTCTGGATTTCAGTTTGAAGTGCAGTGATAAATGTATCGAGATCGACAGCGCCTAAATCATGGCGGATCCCTCTCATCCGAACTGAGACTTGTCTTGCTTCAGCATCCCGCGGTCCAACAATGAGTTGCCATGGCACTTTCATGTTCGCAGCCTCGCGGATTTTTGCTTGCACCCGTTCGTCGTTTTTATCCATAGAAACGCGGATTCCAAGGGCATGAATCAGATCATGTACTTCTTGCGCGTAGTCATTTGTCTTTTCGGAAATTGGTAGGACGCGAACTTGCTCAGGAGCAAGCCACGTTGGGAATGCCCCAGCAAAGTGCTCGATGAGGACTCCGATAAACCGCTCCATCGACCCAAACGGGGCACGATGAATCATGACCGGTCGGTGGTGTCCACCGTCTTTTCCGATATATGTAAGATCAAAGCGAATTGGCAAGTTATAGTCAACTTGAATTGTGCCAAGCTGCCATGGTCTGCCGAGCACATCGTTGACAATGAAATCAATTTTTGGACCATAAAATGCTGCTTCTCCAGCATCTTCCGTCCACGGGACGTCAAGTGATTCAACTGCCTCTCGACATGCTGCTTCTGCTTTGTCCCAATTGCTCGCCTCGCCAACGTACTTATCAGAATCTGGATCGCGCAGCCCAACTCTAACTTTGTAATCATCCATGCCAAGTGTTGCAAAAATAACTTTCACAAGTTCAAGGCAGCCGCGGATTTCATCTGCAATTTGATCTTCCATACAAAATAGATGCGCGTCGTCTTGCGTGAAACCGCGAACACGAGTGAGCCCACCAATTTCACCAGATTGTTCCCAGCGGTAGACCGTTCCAAACTCAGCAAGACGAACAGGAAGGTCTCGGTAACTGTGTGGTGAACTCGCATAGATACGAATGTGATGCGGGCAGTTCATCGGTTTAAGTAAATATCCTTCGATGTCACCCTTTGCCATCATGTTTGAAAGTTCACTGCAAGAACACCCTTCATCGGACAACCTTTTTAACTGGTCAGGATCAATGAGCGGGGGATACTGGCTCTCTTGGTAATATGGATAGTGCCCAGATGTTCGATACAAATCTAGTTTGCCAATGTGCGGTGTAAATACTTGGCTGTACCCTTGCAGTTGCAATTGTTCTGCAATAAAAGTTTGTAACTCTTGGCGGACTACGGCGCCATTTGGTGTCCAAAGCACCAGCCCTTGCCCAACTTGTTCATCAACATGGAATAAACGTAAGTTTTTTCCAACTGTTCGATGATCGCGAAGTTTCGCTTCCTCACGTTGTTTCAGATACGCTTTGAGTTGTTTAGAATAAACAAACGCGTTGCCATACACACGAGTGAGATTGTCAGACTCAGCATCCCCGTGCCAGTAACTGCTCGCGATGGTCATGATTTTATACGATCCGATTCGTCCAGTTGATGGAACGTGTGGTCCCTTGCAAAGGTCTTCCCAGTTTTTGTCTTTTTCGCCTGTTGCGTACCACGTGAGGGATGTTGAACCAGTTTCCAGAGCTCTTTTTGCGTTATCTATTTTGTACTTGTTTCCTTCTTTTTCGAGTTTTTCCAGCCCAGTAGTTGCGTCGAGTTCATAGCGTGTGAAAGGGCGGTTTTCTTCGATGATCGCCTTCATCTCTTTTTCAATTGCCTCAAACTCATCGCTGCTAAGGGGTTCTTCATTTTCGAAGGAAATGTCGTAGTAAAAACCATTCTCAAGCGCGGGCCCGTACACCAATTCAGTTTTGGGTCGAATGCGTTGGATTGCTTCGGCCATCACGTGCGCACAACTGTGGCGAATGAGCAACAGTGCATCCGGATCGGTTTCTTTTTCACCTTTTCTTGCAGTGACAATTTTTACTTGGGCATCTTCTTCGATCGGCGTGTTGAGGTCACAGAGTTCTCCGTTAATTCTCGCTCCGATAGCGACACTTGCAAGACCTGCTGAAATATCTTCAGCGACTTGGAGCGGTGATGTAGTTGTGTCAAAAGAACGTGTTGTTCCATCTGGAAGTGTAATGATTGGCATGCGTTATTTTTTTGGTGTTGTAAAAAGGTCAGATTGAGATGGGATGACTGGAGGAGCGTCTTGCATACTTGCAACTTCTTGTGTTATATCTTCAAGATGTTGGTAATTGAAATACTCTGAAGCATAGCGGATGTATACGATTGGGTCGATTGATTTTAGTTTGTTTGCAACTCGTAATCCAATCACTTTTGATTGCACTTCGCGATCGAATTCGCGTATGAGTTCTTCTTCAACTTCAAGCACAAGTGAGAATTTGATATCTTCTGGAATTGGTCGTTTGCCGCAGGCAGCTTGCAATCCTTTGAGAACTTTTTCTTGATCAAAAGGGATTCTCGTGCCATCTTGTTTGATAACCATAAGTCGCGAAGTTTTTTCAACGCGTTCGAATGTAGTAAATCTACGGTTGCAATGCTGACATTCTCTACGTCTGCGGACAGATTGCCCACCATCTGAGGCGCGGCTGTCAATTACCTTATCGTTGTCTCGTTCGCAATATGGGCACAACATATAGTAGTATTGTACTAGGAAGAAACTGACCGAGGGTTAGTTTATTTTGTGGGGCAAATCGCCTCGCGTGTATCTTCTTTGAGGTAAAGAATTCGATCACATGATCCACAGACAACAATATTCTCACTAGATCCAAGGAGTGTGGTGAGGGCATCGAGAGAAATTCGAAGGCTGCATGAACTACATGAATATTCACGTCTCTTTAAATCTTCAACGTCAATGGAAGCCATCGATTCACCTTCGTAATCGTCAGCGATTGCGTCGAATGTATTGAGCGCATCTTCTGGAATGATAGAAGCAGCAGCTTTTCGCTGTACTTCAAGCTCAGCAAGTTGTTCTGCAATTTCAGTTTCACGGGTATTGAGTTCAACCGCAGCTGAAGCAAGCACAGTTTGTCGCTCTTCGAGTCGCGATTGAATATCTTTTGCACTTCCCTCAAGTGTTTCTACCGCAGACATTTCAGTAATTTCTTCATCTTCAAACGCTTTGCGTTGTTCTTTGAGCGTATTGATTTCAGCAAGAACAGCAGAATATTGCTTGTCGTTGACAGCTTTGTTTAATTCTTCACGTAAATGATCAATGCGATTGTTGATTGAACCAGTTTCGGTTTCAATTGTCGAAATGTGCGCTAGATGTTGTTTTCGTTGTTGTGAGTTTTCCGCTTGTTCTAACTCAATTTCTTTGAGTTGTCGTTCTTGGACGTTGAGGTAAATTTTTGCGGATTCGACTCGACTTGTTAGACCACGGACTTGTTTGTCTACAGAGTAAAGTGCCAAAAGGTTTTCGATTAAGGGCATTTGGGCAATTCTAGCAGAGTTTTCAACGCTGTTGTTAATGAAACGCAGTTAACTTAACAGCCAAAACGCAGCGGGGCCAACCAAAAGTAGAGAATCAAGGACATCAAGCACGCCGCCAAGACCCGGCAATACACTTGAAGCATCTTTTAGCCCGCTATCTCTTTTGAATACACTCATGATCAGATCGCCAGCTTGTCCAAGGAAACCAAAGAGGACGCCAATTCCAAATGCTGTTTGCATCGAGATGTGTGGTTCCATCGGAAGCCATTTTTCACTTGCCATTGCGAGGAAAACCGCTGTGATCCCTGCAGTAAGTAATCCGCCGATGAGACCTTCCCATGTTTTTCCAGGACTGATCCATGGAATAAGTTTGTGACGACCAATAATAGATCCGACAAAGAATGCACCTGTGTCGCACATTTTGATGATTGCAATTATGCCAAAAATCCACCATGCGCTGTGATCTTTTCGGATGAGGAGAAGAAGCCCAAAGCCCATCGCAATGTAACTTGAAGTTGCAACTGTAACTGCTGCGCCTGTAAACACACCGCGAAGTTCTTTGCCTTTGGCAAGTGAGATGACAGAGAGCGCCATCGAGCAGATGATGATTGTTGCCATTGTTGCCATGACATTTGTTGATGAAGTGTTCGCGGGCATCAGGTAAATAGCAGCGATCCAGGCTTCCATTGTAATGATGAGTACAGGTGTGCTACAACGTGCGCCGACACTTGCAGCGATTGAACAAAGTTCTATCGCAGCTAGAGGTGCTGCAAGTGCAGCAAGAATTGCAATCAACAACCCGTTTGGGATGCATGTGCCACAACTTAAAGTGCATCCTTCGATCTTTGCATCGAAGGCAATCATCGCAATCAATACAATACTTAAAAGTGGGCCAGTGATAAGCCGTTGCTTCAGCATGATTTGTTCGATTCTCCCCACGTTTCGAATCCCCCGCAAATTGATTGGCTCTTGAGAAAACCAATTGTCCTAAGATATCGCGCAAGCGTTCCTGAACGGTTTCCACTTTTACAATAGATAAAAACTGGAACGTTGCGGTATGGCGAGAGTTCTTGCAGCCGAACCGTGATATGTTGCAGCGGCAACATCAACGCACCTTGAAGATGTCCTTCTTCGAATTCTTCAACCGTTCTGCAATCGATGAGCAGCGTGTCTTTTGCTCGCGTTGCATGGTACTCATCAATCGAGATTTCTATGGGGACGTGATCTGTAATCGCTCGAGACATGATGAAATCCTACCACGAAATCTCAATTCGCTCGACGGATCGCCTCCGAAGCGACATCTGAACTAAAACCTCTCCTTTGAAGCGCTGCCATCACCCGCCTTCGCTGCGTAGGTTCATCGAGATTGGACACTTTTGCAAGACGGATTGTTGCAAGCTCGGTTGCTGCATCTTGTTCACTTTGGTCACCAAGTGCTTCGTGTATTGCTTGCGCTGCGCAGGTTTCTGAAATGCCTTTGCCCGAAAGTTTGTGCGTGAGCCATCGCCGACTTGCTGGTTCAACACGTATCCACTCTCTGAGACACGCGCCTGCATACGCAAAATCGTCAAGCCAGCCATCCTCTTCAAGTTCCTTCGTAATGATTGAAGCAGCGGATGCCTCAGAACCTCGTTTGATGAGACGATCAGCCAGTTCTTTTTTGCTCCATGCTCTTCGTGAAAGAAGTTGCAGTGCAATTGATCGTGTTTGTGCATTGGTTTGGACATCTTCGATTGAGTGGAGGAGCGCATCTGTCCATTCTTGATTAAGTACAATTTCTAACTTTTTAATTTCTGAAACAGTAAGTGTCGCAACGCACGTTTCTTGTACATAAATGTGCCGGACATTTGGATCTTCGTGATCCGCTTCGATGGCGGTGATGGTTGCACTCATGAGAGATTTTGTAAAAGTGCCTTCATCTCTTCTTGGGCATGTAGATCGCCAACTTCATCCGCTTGTACGAGTCCCTCTTCGAGGGTTTTTCTTGCACCCATTGTGTCCCCGCTTTGTTCTTGGACTCGTGCTTTGTGATACCAAGCATAAGAGTAGGAGGGGTCCACTTCCATTGTTCGATCAAACCATGCAATTGCTTCCTCGTGATTTCCTGATTTGGAGTATTCCATCGCGATTCCGTACATACAGAACGCGTCGTGAGGGTCTTTGTCTAAAAGATTTCGCAATTGACTCAATCGGTCTGGCATAATGTCATTATCATGTCATGAATGAGAACTTTTCGCGACACAATCACCGTTCTTTTTCTACTGATTTTTTCTTCTGCAAGTTTCGCAGATGGATTAAACCTCCGTCACTTTGTTGGTGGTGTCACTCGTTCTCTTGAAATAGAGGGTAAATACTGGTATCAAAGTGTTGGCGATCGCCTCTTTGTACTTCAAAAAAATAGCGGAAAGAAAGTGATGGAGGTGCAACTCACCACGCAAAGGGGGGCTGCAGTTTGTACTGATCTCATTGTGTACAACGGCACACTTTGGGCATTGCTAGACGGCAAAAGTGTGGTTGAACTATCGATCAGTAGTAACGGAATGCCAACTATTGTTTCGAAAATGGTTGCTCGCGATTTGGGAATCGTACCGAGGCAACTCGATGTGATTTCAGATTGGCCAGTTGTCTTTGGCGATGGCGGTGCTGTTCGTTTAAGTGATGGCCGAAAAATTGTATCTTTTGATGGCACAGTGACGGGCGTGGCGCTCTCTCTTGATCGTGGGATTGTCTATGCAGCCCAGCGCAGGATGTACGAAGGCGGTACAAATGAATTTTTAGGGTCGGCAACGTTGCTTGCAGAACTCAATCAAGATGCAAATGCAGACCCAGGAACACTGGTCTTTGCCAGAGACCTTGGAGACCGAACCGAGGTTGGGCTGATGACACCCGAGGGTCGCGACGTTGATGCGTTCCAAGGAACAGTCACGCTTGCTGGTGGGAGTGCTTCTTTAAATATAGACGGAAGTCGTGTACTTGTTTGTACAGATCGCGGTGTGTATATTCTTGGTGTTGCGCCTCGTGAACTTCGATTGCTCAAAACAATTGATGTGGCTGGTGCAACGGATGTTGGTGTGATCGGATCAAATTATTTGGCAATTTGCGGCAATAGGGGCCGCGAGATATATCGCATTTCCGTCGATCGTGGTGGTGAAGGGAATACTCACTTGCGTAAAGTTGCAGCCACCGCTGCGATGTCTCGAGGAAATGCCGATCGTATTGGGATTGAAATTCCAACAGAGAGCGGCGTCATGCGATACAACTATGATGGTGGTATAGATCTTAGTATGTCGCAATCAGTGTTACCAGATCCAAATCCTACAGATGCAGTTGTTCTTGGCTGGTCAACTTCACTTCACGAGTCGACCAATCAAATGACTGTTCGTGATGCTACCGGGAATGTTGTGCAAGGGCTGGGCGTTGCAAGTGCATCTACGGTAGTTTCAATCGGCGGAAATTTTTGGTTTGGTACAGAAGACGGCATCGTCGTGTGCGGTCCCAACGAATCAGGAACAATGGATGTTCTTGGATCGATATCTATTGCAGGTCCGGTTGTGCAACTCGTCCCTCAACTTGATGGCAGTGCTGCATTTGTTTCTGAAGCAGGGTTTGTTGGTGTTGTAACCCCGACTTACGATGTTGCCTGGGAACAGTAACGTTTGCAAATAGAGTCACTCTCACAAGTACCGCCGCGTTTTTTACAGACTGCTCGTCCGTGATAAATCAATAGGTGGCTTAGCATTGTCCAATCTTCCTGTGGAAAAAGCGCCATGAGTTCTTTTTCAATTTTTGGTGGCTTTGTTTCTTTGGTAAGCCCAAAACGCTGTGCTAAACGAGAAACATGTGTGTCAACAACGACGCCTTCGTTTTTGCCCATCGCGTTTCCAAGCACTACGTTAGCAGTCTTTCGAGCAACGCCGCGAAGTGATATGAGATCTTTCATTGTGTCAGGGACTTTTCCGTCAAATACTTCGTCAATTCGTTTCGAAGTTTCATACACAGATTTCGCTTTGCTGCGAAACAAACCAATCGATGCAATGTAGGGTTCAATTTCTTCTGGCGAAGAATTGGCAAAATCTTTTGGGGAGGGGAACGCTTTAAATAGAGCGGGGGATGCCTTGTTTACACTGATGTCTGTTGCTTGCGCAGATAGAATTGTTGCAATGAGCAATTCAAACGGTGACGTGTGTTGCAATGCGCATGTTGCATCTGGATACCGTTTTTGAAGAGCGGCGAAAATTGCGCGTGCTTTTTTCTTTGTCATTTATTCTCGATGTTCACAAGCGGTTTGCCATCACTCCACGTTGTGCCATCGGCCCACATTTCTTGCTTCCAAATTGGAACTTGTGATTTTAGTAGGTCGATGAGAAAACGACAGGCAAGAAACGCGTCGTCTCGGTGGTCACTTCCCACGGCAATCACAACACTTGCTGCATCGACTGGAACGCTGCCGGTGCTGTGGCAAATATGAATTGCTCGAACAGAAAAACGCGCAACGGCTTCGGTAGCGAGTTTTTCAAGTTGTGTTTGCGCCATTGTTTCGTAACAGTCGTATGAAAGTTCAACGAGATTGCCATGTTGCGCATTGAATTCTGGTCTTGTTCTGCCCACAAAAATACATTCGCCGCCGCAACCTATTGCAGGTAATTGGCTGTGCTTTTGTACATCAACTTCTCCATTGACAAAGTGAACTGAGATGCGTGGCTCTTTTTTCATAGTGTTGTTCTATTTTAGTGTTAATTATGATATTCGGTCACTTTGGGGTTGGGGCAAATTGACCGCGGTTCAACGTGGTAAACTACTACGCATGCATCTACATGATCCATCAGTGAGCGCAGCTGTTGCGATTTTGACAGTGAGTGACACGCGATCCCTCAAAGAGGATCGAAGTGGTGATTGCATCGTTGCATTGTTGGAAGGGGCAGGTCACATATTGGCAAATCGGTCACTTGTTCGCGACGAGTCAAATGAAATCACCGCTGCAGTCTCTGGGTGGGCTGCATCTTCTGAAATTGATGTGATTATTGTCACGGGTGGAACAGGTCCATCTCCAAGAGACGTGACGCCCGAAGCAGTAACAACTTTGTTTAGCGCGTCTCTTCCTGGTTTTGGCGAATTATTTAGACAGTTGAGTTACGAAGAAATCGGCGCGGCAGCAATGCTAAGCCGAGCCGCTGCAGGATGGATTGATGTGGATACGTTGAGAACGCCTGTATTTTTGTTGCCCGGTTCACCAAAAGCAGTAGAATTGGCGATGGAAAAACTGATCATCCCGCAACTCTCTCATTTACTTGCGGTTTGTCGAGGCAAGAAAACGATATGAACTATGTGCATGGTATTGATGTAATTGATGTCCCTCGTATTTCTGCAATGTTAGAAAAACATGGCGATCATTTTATCAATCGATGCTTCACCAAAACCGAACAAGAAGCCGCAGCGGTTTCAGCAGAACAGACTCGTGCTGAACGTTTTGCTGCGAGATATGCTGCGAAAGAAGCAGTACTCAAAGCGCTCGGTACTGGGCTCTCTGGTGGTATTGAATGGATTGATATAGGTGTTGTCCGTGATGATGGCGCACCTCGCATTGAACTCACTGGAAAAGCAGCAGAGGTTGCTCACAAAGCAGGCATTAAAGAATGGCGATTGAGTCTTTCTCATGCCGCGGGCATTGCTTTTGCAAGTGTGATAGGATTTGGAGACTGAAATGGCACGAAAAAAAGGACCAGCTCTGTATGAATTGATCAACCCAGCGAGTGGCGAAACTGTGCCACCAGCGAAGCATGTTCAACCTACGAGGCGTGTTGACGATGATGAAAATTTAACCCATAACGTACTGACTCCCGGAAGAAGTATTCGGATGTCGATTGGCACGATAGGTGTTTTTGCTGCAGTTGCAGTTGCACTTATTGTTATTTCATTTACGATTGGATTCAACAGGGGCGAAGCGGTTGCGAAGGAAGATTATGGAAGCAGACTGTTTCAAGAAGTGGATTCAATTCCAGTTGCCCATACTCCAGTAAAACCAGTCGTTTCACCGCCACAGCCGCCATCGCCAGTGATAAACACAAATGGTCAAACTGCAAAATGGGGTGCAATTGATGCAGATCCACGGCAATCGGGGGTGCATTACTTTATTTTGAGCCAAACGACGAAAGAGGGTGCACAGCGGATTGCTTCATTCTGCCGTGAAAAAGGGCTTGAAACATACGCCATTTCAGGTGATAATACGCGGCTCCACCGAGTGATCGCCATGCCAGGTTTTCAATCAAGAAACGGGCAAGGCGTAACAGATCTGCTCCTGCGAATTCGCAGTATCGGTCAAGCTTGGGCGGAGGATGAGGGTCGTGGTGACGATCTTCATGATACGTACCTCAGCCTGTATCAGGGCGGGTAATGAGCATCGGTTGGATATGTTGAAGTTAGGTTATGTAGAAGTTAGGAATTTGAATTATGAGTTTACATCGAAGTCTAAAAACTAAACCTGCTGGTTTGAACCAGCATCGCAATGTCCTTAACCGTGCTGAACGCATTGAAAAATTGATGGGCGAAGATAAATTTGAAGATGGAACAACATCTCCAATGGGCCTCCCCAAAGTCGGTAGCCGCAAGATTAAACTTGCAAGTAAGAAGAAGGCTGCTGGTGCAGAGGATGGCGAAGGTGATGGCGAAGCAACTGAGACTGCTGCTGAGTAATCGTGACATCGTCGATTGACATCGAACGATTGCTTGCGCCAAGAGTGCTAGATATTGAAACTTCGGGGATTCGTCGGGCATGGGCACTCGCTGCGAACTGTGTTGATCCTATAAATTTATCTATTGGCCAGCCAGATTTTCCTGTGCCAGATGAACTGAAGGCAGCTGCAATTGCTGCTATTCAAGATGATCACAATGGCTATACGCAAACCAATGGTGATGTGGAGTTACTTGATTCTATTAAAATGAGATTAACGAAAGATATCGGGTGGTCTTTCGAAGAAGGGTCTGGGTTGAGCGCGATGGTGACTTCGGGAACTGCGGGCGCTTTGACGCTTGCTTGTTTGGCGATTCTTGGGCCAGGCGATGAAATCATTATTCCTGATCCATATTTTGTGATTTATCCAACGCTTGCACGTATTGCTGAAGGAAAAGCAGTACTTTGTGATACGTACCCCAATTTCCGAATGACCGCTGATCGTATTGAACCGTTGATCACTTCAAATACAAAAGCGGTTTTGTTGAATTCTCCGGGTAATCCAACTGGTGCAGTGCTGAACAGTGATGAAGTCGAAGCTGTGGCAAAGTTGTGCCGCGAGCGCGGGATTCTGCTGATCACAGATGAAATTTATGATGAGTTTATTTTTCCACCAACAACACACGCGAGTCCTGCGTCTTATTCAGAAGATGTATTGGTAATTCGTGGATACTCTAAAACACATGGGTGTACTGGATGGAGATTAGGGTATGCCGCTGGACCGGCGCGTCTTATTGACGAGATGTCTAAACTGAAACAACAGACTTTTGTATGTGCGCCATCAGCGTTCCAAAAGGCTGTGGTGGATGCGCATGAAATTGATCTTGCACCAATGTTAGAAACATTTACTGCACGAAGGGACATGGTTGTCGATTTGCTCGGGGATGTGACAGAGTTAACAGTACCTGAGGGATCTTTCTTTGCATTCCCACGCGTTCCTGCTCACCTTGATATGACTGGAAGCGACTTTATTGCGAAAGCAATCGAGAAGGATGTTCTTGTGATACAGGGCAATGTTTTTTCAGCGAGAGATACGCATTTCCGCATCAGCTTTGCTGCTGCGGACGACCAACTCGAAAAGGGTCTGGGCATTCTCCGCTCCCTCCTCACATAAATTGACTCGGAGTGAATTAATTACACGGGCATTTAATTGACTCGGAGTGAATTAATTTCATGGGCATTTAATTGACTCGGAGTCAATTAAATAGCCTGTTCGGTTGCTAAAAACGCCGTTTTTTGAAAGTAATGGCACATTTTAGAATTGACTCGGAGTGAATTAATCTAAAGTTGACTCGGAGTGAATTAATTACACGGGCATTTAATTGACTCGGAGTCAATTAATTTAATCAAAAAGAAATGAACTCGGAGTCAATTATTCACTTGTGGGTTAGTTGACCCTGGGTCAAAAAAAGGCCCCGCCGATCAAGACAAGCTTGACCGGCGAGGCGGAGGGGAGAAAGATGCTTCTTACCTCGACACGCAGGGTTAATTTGCTTGAAAAGTTAAAATAGGGTAACTGCAGCTTGTAAAGCGGCGATTTGAGCTGCTGAGCCGTAATTGGTTGCCACGAGTGTGGTTGCAGCTTCTCGAAGGCGATCCCGAAGGTCGTGATCTCGCAAAATCGTATGTAGCGATTTGTCCCACGAATCAGAAGCAAACAAAGCGGTTTCACCATCTATAAGCATATCGAAACCATCGATCTTTGTTGCAAGTACGGGGACGCCGCTCTCCATCGCTTCAAGCAATACCGTTCTCATTGGCATTGTGGAAGATGGCAAAAGCACCACGTCGGTTTCCACGATGAGTGATCGCAATGATGCAACATTTTGAAGGCATGTGGTGCGATCTAACAAATTTGCTTCTGCAACAGCAGACCAAATTTTGTGGTCTTTCTTGCCATCAAGTTCTAGGAAAACATGAAGATCGGGATGTGCAACGATTGCCTGCAAGGCGTTGATTGTAGATTTGGGTTCATCACTTGCGTTAAGAAGTACGACACAAGCAGTCTGGGAGTCAGCACGTTCATCTTGGGTTGGAATCCGACCTACGCCGAGTGGCATAAATGCAGCGCGATCTTCACCCACACGTTCGATCATTGCTCTTTCTAAAGAGGGTGTGGCGCCAAGCCAGCGAGTGACGGGTGCATTTTTATTCACCCGTTTTGCTTCACGCATTGTGATGATCTCTTGATACAAAGGGATATCAAGAAGTGGTGCAATTGATGATCCTATTCTCCCAGCATCTTTTCCAAAGCAAACAATAGATGTAGTTTTTTGTTTTTTGAGCGATGCGCATAACTTTTCATGTAGAACTTTACGCTGTAGATATGGAACAGGGAATTGCGTGTGAATTATCGGAATTATTGAAACGGAACGTTCGTACTCCGGAGGAGTATCTTTGGAGAATGGGGGGATCACTCTCGTCACTTGTACGCCATCGTTCATGAGCCCAACTGCAAGTCGATTGAGCATCCCATGTTCTTCTTGCAACCGATCACTTGACATCAACATTGCAATACTATCCATGTCCCATCCCCTCCAATGAACGTAAATATTCCCACGAATAAATGCCAGCGGTATGTCCATCTGAAAATGAAATTCGAATTGCGTAATTGCCAACAAGCTCGGCTCCAAGTGCAGTGAGCGGTTCACTGTTACTCCCCTGAAGAATCGCAAGTGGATTGTTTTCAAGTTCATCTCTCAGTGCTTTGGAATCTGCAGATGGGGACATCTTCCGCAAGTAATCAATCGGGAAAAAAACTGATTCGCCATCGGCCCAATCAAGGCGGAGGCCCTTCTCTTTTTGCAGATCAATATGTGTTGGAGGCTGAGTCACATTGGTGATTCTACTATGATGCACAGCATGGTTCGCACCGAACATCGCGCAGATCTTCTCTGTAGTGCAATTGACAAGGTTGGATCGCCACTTTGCGTGGGAATTGACCCTGTTGTATCCAAATTGCCTCCGGAACTTGCCCCTCTTTCAGCGCTTGAAGGATTCAAGGCATTTACGGAGGGCGTGATTGCTGCGGTGGCAGGGATCGCTGCTGCGGTTAAATTTCAATCAGCGTGTTTTGAACGGTATGGCGCGGAAGGTGTCAAACTTCTTGGTATTCTTCGCTCGCAAGCAGCGGATGCAGGCTTGGTCGTCATTCTCGATGCCAAGCGAGGTGATATTGGGATTACTGCGGAACATTACGCCGCGTCGGCAATTGTTGATGGACCATGTGATTGGGTGACGGTAAATCCATATCTGGGCTGGGACAGCATTCTTCCATTTTTAGAAGCAGGACTCGGCGTTTTTTGTCTCGTCAGAACGTCAAATCCAAGCGGTGATGTAATCCAAAAACAAAAGTTAACCGATGGGCGAACCGTTGCTGAGTCCATCGCTGATTTGCTTGCTAAAAAAGGCGAGCAATTTGTGGGTGAAACAGGGTGGAGCAATTTAGGCGTAGTGGTTGGTGCAACAAAACCTCAAGAAGCGATTTCACTTCGGTCCCGCATGCCGCATCAAATATTTTTGATGCCCGGAATAGGCGTGCAAGGTGGGCAAGCAAAAGATGTCGTTCCATGTTTTGCGGATGGTCACGGCGCACTTATTCCTGCAAGCCGAAGTGTCATTTACCCAACGCCTACATCTGATTGGCAAACAGATATTGCAAACGCAGCAACAAAACTTGCAAGTGCATTACAAGTTGGAGCAAATGAATAAACCAGCAGTCATTATTATTGGATTTTGTTTAGCCATTCTTTTTGGTGTTCCATTGTTTTTTAGAAGTGATAGCGTGGTGATCAGTTCAGATGCTGAAAAAGTCATCATCATTACTCCCCATAACGAACAGATCAGACATGAATTTAGTGTAGGTTTTTTCAAATGGCATAAGGACCGGTATGGAGAAGGTGCAGAAGTTGTCTGGTCAGTACCGGGCGGTACAAGTGAAATCCGCCGCATGTTGCAATCGCAATATACGCACGCAATCGAATCGGGTAAAACCGCTGGTGGTGATGCGGATCTTGTCTTCGGAGGGGGCTCGTATGAACACTCAGTACTGAAAAAAACAATACAGAGCACGCACAATGGCGAAGAGGTAACAACAACGATTAGCGTTCCTGCTGGAATGGATCAACAGTTGCTCGATGAAGTGTATAGAGAAAACAACATAGGCGATGTGACGCTCTACGATCCGGATGGACACTGGTATGGCTTGGCACTTTCTGGTTTTGGCATTGTGTACAACAATGATGTACTCAGAACAAAAAGTGTTGACCCGCCTGCGGGTTGGGAAGCGTTGTGTAATCCAAAATTACTCGGCAGTTTGGCTTTGGTCAATCCCGCGCAGTCTGGTTCAGTAACAACTGCATTTGAAGCGATATTAAAATTTCTCGGTTGGGAGCGAGGTTGGCAAGTGCTTCGAAGAGCTGCGGCGAATGCACGATATTTTTCTGCAAGCAGTTTGAAGCCACCTGCAGATGTGAGTCAAGGTGACGCAGCGATGGGTGTCTGTATTGATTTTTACGGTCGGTATCAATCGCAGGCAATAGCGAATCGCGGGGGAGGTGACCGCGTTGGTTATATTGATCCTCCCGGCGCAACAATGATTGACCCTGATCCAATTTCGCTCCTTCGAAATGCGCCCAATGAAAAAATTGCAAAACGATTTATCGAGTTTTGCATGACACAGCAGGCACAATCTCTTTGGCAGTTTAGAGTTGACGATCCTGCGGATGACGGTCTTGGTCCCGCTGCGTGGGAACTTCGACGTATGCCAATTCGACGCGACATGTATGACCTTTATCTTGACCGCATGGTAGACCAAGTAAATCCTTTTGAAACAGCTGCTCCTTCGCCATATCCAGATCGAAACATGCGTGCGTTTATAGCTCCGATTTTTTCCGCAATGGCAATGGATCACCATGAGGAACTCATCGAAGCGTGGAAAGCGATCATTACACATCGGGCATATCCAGATACGACTGCGATTGTGACCGCACAAGATGTAGATGACCCAGAACTTGCTCAGATGTTGGAAGCATTCGATGCAATGCCAATGTTCATCACAAATGAAGATACGCAACTTGGGATGGAATCGCCAGAAAATCGAAAAGTGTTGAAGTATGGTTGGCTTCGTGACCAATGGATTGGCGAAAATTTATGGCACCCAGAAGATCATGGTTCGGGCGCACTTCGCCGCATTGGCGCTGACTATTTTAATCTTCAGTATGAAAGTATTCTTGCAGAGCAAACCCAATGAGTGCGCAGGTCATTGGCACGTTGTTGCTTGAAAAAAACTTTACACTCACGACGGCGGAGTCTTGTACTGCAGGGTTGCTATCAACCCTCATAGTTGAAGTTTCAGGTGCAAGCGATTGGTTTCTTGGTGGGTGGGTGACCTATTCAAATGCGATGAAGGTATCGCAGTTAGGTGTGACGCAATTTGCGTTGGAAGAACACGGAGCAGTTTCCGCAGAAGTTGCTGCTGCAATGGTACGCGGGGCATCCAAAGCGAGCGGGTCGCATGTTGCATTAAGTATTACCGGTATCGCAGGTCCGACAGGGGGAAGTGTTGAAAAACCGATTGGAACAGTATTTATTGGATGCAAAGTCCAAGAGGATGTGCAAGTAAGAGAGTTTAGATTTTCGGGCACACGCAGTGAGATTCAAACTCTTGCTGCTCAAACAGCATTGGAGATGTTGCGGTTGCAATTGACTGCTGAACAAACCGATGCAATGTGTTGTCAACTTGGAGAAGTTATTCGTGCTGACTGAAGGCGTGTTCATTGCACTTGGGAGTAATGTTGGAGATCGAGAACAGAATGCAAGACATGCAATTGCAATGCTTGGAGATGAGCCTGAAATTTCGATTATCCAACAGAGCAAGATGATCGAAACCCAACCAGTTGGACCGATAGAACAAGGCTTGTTTATCAACGTTGTGATTGAGATTACAACGACCTTATCACCGTCTGCATTGTTGGCAATATGCCTTGTGATTGAAGAAAAGTTAGGTCGAGTTCGTGCCGAGCGATGGGGTCCGCGTACGATTGATCTTGACATCATCCTTTTTGGTTCAAAAGTCCTCAAGGAACCGCATTTGACAATTCCACACCCAGAACTCCTCAAAAGATCATTCGTTCTCTGTCCTTTATTAGGGATTGCCCCAGATGTGGTTCACCCTGTCTTTAGACAGCAGATATCTGATTTATCAAAAGATCAAGCATAAGCAATCTCTGTTATCCTTATCCGTTTACTTTTTACACACTCGCGAAACTCTCTTGAATTATTGGAGAACATATGTTTAAAATTATCACACTCGCCGCGTTGGCGACAATCAACTGCATTTCTTATGCACATCCTGAGCACGATCATTTTCCGCCAGAGCACCCATCGGATCACCCTGATCATCCAAGCGATCATCCAGAGCATCCTTCGGATCACCCAGAGCATCCTTCGGATCACCCAGAGCATCCAAGCGATGCAGCAGCGGCGGGCAGCGATAGTGCTGCAGTCCAAAAACAAGTCGAGGCACTCCTCACAGAAGTGCACAAAGCGTATAAAGACGCTGCAGGAATATCTGAAACACTCACTATCGACTTGCCAAATCCGATGGGCGAATCAGAAACGATGACTGTGGAATTGGTTGTTGGTGAAAACTCTGGGTCAATTGTTGCACAAGATCAGGCAACGTTTATTTATGCAGATAACAAAATTTACGCTACGTTGAACGAAGTTGACAATGCGTATGTTGAAGGTGATGCTTCAGATGGTTTTTATGCGGGGATCGTTGCAATGACTGAGGGTGGCGGTGGTGTCCCCTCATGGAGCTTGGCGTTTAGAGCTAGCGACGATTATGAAGTATGGCTTGACGCACTGAATATGTTCGGTTTTCCAGGTATGACAATTGACAGTCTTGAATCGAAAGAAGTTGATGGTAAAAATGTATCCGTGATCGGTTCTGCTGGACCTGCAGGTCGTATTGAAGTTACAGTTAATAATGCAAAACAAATTACAAGTATTGTTGCGTCCATAGCTCAACCTGGGATGCCTTCAATGGAAATTCCAATAAATGCTGTAACTTCATTCGATGAAGTCACTACTGTGACCACATTTGATGCTGGCGACAGAAAGAAATTTAATTCGTTAGAAGAAATGTTCATGGCGAATATGCCTGAAATGCCAGAAGGTGCAGGTGGAGCTTCTCCTGAATCAAAATTAACAGGAAAGACTGCACCAGATTTTACTCTTGAACGGATGGATGGTTCAGGAAAGGTAACTCTTTCTGACTTAAAAGGCGAAGTTGTTGTCCTTGATTTCTGGGCAACATGGTGTGGTCCTTGCAAACGAGGTTTGCCCGGACTGAACAAGTTTGATGCTTGGGTACAAGAAGAAGGTTTGAAAGTCCAAGTGTTTGCTGTGAACGTTTGGGAAGAAAATGCAGATGAAAAAATTAAAAAATTCTGGGCTGATAATAAATACACAACCAAAGTGCTTATGGGAAGTGCAGACAAAAAGTTGACTGAAAATTATCAAATCTCAGGTATCCCAACGACAGCAATCATTGGAACTGATGGGAAGATTGTTGAAATGCATTCTGGGTATGCACCTGGCATGGACGAGAAGTTAAAAGAGTCAGTAATCAAAGCACTCGGTACGGCTATGGAATCTGCCAAGCCAGATCATCCTGAACACCCAAGTGATCATCCAAGTGATCATCCTGATCACCCCAATTAATGATTGCTTAATTCTGTAATTGCTGCGAAGACGATGCGTTCCTGCATCGTCTTCGCTCCTTTTACAGTCCCCTTGATGTCATTCACGATGATGCTGAAAACAAGAGGTGCCCTTGTTTCAAAAATCACGTAGCCGCTGAGTGAAAAAACCCCGCGAATGTATCCACTTTTTGCATGGATTGTGATCCCTTTAAGATCTATATTCTTGAACCGGTTTTTTAGTGTTCCTGTTCTTGGTGTTGCAAGGGAATCGAGCAGCACCGCTCCTGCAGGATCCTCGGTGTCAAAAGAAGAGAGCCACTTTGAAAGAATGTTTGTGCTCACTTTGTTATTTCTGCTCATGCCCGAACCATCTGCAGGGGAAAGAGAAGCAGGATTGATGCCTAACCTCTGTGCAACAGACCTTGCTACTGCTTTGGCGCCGTCACTGAATGTGCCAGAACGATTTGTACTTGCTGCAGCAATTCGTTTGAGTAATGCTTCAGCATACAAGTTGTGACTATCGGTATTGGATCTTTTTAACGCAATTGCTAGCGGCGTTCGATGTGTAAAAATCAAAACGCTTTTTTCTTGCGGTGCTTCTTGTGAAATTTGCTCAACTGTTGCTACTTGAACATTATTTGATCGCAACTCGCGTGCAAGTATTTCACCAAATACAACAGCAGGATTATGAAAAGCCACTTTGACGGGTTCTGAATGTTTCCCTTTCACATTTCCCCGAGCGGTCATGTTGTTCGAATTCGGCGGGCGTGCAACCCAGAATGAAGATGAATGTTTTTTCCCTTGGTTTGAAGTTGTCTTGTTACCAAAATTGATCCACGGCATCTTTGGAGAAATTTCACCAAGGTTTGCAGTTTTCGTTCTTGGCGATGGAAAGAAGTGAACGACATTTAGGTGATAGTTCAAACCGGAAACTTGAGCGCAGTACCAATTGTTGATTTGATCTGCAGGCCAAGAGGGGTGCACAAAAGATTGATCAAAAATTCTATCATCAACAACTAACATTTTGATTGTTTCGATTCCAGCATTCTTTATTGCAGCAATCCAAGGTGCGAGTTCCATTTTGAGTGCTTGGTTTTCGGTTGTCCAGTCTTTGACACCAAGTAGGGAAGGATCTCCAATTGTTGGATCGCCATCTCCGATGATAGTGAGCGTTTGAGTGTGCTCATTCCAAAGCACCTTTGTTTCAAACTGGAATTCGGGTCCAAGAATATGCAGCGCTGCCCCAGAGGTGAGCAGTTTTTGGTTGCTCGCGGGTATCATTTGTTTGGAACTGTTTATATCAACAAGAATCTCACCTGTTTGCGTGTCAATCAAACAAACTGAGGCAGTCCCACCACCGAGTTTGGCACTATGAACGATCTTCTCAACAGTCGACTGTAAGCTAGCAGCGGCAACTTGTGCAATGAAACAAAGGAAGAAAAGAGCTATTCTTGCAACGTGCACATCTCTTTCATCGGCAGGGTTTGGTTGCTGACATTATCCTGTTCACATATGGAATCAGCTGATCGAATACCAGAACTGAGAAAACTCCTTGATGGAGCAAATTATGCGTATTACGTCGATGCGGATCCACTTATGCCTGATTCTGAATATGACAAACTCTTGCGAGAGCTTATTGATTTAGAGGAAACTCACCCGGAGCACTTCGACAAAACAAGTCCTTCTCAGCGTGTAGGGGGGGAGCCGATTTCTGCATTTGAAAGTGTTGCGCATCGGATTCCAATGCAATCTATTGACAACACATATACAGTTGAAGATATCTGTGGTTGGTACGATCGAATGTGTGATTTGCTCAGTGAACCACCAATTTGTACGTGCGATCCAAAAATTGATGGCGTTGCTATTTCACTTCGTTATGAAGACGGGGTCCTTCTGCAAGCAATTACTCGTGGAGATGGTGAGCGGGGCGATGATGTAACTGCCCAAGTACGGAGCATTCGATCCGTTCCACTTCGGTTACGCGGGGAATTCATTCCGGCGGTTATTGAAGTGCGCGGCGAAATATATATGCCCAATGCAAGTTTTGACAAGATCAACGAAGAGCGGAAGGCACAAGGTGATCAACTTTTTGCAAATGCTCGAAATGCGACTGCTGGGACGCTGAAAAGTTTGGACCCAAAAACAGTTTCTGAGAGAAACCTAGCATTTCTTTGCCATGGACGAGGAGAGGTCAATTGGAATGATGAACCAGACACGTGGCATGAGTTTGTAGCAGCGGTTAAAAAGTTAGGTATTCCTGTTGCAGATCAACTTGTTGTTTGTCATTCAGCCCAGCAAATTACAGAGGCAGTTGAATCGTTCGAGGAACAGAAAAACGATCTTGGTTTTGGTATTGACGGGATGGTAATTCGTGTAGATTCTTTTGGTAGCCAAACTAAACTTGGATCCACTGCAAAATCTCCAAGGTGGTGCATTGCGTTTAAGTATCCTGCTGAGCAAGGAAAAACGCTTCTGACGAAAGTTGATTGGCAAGTTGGAAAGAACGGAACGTTGACACCTCGAGCGACAATGAATCCAATTTTTCTCGCGGGAACAACTGTGCAACACGCAACGTTACATAATATTGATGAAATTCACCGCAAGGATATTCGTGTTGGAGATTTGGTTGTAGTTGAAAAAGCTGGCGAAATTATTCCACAAGTTGTCAGTTCAATTCCGAGTGCGCGTGATGGCGCACAAGAGAAAACTGCACCTCCAGTGATGTGCCCTGTTTGTGAAGGCCCCGTTGAAAAGGAAGGCCCAAAACTGTACTGCGTAAATCCGGAATGTCCCGCGCAATTTCGAGAGAAAGTAAAGTGGTTCGCAGCAAGAGATCAGATGGACATTGATGGCCTTGGCGAGAAAGTTGTTGACCAGCTTGTTGACGCTGGTTTGGTTCATCACTTTGCGGATTTGTATACATTGACTAAAGATGATTTGTTGCCGCTTGAGGGGTTTGCAGAAAAATCAGCAGTTGCTCTTGTAGATGCAATTGAAGATAGTAAAACGCGCGGACTTGCTCGGGTGTTGTCAGGGGTTGGTATACGGTTAGTTGGCCGAGCGACTGCAAAAACAATTGCGCGGGTTTATTCAAATTTGGATTTGCTTCAACAAGCGACCGTAGATGATTTTGTTTCCCTCCATGATTTCGGTTTGATCACCGCTGAAACATTGCACAAAGCGATTCATTCAAAACAAGGTCAAGAGTTGTTTCACAAGCTTGCCGAAGTTGGCGTTGTGTTATCCCAAGAACAAAATGCTACTGTTGATCCTGCTTTTGCTAACAAAACAATGGTAATTACAGGCACGCTTGCACAATGGGAACGCAAGGCATTAACAGAAGAACTTGAGAAACGAGGCGCAAAAGTAACTGGTTCGGTCTCAAAAAAAACAGACGTTGTTATCGCAGGTGAAAGTGCGGGTTCTAAATTGAAAAAGGCGAATGATTTAGGTATCGAGGTGTGGGATGAGGAGCAACTCGCTGCCAGGCTTTCGCTGTAAAATATAAGTCTATGGGACAACTCGCACTTGGTTTTCGATCGTTACTAATTAAAGCAGGCATCTTCTTTGTGATGGCTGGATTGTTGGCATGGGCACTCGGGGGAACCCTCTTTCCTAGGAATTTGAATTTCTCAGGAGTTGGAAATATTTATTGGAAAGCATCAATTGGGGGAGATATTGATGGAATGCAATGGTCATTGATGCAAGGTGATCAAGTGCTCACGTCGGGCCACTGGCAAACGGTTGTTGGACCTGTGATGCTCGAGAACTCGACATGGTCAGCAACAGGTAATGCTGGGCAATGGTCATTTTTGAAAGTGACAGGCACAGCGGTTGAAGAAATTTCTTCTCCACCAGTTGAAGTGCTTGAAGCATTGTTTCCGAACGTGAAATAGCCGCCGTATATACCAATTGCAAAAACAATTGCAAGTGCAATTCGGTACCAACCAAAAAGTGCGAGACCATGTTTTGATAAATATGCAACGAGCCATTTGATTGCAATTGCAGCGGCGATAAACGAAACAACAATGCCGACGATCATCGATGTATAGTCGAGTGTTGCAAGTGCGTCACTGTTTTTGAACAATTTAAAAACAGTTGCACCACCAAGTGTCGGTAACCCCAGAAGAAAACTAAATTCCGCAGCGTGCTTTGGTTTCATGCCCACAGCCATGCCACCGACGATTGTCATCATCGAACGACTTGTGCCCGGTACCATCGCAATGCATTGCAGTAGTCCGATGATGAGTGCTTTTTTCCAAGTCAGATGTGCAATGTCGATAAAACTTTTACTATCTGTTCCTTCATGGTATGCATTCCGTTGCCACTTCGCTGCGAAGAGCATTAGAACTCCGCCAATTCCAAGGGCAAGTACGACGGGTGTTGGATGAAAAAGTAACGCTTCAATTTTGTCATCGAAGAGTGGTCCAAGTATTGCTGCGGGGATAAATGCAATGATGAGATTGATCGCAAGTTTTAACCCCTCAGCGTGTTTTCCAAGAAATCCTTGGATCATCGTGAGTACGCGCTTTCTATACAAACCGAGGACGGCAAGAATTGCACCCCCTTGGATCACGATTGAGTATGCGTTGTTTGCTTCGCCGCTGAGCCCCATCCAACTTTGTGTCAGAATCAAATGCCCAGTGGAACTAATCGGGAGGTATTCAGTAATTCCCTCAACGATACCTAGAATGATTGCTTGAAAAATGTCCATCAAGAGTCAATCGGTCTTGGGGTGCATGAGTCTTCTGATTTCCTTGCCAATTTTGTCAATCTCATGGTTGCCGAGTTCCTCTCTCTTGCTTTTGATTGTTTTATCTACAAGACGTTTGGCAAATGCGCCATTTTGAACGTCTGTTAGAATCGTACGGAAGTGTGAGCGGAGATGTTCGTCGTCAAGAAGGTCCATTGCTTCGTACGCGCCCATTTCGGCAGTATTGCTGATTGCTGCCATCATTTCGCCCATGCCATTTTCGTGAATAATGTCTGCAACTTGTTTTACTTCGTGGCAGCATTCAATGTAGGCAAGTTCTGGTGGATATCCAGCGTCTACGAGCGTTTCGTATGCAGCGCGGACGAGGGCGGCGAGCCCCCCGACAATTATTGCTTGTTCGCCGAAGAGATCGGTTTCAGTTTCATCCGCGAATGTGGATTCGATGACAGCGGTTCTTCCTGCTCCGATGCCAGCGGCCCAAGCGAGGGCGATGGAACGGGCAGTATTTGTCGTGTTTTCTCGCTCCACGGCAAGAAGTGCGGGGACGCCTGTATTTTCGAGAAATCGTTGCCGTACAGTAACGCCCGGCCCTTTTGGGGCGACCATGACGACGCCGACCCCAGGGGGTGGGATGATTTGTTTGAATCTGATCGCAAATCCGTGGATGAAACCAAGGACTGCGTTTGGGTTGAGGTTGGGGAGCATTTCAGTTTGGAAGAAATCACCTTGGATTTCATCTGGCAGGGCGATGATGATGAGGTCTGCAAGGGCGGCTTCAGCGTTTGGCACAACCTTGAAATGTTCAGCTGTGGCTTTATCTACATTTCGGGTAGCAATCACGACCTCAATTTCACTGTCACGGAGGTTGAGTGCGTGAGATCTGCCTTGGTTGCCGTAGCCGATAAGGGCAATTTTTTTGCCAATAAGCCCATTGATTGGAACTTCGGCTTCGCCTTTGAGAATTGTTAGTTTTTCAGCAGACATTGTGTTGCGAGTCTACCATAGGTCGATGTCGACTATTGCTTTGATTGGATATAGAGGGACGGGGAAGAGCACGCTAGGGGAGTGGCTTGCTGAAGAACTTGGTGTTCCTTTTGTGGATACTGATGAAAAAGTGTTGGAATATCTTGGTATGAAGAGTGTGACCGAAGTTTGGTCGTCAATCGGAGAAGAAGGATGGCGTGCAGCGGAGCGCGCGGTGATACCTCCATTGCTTGAATTAGATTGCGTTGTGGCGCTTGGCGGTGGGGCACCGATGGTGGATGTCATTGGTAAACGGTTGCTGACTGTGCCTATGGTGATTCACCTCTGGGCGAGTTCGTCAGTAATTACTGAGCGACTTTCGGGTGCAGACGACCGTCCTGTACTTTCTGGGGGTGACCTTGAGGTGATGTATCAACGGTTGCCTGAATACGCGATGATTGCGACGTGTGGGGTCGAAACTTCTGGTGATCTTGAATCAACAAAAAAACAACTCCTACACCAAGCAACTTCACCTCCCAACTTTAATTGACTCCGAGTGCATTTTTATCAATTATTTTTAATTGACTCCGAGTCATTTAATTCATTCAAAATTTAATTGACTCCGAGTCAATTAAATTTTGAGAAAATAAAAAATAGTATGGGACAAATACTATTTAGATTTAGGTGGTCTCCCGCGTTTTCTATTTGTATGTTCTAGTTTAAGTTTCTCAACTATTCTCGCGATCCATTGTTCGTTCCCATAAGGAGTCCCCTTTGTCATTGAGTTTGCAAGTATTTTGGTTTCGAGCTCACTTAAAGCCAATGGCTTTGTCAACAGACTCTTCAAATCTAGAGGAGGGGCGCCAGGTCCATCGTAGAGTGGTATTGCATGGAATACATCAATATTCTTGACTCTGTTTGCAGTTCCCCATCTCCAATCGATAGATTCTTCGACAAGATTTGCCATTACAGGATTCATCGCTAAATAGTTACGAAGCCTATTTAGATGTTTTCCAGGTCCTACGGGGAATGCCTTGTATCTGCCTTGATAGACAGCGCCTTGTCCAACGGTATCTGTTTTCGCTCGCCAATGCCTAGCGTGAGTTTCTGCTAGAAACTTTATAAAAAAGGATAATTGCTTGTCTCGTTCTGGCCAGAGAAGCATATGCCAGTGGTTTGGCATGAGTACCCACTCTAATACGCGCATGTCAAATCTATACACTGCATCTTCGAAAATATCGATAAAGTCCTTGTAATCATTATCTGAGTAGAACAACGTTTGCCGATCAACTCTTCGATTCATTGCGTGTACAACTTGGTTTGAATAATTAGGTCTTGGTTTCGTCATGCATCTATTATCAGGGCAAATTTGAAAATTCTTGCAAATGACGCCAAAAGGCGTGCAAAAAAATTGACTCCGAGTCATTTTTTTCAAAAATGTAATAATTAACTCCGAGTCAATTAATTCATTTAAAATTTAATTGACTCGGAGTCAATTAAATGGGGTAAAAAAAAAGGCTCGCCGGAGGCGAGCCTTGGGTATACTTAAAAAATGGGATTAGCTGACTTTACGCCCAATACGGCGTTGGCGTGAAATGATCTTGCGACCATTTTTGGTTTTCATCCGAGCACGAAATCCGATAGAGCGAGCTCGTTTAACCTTACTTGTACGTCTTGGGTAATGAATAGCCATTGGGTAAATCCTTTAGTCGAGCCGCGTAATATAGCCTACATCGCGAGTACTAGCAAGTACATTCAACCAATTGCCAAGCAAAGGGCGATAGAATGCCACTAGACCACCTATGGATACAGATTGGACTGACGCAGCAGAGTCGATTGCCGGCTACAAATTCAAAGACCCCGCTCTTCTTGAGCAAGCGCTATCCCATTCCTCAGCCGTTGATCAGCGAAGCGAGTCAAACGAACGCCTCGAATTTCTCGGCGATGCAGTCCTCGGATTTGTCGTTTGTAGCGAAACTTACGACCGTTTTCCAGAATTCGAAGAAGGTGACATGACTAAGGTCAAATCCTCAGTTGTGAGCAGAAAAGTCTGTTCTGAAGTCGCCGATGAATTGGAAATTGCCCGCGTCCTTCGCGTTGGCAAGGGAATGAACACGCAAAAACAAATTCCTAGTTCAGTCACCGGCGCAGCATTTGAAGCACTCATCGGAGCGATTTACCTTGATGGTGGCTTCGATAAAGCAAAAATATTTGTTCTTCAAACGATGAGCGAAAGGATCGAATCCGCCGCCCAATCTACCCATCAAGAAAATTACAAATCTATTTTGCAGCAATTTGGACAAAAAAGCCAAGGCGTTGCTCCCATATACGTGGTCCTCGATGAAAAAGGCCCAGATCACGCAAAGTGTTTTGAAGTGACTGTCGATCTCAACGGCCGCCGCTTCGGATCTCGCTGGGCAGCATCGAAAAAACAAGCAGAACAAATGGCTGCACTCGCAGCGTTGGTTGAACTTGAAGTTGCCATTGAATCAGACGACGGAACAGTCGAAATCAAAGAAAATTACGGCGAGTAACCACGAAGTGGTCGGATTCGCCGTGTGCCATTACCATCCGCATCATTGATATCTAAAGCACCGCGATGTTCGCTATCAGCCTTTACAGTGATTACATTCATGCCACGCTCATTCGCAATCGAAATTGCACCACCATAATTATCCGAAGTTGACGCAAGCACAACTGGGACACCGCGTGCATTCATTAAATTCAGACTCCCGCCTTCACTCGTTGCCGCAAGCATCACAACACGTTTTCCTTCAACGGTTTTAAGCAGGAGCGCGCCACCAACACCCGGAATTGTTCGTACATCAAAGACTAGGTTTCCATCGTGATCAACAACTTGCATACGCCCATCACCCGAGTCATCACTTGCAACAGCAAATACAGGCACACCAGAACTATTGTTCACTGAAAGAGACGAACTTAAAGACAATGCACCTGAAGAAACACGTGCGTTTTCCAACCCATTTTCATCCCAAAGTGAAAAAACACCGCCATCATCACTTGACCACATCCCAGCAACGCTTGTTCCGTTTCGATTCCAGAGTGCCATATCGCCGCCGCTTTCATTTGTTCCCAAGCGAAGCAGATTTGTTCCGTCGCCAGCGTACAGATCAATTTGACCACCCGTATCAGTCTGCGCAAGTGACAATACTGACTGCCCATCATCAGTTATCACATCAAGTTTTCGAACGACTAAATGGTCGATCACAGTTGGACCAACTGCATCGGCAGCAAATAAGCCTGCTCCAACGAGTAAGAACGCAGTTGCGCTTCTCCATCTTCGTGTCGAGCGCTTCATTGCAGTGAGTTCTTGTTCAAGTTTATCTAGTCGATCATTCATGTTATTTGTTCCTTGATTGTTGTATCGTACTTTGACGAGCCAAACATACAGTGAATTGTACAGAATAACAGTATGATGAAATCATGGCAGTGGAGCCACAGCCCCCGAGTGTACAGAATAAAAAACACGGTGTTTTTCTACTGCTCGTGGCGGGCTTTGTTCTTGCTATATGTTTAGAGTCTGCCCGTGCGCCGACGCACGCCTTCGCTTGGC
>JACNLW010000047.1 GCA_014381305.1 Planctomycetota bacterium
GTTTAGGTTCAGCGAATAATGGTGGTGGTACTGATGGTGAAGAGTTTACGTTCCCAGCAGAAGCAGCGCTTGCAGGTTCGTTTATTTATGTGTCAAGTAACGACACGTCATTTCTTGATTACTTTGGATTCTCACCAAACTATGTAAGTAGTTCTATGGGAGTGAATGGCGATGATGCGATTGAACTTTTTCAAGCGGGTGCAGTGATTGATGTCTTAGGCGATATAAATACGGACGGTACTGGTCAACCATGGGAATACATAGATGGTTTTGCATATCGAGTAAATGGGACGCAACCAAACGGTGGCGTTTGGTCTGATGCGAACTTTGTGTTTAGTGGTCCAGATGCACTTGACGGTTGTTCAACAAATGACACGTGTGCTAATGTGATTCCAATTGGCACGTACGTTCACGACGACACTGGTGGTGGACCCGATCATGTTGTTGCACTTGACGGTGTTTCATTCTCGCCTGCAATCATTGAAGTGATGGTCGGTGATGTTATTAGTTGGGAGTATGTAGGCGGGTACCCACACACAGTCACATCAGGTGAAAAATGTATGGCAGATGGCATGTTTGATGCCAATGTCGATAGTGGAACGCCTGTGTTTACATGGACTGTTCCAAGTGATGCACCTGCAAATATTCCTTACTTCTGTATTCCACACTGTGCCATGGGCATGGTGGGCGATATCGTTGTGTTAGACGCTGCTGGTCCAGACGCAGACGGCGATGGTTGGGAAGATGACGTAGATAACTGTCCAAACATAGCGAATCCAGGTCAAGAAGATTGTGACGGCGATGGCATTGGCGATGTTTGTGACAATGATGTCGATTGCAATGGCAACGGTGTTCCTGATGCCTGCGAATCTTTTGATGATTGCAACAACAACAATATTCCAGATGAATGCGATCTTGCAGATGGCACGTTGCATGATGACAACCAAAACGGTTTGCCAGATGAATGTGAATATCCTTCGATACAAGTGCAGTTGCAAGAAATTCGAACCGATCAGCCTGGTGCCGACGATGACGAGTATGCAGAAATACGAGGAGATGGAAACCTTATGCTCAATGGCTTGTGGTACATCGTAATCGGTGACGGTACAGGCGGATCAGGTGTTATTGAAAACGCAACAGATTTGACTGGCTTATCCTTGATTAATGGAACGTTGTTACTCGCAGAAGATGCAGATACCCTCGGTGTTGTGACAGATGCGATTGTGAATTTGAGTTTTGAAAATAATGATAACGTAACACACGTGCTTGTCATGAACTTTTATGGTTCGGTAGGTGATGATATAGACACCGATGATGATGGTGTTGTTGATTATGCTCCGTGGACTGATACTGTTGATGGTGTTCGAATCATTGCTGATCCAACAGGTGGTGAATTCACCTACTTAATGGATGAAGAGATTGGTCCAACAGCAGATGGCTACGCGCCAGCACACGTATACCGATATACCAGTGCTTGTGGAAACTTTGCGATGGGTACGTATGATCCAGCTGATCCAGCAGCAGTCGATACGCCAGGAAGTGAAAACCCAGCATGCCCAACAGCGTGCGAAGGTGACTTTGATGACAGTGGTGCTGTTGATGTTGATGACTTGTTGGCATTCATCTCCGCGTGGGGAACCAACGATATGTTCTTCGACCTTGATGGCGATGGAACTATTGGCGTAGATGACCTGCTCATGTTGATAAATGCGTGGGGTCCTTGCTAAGCAAGGATCGGGAAACCTAGAGAGAGGAGACCCCTCACGCAAGAACGACCCGTCGAAAGACGGGTCGTTTTTTAGACCGCGGGACTTCATCCGTGATAGCGGCATTCGTAATCCACTTGCTGCCTGTCACGTCGTCGCGTTCTAGTAAACTCACCGGGGGTGAGTTTTTCTTGAAGATGGCAGGAAACTGACCCCGGGTGAAATAATCGCAAATAGTACACCTAAGATTAGATAACGCGAAATGATGCGATTAATTCACCCGCGGTCTAAGAAACTCACCGGAGGTGAGTTTATCTTGAAGGTAGCAGGAAACTGACCCCGGGTGAAATAATCGCTGATATCGCAAAGCGTGATGATCTAAATCACACTAGTGCGATTAATTCACCCGCGGTCTAAGAAACTCACCGCAGGTAGTCACTTCCTTCAGATTACCTGTGCTGACTCTTCCTTAACCCAGCCCTTGGACCCATTTGGTAAAAGAATGTGCAACCAATCAGGACGTTTTTCGATGATTTCGAATTCAACACCTTCAGAGATTGCTTCATTGAAGAGCGGGGCGTAGTTCACACCATTTCCCTTACGGACTATCGCTTCATCAAACACAATGACGCCATGTGAAGTTTGCTGTTCAACCAAGTCAACACCGATACTTACGCCCAGCGCAGCAGAAAACAAACCAAGAAAAATTGTAGCGGTTTTAAATCCCGGAATATGTGTAAACATGCGAACGCTCAGCAATCCCCAGAATGCGAACCAACAAACAATACTAATCCCGAGCCGAACACTTGCAGGAAGAGAATCATGCCAAAACGCGAGCTGTTCCAAGGTACTTTTTTTCGAGGTGTTTTTTACAGGGTTGTTCACAAGAGATCGTGCATGCACCAAGTTTGCCTGCAACCGTCCGTTGGATGGAATGTAGCGATCCGCAGCTCGGTACGCTGCAATTGCCTCGCCAATTTGTCCCTCTTGCACATGTGCATTGCCAAGATCATACAAGAGCAGCCCATTTTCTATTCCATCTGCAACGAGAATTTGAAATCGTTCTGCTGAACGACGGAATGATTCTTTTGCAGCAACTGGGTCAGCAGTTTGCAATGAAACGCCTGTGTCGTATGCAAGCTGTGCTTCCTGCAAGACGGCAACTTGTTGTTCATTGGTTAACTGCACCGATGAGAGAATGCACAGTGTGAATAGTGTGAGGATGTTCATAGAATTGACTCCACCAATGTTTCTGCATCTTTTGCCAACGTATCATCATTACACCCACCAAACTGCATTGCATCACAACGCGAAAGCAGGGTGTCGATATCCTTCGAAACATCGCTACCTGCTTTTACATTTTGTAATTCTCTCAATGCAGTTGAAAGCGATTGCACTTGTTCTTCACCAACAAGCGATTTTGCAAGGCGGATGGAATAAGTGGCATGTTTGATCCTGCCTTTTGTCGAGCGTAAAGATTTTTGTGAACGCTTTCTATACGCAAGTATGAAGAAGATACTTGCCAATAGTGTTGGTGGAAGTGCAATCGCCCCAATCAAAAGAGGCGAAAGTGTGATGCGCTGGGATTTGAGAAGATCTTCGCCAGTGTAATTCGCAAGAATGCCACCATCTACTTCAGTAAGTGGAGTCGCCTGAGTTGTTCTTGCAATGTCGCCAACAAGATCACTTGCCGAAACAGTAGCAACAGCTTCTACTGAAATCGTGATTGGTTTTGTCCAGACAGTTTGATACGTGTCTGAGATAGGGTCGTACCAACTCATCGGCAGCGGTGGAATTTCAGTGACACCTTCACTTCGAGGTCGAATTGATTGCGTAAATGTCTTTGTTCGTCCTTCTGCGATTCCGCCAAGTGGTGTGTCTGGAACTCGGAAGTGGTCTGTAAGCGCCGGCACTCGATCAAGATGCGGCGCAGAAAGAAAGTCAAGATTGATTGGGCCATTCGTGCGGTCAGTAATTCGCATCGTTAATGTAATTGGCTCGCCAACTTTGACATGGGTTGGATCAGCGATTACACGAAAATCGTAGTTCCCAACAGCGCCGCTGTACCACATTGGTTGATCTTTTGAGGGTGGCGTAAGTACATTAATCGTTGGCATTTCACCATGGGCAGCGATGAGATGAGATTGCGTTACATTGTAGGAATCGCCACGGAAAAAACCAATGCCTCGCGCTTTTTGAAGTGCCAATGGGTAGTTCATAAGGATCGACACAGGTTCCAATATGAAGGGGCCTGACGTTTCAGGCCAAACTGTAGTGTGTATGCTCACTTCATAAAACGTAGTAGGAATCCCAGCATCCGTTTTGCCTTGTATCTGACGAAGTTGATACTGTTGTTCTTCAAAAGACTTTGTGAAAATTCCTAGATTACGATCTAGTAGTGAAACCATAGCTTGCGCATTCAATGTCACGCCAAGGTTTGGATCGGTAAACTGTTCGATAAATATTTTGAGCGTAAGATCAATAGGTTGACCAATATACACGTCGCCGTTTGTTCCACTGATTTCTAACTCGAGCGCACCTCCCGTAGGCGGATCTTGAATCGTAATTGTTTGAGGTGATGATTGGAACCCTCTGTCACCCACTTTGAAAGTGAGCACAGGGATTGTAAAAACGCCCGTTTCTTTTGGAGTAAGTACAAAAGTGAAAATACGTTTTGCAGTACGTGTCATTTTCCCATTAATAATTGTTGTTTGAGTAGATCTCTGCTCGTTTGGGATGCGGTCAATTGTGAAACCATCGATTTCAGGAATGGAGGGGCTTAGTGGCGATTCGATATTTTCATACACAACGACAAGATTCATCGGGACATTTACATACCCAGTTGATGGCGGCATTTGGACATACACTTGCTGCGCAAAAGTAGGCGATGCAAGGAATAGAATATAAATGAAAGTTCGAACTATAGACATCTTTTGTTTACCAATCTTTTTGCACGGGAACTCTGCGAGCAGCCTTTCTTGCAGCAAGCAATCTACGGCGTTGCTTTTCTTTGTCTCGAATCAGTTGCAACAACCTTGACGCTTCACTTCTAGAGAGCCGCTCGCCTTCTTCTTTGACGTCCTGTTGCTCTACAGCTTCTTGCTTTCCTGCTTCGTTGGCTGCTTCAAGCTCGCCGTCTGCAATGTCAGGTTTTTCTTGTTCGCTTGTTTCCTCTGTAGGGTTGGGTTGTTCGGAGTTGGCGCTTTGGTCTGCCTCTGTTTGATTTGGCTCAGAAGGTTGTTCATCTTGCCCTTTGTTTTGTTCTTCTGAAGGTTGAGCGTTTTCTTGTTTGTCTTGTTTTTCTTGTTGCGCATCAGACTGCTCGCCTTCTTTTTTCTGGTCGGAAGGTTCTGAATCTTTTTGTTTTTGATCCTTGTTTTCTTCACCCTGTTGATTTTCAGAAGATTCCTGATCTTCTGAATCAGACTGCTGGCCATCTTGTTGTTCTTGCTTTTCTTTTTGAGAATCGCCTTGTTCACTATTTTCTTGATTGTCAGCTTGTTCTTCTGCAGACTCATCGTCCTGTTGTTGTTCTTGGTTTTGATCGTCTTGCTGTTGCTTTTGTTGTTGCTTCATTTCTTCTTGCATTTCATCGAGTAGTTGCAACATTTTCCAAGCAAGTTCCCCATTTGCGCGTGCGTCCACGTCATCCGCGTTTTTTGCAATTGCTCGTCGGTAACTATCGATAGTATTAGAGAGTTGCTCCTTGGCAACTTCTAATGCAATGATTGCTTCTTCTTGACCATTTTCGTTTGTAGTGCCGTCTAAATCACGCAACGTTGCTTGGTAGATAGCATTTCCAAAGTTATACGCACAGTACGATGCAAGTGTTGGATCATCAGTACTTGCCATTGCATCTTCAAATGCTTTTGCAGATTTTTCGTATTGTTCAAGTTGATAATGTGCAATGCCTCGATCATAATTGATTGCTGGAGCAGGATTCTCAGTTGTAGCAACGAGCGCATCAAGAGTTTCTGCTGCTTCAACCCATTGTTCAGCAGCAATATGAGTTTGGGCAGATTCCAACATTTCATGAGGGGAAGCGGTGGAGAGTATACACATCAATAAAGTTGTCATGCTTATCATGAAGTAGCCTCAAACAAGTTATGTTCTTTTTTGGAATTTGGACGAAGACTCATCCAAGAGTCGCCTAAGAGAATTAGGAACGCTGGAATTGCAAACCATTGAAATCGGGGAATGTACTGTTCAAGTTTTACACTGTCAAAACTTCTGCCTGAATCAGAAGCAATTCGTTTCGCGTAGATGGAAGCAAGGTCAAGGTTTGCAGTTCCTGCAGGAACAAATGCGCCGTTGCCCGCATTTGCGACATTGATGAGTTCATCTGGGTTCATGATTGACCAGACTTCTTTGCCTTTGTGCACGATGTACGCTGGTTGCCCGTATGTCGTAGTAGGAATGCGTGCACCGGTTGTGGAATCCCCAATACCAACGGTGTAGACCCGTATTCCAAGTTCTGCCGCTGCGGATGCTGCTTCGACAGGAAAACTACCCATGTCTTCACCATCGGTGAGCACAACGATTGCCTTGTGGTCTCGCACTTCGTCAGTAAAACTTTCTGTGGCAAGTCTGATGCCATCACCAATCATCGTGCCGCCTCTGTTTACGCTACGGGGGGAGATATCGTCTAGTGCAAGACGAAGTGATCCATAATCAAGAGTGAGTGGAATGGTAAGTGCAGCATCGCCAGCGACAGTAATAAGTCCTGCACGATCGCTTCCCATGACATCGAGAACATCTTCGATGGCTGTTGTTGATCTTGCAAGTCGGCTTGGTTTTACATCTTCTGCAAGCATTGATCGTGAAACATCAAGGACAAAAAATGTGTCAATACCTTGTTGTTCTACTTCTTTGTATTTTGTTCCCCAGCGAGGGTCTAAAAGAGAAATGCAAAGCAATGTTGCAGCGGCGATGATCATTGCAATTCTGAATTTTCGTCTCGCGTTTGAACTTTGATCTGTTAAGCGTGAGATTAGTCGAGGTGTTGCGATTCTTTTGAGTAGCAATGATCGCCGAAAAAAACCAACGATTAAAATTGTAAGCAGCAATACTACAGCCCAGAAAAACAAACTGTTGCTTGGATTGTTGAATTGCATATCCATCAGTCAAGGACCCTATACATCGTAGAACGAAGAAGTGCATCTGCAATCATTAACCCAAATGCAACAAGCAAAAGTGGGGGGATTGTAAAGCCAGCGAGATGTACGCTTTGCACTGCCATGTCTACATGATTCACATACGTGCGTTGCGTGATTTCTGTGCGTTCCATTTCGTCGATCGCTGTATAAATTTCTTCAAGTGATTCAGTGTTCGTAGCTCTGAAATATTTTCCGCCAGTGGTCGTCGCAATTGCTTGTAACGTTTCTTCATCAATGACTACGGGTCGGTTTTGCATGTACGTTCTACCAAACACATCTGTTGTTGGGTAGGGCGCTACGCCATTGGTTCCAGCGCCAATCGTGTAGACAGTGATGTCCATGGCAGCGGCCATATCTGCAGCCGTTTGCGGTTCGATATCGCCCTGATTATTTTCGCCATCGGTCAGGAGAATGATAACTTTGCTTTCGATGGTGTCCCCTGATTCAGATTTCACACGTTCATCAAGTGAAGAGAGTCGCTCAACTGCAAGTGCGAGGGCATCGCCAATTGCAGTGCCATCCTCGGATCGTTCCGTTACGATTTCGATGCTCTGTAATACATCTGAAACAAGAAAATCATGGTCAAAGGTCATTGGGCAATTGCTGTCTGCAAAGCCAGCAAACGTAACAAGTCCAATCAAATCGCCAGATCGACCATCAAGGGATCCCATGCCTTTGATGAAGTCGCCAGCAACGCGGCGTACCGCGGTGAGTCTGTCAACTGCTCTGCCATCAATAGTAAAGTCATGTGCATTCATACTTGAAGAACGGTCGACGACAAGTTCTATCGCTACGCCGTCTGCTGCTTGTTGAGTTTTTTCAAAACGTTTTTGTGGGCGCGCAATGCATACGATTAAGACAACAATTGCTAATGTTCGAATGAGTGTTGGGATCCATAATGTTCTTGTTCGAAATGTGTGTGGCAATAAATCAAGCGCAACGGGCGTGGTGTAGGTAATGCCAGTTTTGTATGTACGAGTGCGCCATCGCCACCACAAAAGTGGTAGAACAAACAGAAGAATGAGTAGCCACACAGAAGGATTTTGGAATGTCATGCTGCGACCTCCATTGTTTCTTCGCTGGGAGCGGGTGCGGTTGTCGAAACAAACTGTTCCGCTTGTGTGATCGCTTTGTCGCATACGTCATGCGAAGGTTCAAGCCGCGCGAACTTCACGAGATCTGCTGAAACAAGAAATGCAGAAAGTGCTTGCCTGTCGCTGCCTTCGAGGTGTGGGCTATTTTTAGATGCAACAAGGAACTCCCGAGTTGTTTGACCAGTTGCTTTGATGTTGAACCGTCCCTCGAGATATTTTCGCACGATGTCACTGAGTTCAGTGTAAAAGGGGAGCACGTCGAGGTTTGCTTCTCGAAGGGATTGCAAATCTAACATTGCTTGCGCATGCGAAGAAATTGGTATTTGTTTTTTTCGAAGGAATCTCGCTGCAATGAAAAGGATGAGGAATCCCATGCCAACAAGTACAGCGACGAACCACCAACTTTTTGTAAGTAGTGGAAGTGGCGGCTTGATGTCTCGAAGAGACATCTCTTCGAGAGAAGCGCCCGCAACACTTTTGATTTCAATTGGAAGTGGGCCAATTGAAATTGAACCCGAGTTGTTGTGCACATCGCTCCAACTGAGTGTTATTCCTGAAATTTCTGTTGCGGAGGCATCGAAGGTATCTAATTGCACTGACCAGTCCCATTCTCGCCCTGATGCAGTGGGAATGTCGAGGACATGTTGCGAGCCCACCACATTGAACGAACCAAATGCATGTTCATCATCGAGTGTTAATTGCTTTGTTCCATCTGTCTGTGCATGAACGTGGACGTTGATGAGATCCCCAACAGTGCACTGCGTAGGCTCATACGTCACAGTGATTGTCACACCGTCTTGTTCGATGCGCAGCGGGTCGCCAACTGCTTGGACAGAGACAGATGAAATACTTATCAACAGTGTAAGAATAAAATTCATGCTCTGCGCCGCCCCTTTCGTCGTCCAAAGAATTGGCGTAATGCAGCGGTAAAAGGTTCGCCAGTTTTGATTTGTATTTGATCGACTTTGCACCGTCGAAGCGTTTGTTCAATTGCTATTTGTCGTTCTGTTGCAAGTTGTTTCCACGCTTTGCGGACGCGGTTGCTTGAAGTGTCAATCACTTTTGTATTTCCACTTTCAGGGTCCTCAATCCGAATGAGACCAACGTTTGGCAAGGTTGATTCAGCAACATCTTCTATGTTTACAACGACAACATCGTGTCGGCGGTTTGCAATTTGCAATGGTTTTTGCCATTCTCTATCTTGCATGTCTGAAACAAGAAAAACAATGGAGCGTTTCTTCTGAATTTTTCCAAGAAATTCAAGTGCGTTGCCAAGATCTGTGCCACGGCCTTCTGGCTTTATAGCGAGTAGTTCTCGAATCACTCGCAACACATGTTTGCTACCCTTTCGTGGTGGGATGTACGTTTCAATTTGATCTGTAAAGCAGATCAAACCAACCTTGTCATTGTTGCGAATTGCGGAAATGGCAAGTGTTGCACATATTTCCGCAACGAGTTCATCTTTGAACTGTTCGTGTGTTCCAAAATGTTGCGAAGCACTTACATCAACAAGAAGCATGACCGTAAGTTCGCGTTCTTCTCTGTAAAGTTTGACAAAGGGTACACCGAATCGAGCTGATACATTCCAGTCGATGGTGCGAACATCATCGCCAATTTGATATTGGCGAACTTCTTCAAACTCCATGCCACGTCCCTTAAACGCAGAGTGGAAACTGCCAGCGAATACGTCATCGACCAAGCGAGAGGTCCGAAGCTCGATTCGCCTGACCTTTTTAAGTAGATCTTGGGGAATCATGTCATTACTCCTATGGGACTGGTACAAAGTCCAATATTGCTGTTACGACATCATCAGAGGTTTTACCTTCGGCTTCAGCTTCGTACGTTGTTGCAATGCGGTGGCGAAGTACATCATGTGCGAGATCCTTTACATCCTGTGGCACAACGTACCCACGGCCATCTAGGAACGCATTCGCTTTTGCACACAAAGTGAGAGCGAGAGTTGCTCGTGGGGACGCTCCGTATTCAACAAATTCCGCGAGTTCTTCTGAAACTACTTCTGGGGTTCGTGAAGTTTGAATGAGTTCAACAATGTACTGCGCAATTTTGTCATCTACGTAAATCTGATCGACGAGGTTTCGTGCAGAAGCGATTGATTCCGATTGCATGACACAATCAACGGATGTTGTTTGCTTGGTTGTTGCCATTCGTTGCAAAATTTGAAGTTCTTCTGATTTGGTTGGATATTCAACAATAACTTTGAGCATAAACCGATCAACTTGTGCTTCTGGAAGTGGATATGTTCCTTCTTGCTCGATGGGATTCATTGTTGCAAGAACAAGGAAGGGATCTGGCAAGGGAAAAGTTTCTGTTCCAATCGTGACTTGTCTCTCTTGCATTGCTTCGAGCAGGGCAGACTGTACTTTTGCAGGCGCACGGTTGATTTCATCAGCAAGAATAATGCTTGAAAAAATCGGGCCTTTATTGACAACAAACTCGCCCTTGTCTTGGCGGTACATCAAAGTACCAGTGAGGTCAGCTGGGAGAAGGTCTGGTGTGAATTGCAACCGTTGAAAAGAAGTATTGATTCCTTTTGCAAGAGAAGAGACAGCAAGCGTTTTTGCAAGCCCCGGTACGCCTTCAATAAGAATGTGTCCATTTGCAAGCAGCCCAATAAACATCCGGTGGAGTAGTTCGTCTTGTCCAACGATCACTTCGTGCATGGCGCTTCGAAGTTTTCCAAAGGGTGCACTTGCTTGTTGCACCTCTTCACTAATTTTTTGGATATCGCTATGCGTTTTGTTTGTCATGTTCGAAAAAGTGTCCTGAGAGTTATGTAATGTGGTCATGAGGGGTAATACGCGTGATTGTAGTTTTGGTTCACTACAGTAGCGTCACTATTTTACAGAAATAGGTACACTGCCACAATGACAGATTCACTTTCTATCAATGGACGCCTCCTTGCCCTGAACTGGCCTTCGCAAACTGCTGAGGCAACTTTATCGGTCGATCTGAATGCAACGCAAGTTGCTACTGCAGAGATTGAAGATGCTGCTGGCACTACGCACCAAGTGAAGGTGCACGTCAATTGGGATGCGGATTCACTTGTGGGAAAGTTAGTGAAGACTGCACACTGCGATGCAGGTACGACACTCTGTTGCGTAGAGTAGTTAGCCTCGCTCTACCAAACGGTCAATGAGGAAACTTGATTGTTCAAGTGCTTGCTCGGAGAAATTTCCGAAGTGTTCGTGCACTTCAGCAAACAGTTTTGTAAACTTTTCGCGGTCTTGATCTAACACGATCTCTCGCAATTCTTCTCCGGCATCTCGAAGTGTGTTCAATACATGTTCAGTTTCTGGATTGTTCATTTGAATTGAAGCGTAAAGATCAGAGGATTGTGCAAAATGTCTTGCAGCCATGAGTAAGTCGATTAAGTAAATGGGGGAAGTGAACTCGAGTGTTTTGTGAATGTCAACGCCAAGTTTTTGGATTGTTCGACCAAGCACTTCGGTTGCCTGATGTGTGAGTACTTGCACGACGCTCATTGCTTTGTCATGTTCTTTCGCACTTGTGTGTAAAATTGAGAATCCACGACCATGAAGAATTGTCGTGAGCCATGCATCCCAGCCATATTCATCTCGCTCGCAAACAAGCGCTATTCTTTGCCCTTGAAGTGAATGCACCGAAGGACCGAAGAGGGGGTGCGTTCCAATGACACTTGTTCCTTTTGAACATTCACACATTGCTAGGACGGGCTTAGATTTTGTAGAGGTCACATCCATCAGAAGAGAGCCAGCTTTGCAATGAGGGCCTACCTCTTGGATGACTTCGATGGTTTTTTCAATAGGCACTGCAATTACGATGACATCCGCATTTGAAACGGCTTCTATATTTGTGATTGTTGTGTCAAGGTCGGCAACTATGATTTTATTTTCAGCTTCTGAAAATAATCGGGACATGACCTTCCCCATGCCTCCATTTCCGCCAATAATCGCCACGGTTTTTGAGGCAGTTACTTGGGGAGCCTCTGCACCTAGAGATGCTTGGCGATCCCTACTTGCCCACAAGATGACGCGAAAGAGACTTTCAATGACTTCACTTCGTAGCCCTTTTTGTTCTGCGCGGTTACCACGATCTTCAAGGAGCTCTTTTTCACGTACGAAATCCCTGATACCAAAACCAGTTTGCTGCTTGATTGCAGCGACTTCAGTAACGATCTCGTTCCTCTGGCGAAGCAAGTCGAGAATTTGATGGTCAATTCCGTCAATTTTTTCTCTCAGTGGCAGGAGTTCTTGGGGAGGGAGATTAGATTTAGAAGGGTGTTCCATTTGGTATCTGCTCAGGGTACCATGTATCGATTCAACGTAAAGGAGACCTTGAATGACTACCACCCAATGTTGCACTGAAACAGGCGCCGATAGCCAATTTGTTCAAGATTTTATGGGCAGCGTAACTGCTCGGAATCCACACGAACCAGAATTTTTGCAAGCTGTGCACGAAGTCGTATCTTCACTCGAAGGCGTGATGGAGAGCCGTCCACAATATGTTTCAGGCAATATCCTGCAAAGGATCGTTGAGCCGGAACGTGCATTTCAGTTTCGTGTTCCATGGGTGAATGATGCTGGTGAAGTAGAAGTCAATCGTGGGTATCGTGTTGAATTCAATAGTGCGATTGGTCCTTATAAAGGTGGGCTTCGCTTTCATCCAAGCGTGAACTTATCGATATTGAAGTTTCTTGGTTTTGAACAAGTATTTAAAAATAGTTTAACCACGTTGCCCATGGGCGGCGGTAAAGGTGGTGCGGATTTTAATCCAAAAGGAAGAAGTGACGGTGAAGTGATGCGTTTTTGCCAATCATTTATGTCTGAGTTGTTTAGGCACATTGGACCAGATACGGATATTCCTGCGGGAGATATTGGTGTAGGTGGCCGAGAAATTGGCTACATGTTTGGGGAATACAAAAAATTGACGAATACGTTTGTCGGAGTTCTTACTGGTCGCGGTCTTGAGTGGGGCGGCAGTTTGATCCGTCCTGAAGCAACTGGGTACGGCGTTGTGTACTTTGGAGCTGAAATGTACGCAACCCGAGGCGAAACTTTTGATGGAAAAACATGCTTGGTTTCAGGATCTGGCAACGTTGCCCAGTACACAGTAGAAAAAGTAACTGAACTTGGCGGCAAAGCAGTAACACTTTCCGACAGCGGTGGATGGATTTATGATGGCGATGGCATCGATGCAGAAAAGCTTGCATGGGTGATGGATCTGAAAAATAATCGCCGTGGCCGAATTAGCGAGTATGTCGAACAATTTACAAATGCAGAGTTTCACGCTCGCGATGATTCCCTCGATCACAACCCACTTTGGGCAGTCCCAGCAGATTGTGCATTCCCCTCAGCAACGCAAAATGAAATCAATGGCGTCGATGCAAAGAATTTGCTCGCAGGTGGCGTGGAGCTTGTCAGCGAAGGGGCGAACATGCCTAGTACAATTGAGGCGCAACAAACATTTGTTGATGCAGGCATTTTGTACGGCCCTGCAAAAGCAGCGAATGCGGGTGGGGTTGCAGTTTCTGGATTAGAGATGGCGCAAGCAAGCCAGCGGTTGTACTGGACGAGAGAGCAAGTTGATGCAAAGTTGAAACAAATTATGTGTGATATCCATTCGCAATGTATTGGTGCATCCAAAGAATTCGGCTGCGAAGGGAACTATGTTGATGGATCAAACATAGCCGGCTTTGTCAAAGTTGCAGATGCGATGGTTGCACAAGGAATCGTGTAGGCTCCATTCGAACTTTTGCTGTGCTCGCTCACACCCTCAGTGTCGCATTAGGGTGAAATAATCGCACTATGCGTAAGTGTAAAACGGGGCACTCCGAGGCGATTAATTCACCCCCGGTTAGTTTCCACCACAAAAAGTTAACCCGGGGTTCATTAATCGAAAAAACTAACCGAGGGTGAAATAATCGCACTATGCGTAAGTGTAAAACGGGGCACTCCGAGGCGATTAATTCACCCCCGGTTAGTTTTTATATTGGAAATTATGAATTTTTATGCTATAATTCAGGCTCGTAGGGGGCGTGTTTATATCAACGAATCGAAGGCTTTGCATCTCAATGTAAACCATAGATATATTTTTGAGAGAATTTGAATTTATTATGACTGAAACTATTGCATTTGGCGATCGTGTTACACACGAACTGCACCCAGAGTGGGGCAGTGGAGCTGTCATCAAGGTGGAAAACACCGTGGTTGGTGGCAAGCCTGCGCCGAGAGTAACCGTTCGCTTTGCCAACGCGGGGCTTAAAGTGTTTGCGGGAAATGCGCTTCCACTCACTCCTATGCAGAGCGAGCATACTGTTCCGGGAGATCGGTATTTAGAAAGACCCGCTATTGCAGAGGTAGAAGATCTTGAGCGATCCGGTTTGAACCAAGCCGTGGAAAAGAAACTCCTCGAAATCATGCTTGCCATTCCGATGGCATGTCGTGACAAATTTAACACTCCGGAATATCGCCTGAAAAGAACACTAGATTTGTATAAGTACGATATGAGCGGACGAGGCTTGATGGAGTGGGCAATTGTTCAGACAGGGATGGATGATCCGCTCACACGTTTTAATCGCGGTCAACTCGAAGAGTATTTTAAGCGATGGGTTCGAGATCGAGATTCGCACTTGTCTACGCTTCTTTCCGAAATGCGTGACGACCCAAAAACAGCAAAGCGCCTGATGCAAGAAGCACCAGACGCTGCGTTGCGTGTTGCGTCACTATAAAGTGACTACTCTCAATCTGCTCCGTTGCCGCCGTAGAACTCATCAGGTCCGTCGATGTCATTTCTCCGTGAACTATCACGACGGATTTGCTCTACCAATTTTCGAAGATACACGTTCTCTCGGCGTGTTGCTTCAAGGTCGAACACCATGTACTTCACGCTTAGGCGAAGGTAGTCAAGTGAGTTCTGCAATTTTGCAACGGACTCTTCAACGCTTGAGCGTTCTTCATCTTCGTTTCTGCAGAGTTCTTCAAGCGACTCTCGGTGTTCTCTTGGTAGAGTTTGCAACTTCTCAATGAGGCGGCACATTCTCTCTTCTATATTTCTCTCGTTCATAGTCTTTCTCTTTTCTCTCGTTTTATGTTTTCTTGAGACTTGGTTGTCACACACTCATGATGCACCAACTTGAGTGTTTGTCCAATGATTAGCGAGAAAAATAGGAGGCTATGCCAAAAACAGCGATGCTCTCGGACGTTTGTATCGATTATGCGGGTTGTGTTTTGACCCGCAGTTCTTTTGACGAAGAGTCAGGCGAACCAATTTTAAAAAAAGCGCCACAGACCCCAAAAGAATGCGATTAAAACGATGACACCGATGACCGCAAACGATTGTTTTCGAAACGCAGCATCGGCAGGATGTCGACTTGATGCACCCTCGTATAGCCACGTCCCACATTGTTTACACTTTGGCGCGTCATCCCACACTTCCTCACCGCAATCTGGGCAAAAGCCAGTATCTTCCCTAGAAAAGCGTGCAATATCTTCAGGACTTGGACCTTCGTCGATCATTTTGGTTCGACTCTCGGCGGTGAAGATGTTCCAGTTCCAAGCGAGACGACACCAAGCTGTTGCGTGGAGGGGGAGTAGGGGACTAGGAGATACGTTTCTTCATCTGCAGTTTGGTACCAAGGGATTGAGTTGAAGTTCTGTGGGACAGGCAACGGGCGATCTTTATAAATCGGAATCCAACTCCAAGGCCCGATTGCATCGTACGCATTTTTTACACCACCAACAACAAATGAAAATGCAATAGGGACTCTAGTGTTGAGAAACTGCATTGTTCCAAGACCTTGCCATTGATCTTTCAGGGGTATGCGGTCAACCGTTCCTTGCATGCGTTTTGGATCGAAAGGAACCCAGCCCGCGCCGGGTAATGCATATTCCCCCCAGACCATGTACCTCGATTCAGTTGTATATGTCCCAATGAAATTTTTGTTCGTAAGCCCAATGACTGGGCGTGCAGGAATTCCTGCAGCACGCAAGGTTGCAACGCATACGCACACAAGATCGCACGCAGTTCCTGAACCAGATTCAACAGTTTTCGCAGCTCCGTTTACCGCTAAACCACGAACGTTTGTTCTCGATCGTTCAACATACTGTCCATCACTTTTTATTTTTTGCAAGCAGTAGCGAATGAGAGTCTTGGCGGTGTAATGGACAGACATTGCATGCGTATTTTCGCCAAGTGCATCGTGAACCGCTTGTGTAAATATTTCATCTGATGATTCGATAAAATCAGAAGGAAGGAGATAAGATGTACTATCGCCACGCCATTTTTCTTGCCATCCAATAGTTGCTGCAGCATTCTCATCGAGCATGCTTGAAAATGAATTCATTCGTATGCGAACTTGAAAAGTAAGTGATCCATGGCACCGTTTTGCAATTGGAATTGGTAATTCCCATTGACCTGCTGGCAACGTTGGTTTGCAAAGTCTCCACGCATTTGATTCCTTAAGGAATTGCTGCCCATTTTTAAGCTCTGCCACAAGAGGTTGTGCATTGACGGCAAACGCCCAGTTGGATCGCGGGATAACTGGCCATCGAACGGGCGTGGTGGCACCACCAATTGGAGGATATGCTTGGTTCCACGGAATACCAACGGATATCGTGATGTCGTGTAATGTTGGATTTACTCTCCTCAGTGGATAAGATGGTGGATTGTCTTGGGGGAGTGACTCCGCAACAGCCGTGTGTGCAATGAGGAATACAACGAGCAGAAAAAACCGGCTCCCTATTGGGAGCCGGCGTACATTCTGCGTCACTTGACCCATACGAGTTCGCGTGGGCCAAAGAAACATCATTTCATTGGTTCTTCAGCAATATCAACGATCACTGTTTCAGTGGTTGTTGCTGGTGTTTCCCATGAAACGGTTTCGGTCGTTGGTTGAAGATAAATTTCAACTCGGCGATTCTCTTTTGTGCCACCGTCGCGATTTGAAACAAGTGGGCGGTATTCACCGAAGCCAGCGACTTGGAATCGTGATGGATCTGTTCCGTTTGAACTGAGTGCCTTTGCAACGCTTACAGCTCGAGCGGTTGATAATTCCCAGTTCGTAGGATAGCGAACGGATGAAGATTTTGGTTGCACGTTATCAGTGTGACCGATCACAACGATTTCAAAGTTTGCAGCTTCTGGCGAATTAAGAATTGTGGCAACGCGGGAGATCAGTTCTTCTGCAGATTTTCTAAGTTGTGCTTGTCCGCTTGAGAATGTAAAGTCACTTCCAAAACGAAGCATGCCTGTATCAGCATCGAACCACATATCATTTGGATATGTTGCAGCGAGTGCAGCAAGTTTTTGTTGTGTTTCGATTGGTAAAGAACCAAGTTTGATTCCAGTAACTTGCGTGAGCAAATCATCATTTGCATTTGCAATCGTATCGAGTTCTCCTGCGAGAAGATCGTACTGACCTTGCAACGCGTTCAAATTGGCTTGGGCTTGGGCGAGTTGTCGATCGCGAGTTTCAAGCGCTGTTGTTGCAGCGTTGCAATCAGCTTCAGTGCGAACAAGTTGCTCTTTGAGCGAATTGGTTGCACTTACGTTGGTGTCGTATCGTTCTTGGCGAACACAACCTGTTGCGAGAACGCAGCCGATTGCCAAGATTCCTAAAGATGTTGTTAATGTTGTGCTCATGTGGGATCCTCCTCTGATTTGCACTTATTTGACGGGTTCCGTCCCGTCTTCGGTGTACAGTGTATCAACCTTGATTGTCTTTGTAGGCACTGCAAGGGAAAGAAATTGCTCTCTATGACACGTAAACTTATCCATTGTGACACAATTGCTGATTATCGAGGCATTCTTGCTTCGCCCGGAGCGGTTCTCTTGGATGGACACAATGTTGTTGCAGCTGGTTCTCCTGAAGAAATTGGCGCGACTGACCTTCAGCCTACGCGTGTTCGTGGCATGGTGATTCCACCATTTGCGAACGTCCACTCCCACCTGGATTTAAGTGGTGTTGGCATCCAACCACCAGAAGATTCCTTCGTTTCTTGGGTTGAACATACGATTACGCCAATTCGAAAAATGAGTTCAAAAGAAGAAGTGCATGCTGCAACGGATCGTGGAATTGAATTCGCACTTGCGGGCGGAACCGCAATGGTTGGTGACATTGCAAGTACAGTTGCTGTTGCAAAGCAAGTGCATGCTTCCGTTCTACGTGGTGTTTCATTTGTCGAAGTGTTTGGTCTCGGCAGTCGTGAAACAGCCGCAATGGATGCAATTGATTCGATACCGAGTCCGTTTGGTGTATCGCCACACGCGCCATATTCTTGTGGGCTCGATGTGTTTCGAAAAGCATTTGGAACTGGCAAACCAGTTGCAACACATCTTGCGGAACTGCCTGAAGAGTTTGAAGCAACGATGCAAGGAGAAGGCCCTTTGGTTGCATTTTCGAAAAAGGTAGGCGCGTGGAATGACAAAGTGAAAAAATGGAACAGCCATCCCATTGATGCGCTTGTAACAAATCTTGAACATCGTAAACTTATTACTGCACACGTAAATTACATTGAAGATCATCATCTTGAACAACTTGCAAAAACAAATATTACCGTCGCGTTTTGTCCAAGAGCAAGTGCGTATTTTGGGCATACAAATCACAGGTACGAAGAGATGCACGCAAGGGGGGTTTCGGTTGCACTTGGTACTGATTCCCTCATTTGTTTGGACACTCCGGAACGTATTAGTGTGGTCGATGAGATGCGTTTCCTTTACAAGCAGGGATGTAGAGATGCTTCTCTTCTCTTAAGGATGGCAACAGTCAATGGGGCAGAGGCATTGGACGAGGATCCTACATTGCTCACACTTGAGGAAGGGTGCGTTGCTGGGCTGCTTCTTCTGGGTTCTGAAGGCGAAGCAACATTTGATCAGGCGATGCAATCGACTGCTCCGCCAACGTGGATTCTGCCTTTATTGTCAAAAAAACAGGTTTTTTAAAAGAAAAATGTCTTGATTGTTCAATTGCCCCAGTTTTCGCCGATATGATGGCGGATTCATACTGGAATAAATAAAGATGAGTACCCAAACGATTAACACCCAATTTGGCTGGACACAAGTAGCGGAATCTACACCGTACGCACCTGCTGCATTCGACTTTGTCGAACGAGGATTGGGCTATACGACCAACCTTGTGGCCCTCGAGCAGGAAAACGATGACGGCTTTGATGAATTAGATCGTCATGTGACTGGTCAACAGTTGTGCATGGGATTGCGAGATTATGCAATTGAATGTTTTGGATCACTTGCACCAGTTGTATTGCGACACTGGGATGTATATCGAACTGATGATTTTGGTGCGATTGTGTACCACATGGCACAGATGAAGTTATTGAAAACTAGCCCCCAAGATTCGATCGAAGATTTTCGTAGTGTCTTTGATTTTGATGAAGCATTTCATCAGCAAGAGTTGAAAGAATGCATCGGAGCCTTTGAGTAGGCACATTGCCATGAGTGGCAACAGCGACGACCAACAACCAAGAGATGTTTCAAGCCTCCACCTGTGGCAAATCCAATGGGTGCGTGATTCTTTTTTAATATTGGCAATCATCTTTGGTGTTTGGCTTGGGTACGCAATGCGAGACATCACGATTCCACTTTTGGTGGCATTGTTACTTGCGTACCTTTTTGAACCACTTGTTTCCTTTTTAGCAAACCATCCGAAATTTCCTTTAGGAAGAATCCCTGTAATTGTTGGATTGCTGACAGTTGTGACAACGTTCGTTCTATTTGTATTGGTTCTTACTGTTCCAATGGTGATTTCGCAAACAAGTTCTCTCGTGGGTGATGTTACAAATGGAAAACTTCGTTCGCAGTTAGAAAACGTTACTGCGAAGTATGCACCTGAAGACATGAAGGATGATATTCAGGAAACGCTTGCGTTTTTACCTTCTGGAAAGGAAGAAAAAATTATTGCGAGCACCACTGTTCCGGTAACTGATGCACCGCAAGAGAATGACGGGTTGTTAACTATTGCAAAACAAACGGGGGATGTTGCGCTGAAAATTCTCGGGTCGATCGTTCGGTTTGGCATCTTGGCAGTATTGATTCCGTTTTACTTTTTCTTCTTTAGTTTGTGGTTTCCGATGGTTGTAGTTTTTGCAAGAAGTTTGATTCCTGATGATGGAAGAGATACGATCGAATCGTTGCTTACCAAAATGGATGCTGCTGTTGCAGGGTTTGTGCGTGGGCGCATTGTGATTGCAGCAATCATGGGGGCGACCCTTGCAGTTGGTTGGATGATCATTGGAGTTCCTTATGCGATTTTGTTAGGCATTGCCATCGGAATTCTTTGTGCAGTTCCGTTTCTTGGTATTGTTGGCATTCCACTTTCTGTTGGTTTGTTGTTTCTTGATCAACTTGGTGTTCCCGAAGCGAGTCGGATGACGTGGTGGGGGATTATCCTGTGGCCGTCTCTTGTGTTCGGTATTGTGCAAGCATTAGATGGTTGGATTTTGACACCACTTATTGCTGGCAAGGCAACGAATCTTGACCCAGTGACCATTTTTGTTGCGGTTCTCGCAGGTGGAAGTGTCCTTGGAGCGTATGGGATGTTGCTTGCTGTTCCAGTTGCAGCGTGTATTAAAATAACGTTGCAAGAAGTGGTGTTGCCAAATATCCGCGCTTGGGCACAAGGTGATGCCAAAGACCCCTTACCCTTTGAAGATAATTAACCGCGGGTGAATTTTTCGTGTCCATGTGCGCGGAAAGCCAGTCTCTGCTTTATCAACGAAAATTTCACCCGGGGTTAATTATCTATTGTGTTTTACCAAGGTATGAATTAATCACGTACATTTTGGCAAGGATCACACACTTCAGGTCAATCAGTGATTATTTCACCCCCGGGTTAATTATCTATTGTGCCATCACACCCGGGGTTAATTATCTATTGTGTTTTACCAAGGTATGAATTAATCACGTACATTTTGGCAAGGATCACACACTTCAGGTCAATCAGTGATTATTTCACCCGCGGTTAATTATCTATTGTGCAATCCTGCGGAGTAGTTTATTTACGTTTGCGTCGTTTGAAGCGCTGTTTGTTGGATTTGGTTTTGGTGGAACCACGTCCTGTCATGCCCGGCATTCCGGACATCCCCGCCATTGATGCTGGATCCATGCCTCCTGCGAGATCCTTCATCGCGTCCATCTTGGCACCAAGACCACCGCCGGCCATCTGTTTCGACATTTTCTTCATCATGTCGAATTGTTTGACAAAACGATTGACTTCTGATGGATTTGTACCCGAACCTTTTGCAATTCTTTTTATTCGACCCTTGCCAAGAAGTTTGATGTCATTTTTCTCTTTCTTGGTCATCGAATTCGCAATTGCTTCAATGCGATCAAACTGTTTGTCGTCTACTTGGACATTCTTCATTGCAGCTCCGACACCTGGAAGCATGCCAAGCAATGACTTCATTGACCCCATGCGGCGAATCGATTTCAGTTGTTTGATGAAATCTGTCACTGTCATTGTGCCGCTTGCCATTTTTTGAGCGATATTTTCTGCATCGTCCTCAGAAAATTCTTCTTGTGCTTTTTCAACAAGCGAAACAACATCGCCCATGCCCAAGATACGACTCGCTATTCTCTCTGGATGGAACTCTTCAAGCGCGTCAAACTTTTCGCCGGTACCAATGAACTTAATCGGAACGCCAGTGACATTTTTGACTGAGAGTGCTGCGCCACCGCGCGTGTCAGAATCAAACTTTGTGAGAATGACCCCGTCGACTTTAAGTTGTGAGTGGAATGCACTCGCCGCATTCACAGCATCTTGCCCGATCATTGCATCAACGACGAGGAAAATCTGTTGGGGCGAGGTCATCGACTCGACACCGCGAAGCTCCTTCATAAGTTCGTCGTCAATATGCAAACGACCAGCAGTATCAAGAATAACAACGTCTACTTTGTTCTTACGCGCGTGCTTGACACCGCGTTTGCAGACGCCAACCGCAACGCCAGTTGCGGTTCCATACTCGCCGCATTTTTCTGGTTCTGCGTAACACGTAACTTCTCCAACCCCTTTGCCATTTTTATTGACATCTTCAGCAGTGACCTGTAATTGTTCAACAGCAGCAGGGCGTTGCAAGTCGGCTGCAACGAGCGAAACTTTTTTGCCTCTTGCTTTTAAGTATGCAGCAACTTTGCCGCACGTTGTTGTTTTGCCGGATCCTTGTAGACCACACATCATGATGATCGTCGGTCCGGGATCAACAAGCATGATGCCACTCTCAACAGGGCCCATCAAATCGATAAGCCGTTGATTGACAATTCCAATCATTTCTTCGCCGGGTTTCAGCGATGTCGTTACTTTTGCACCAAGCGCATCTTGGACAACTCCCTTGCAGAATTGCGTGACGACATCAACATGGACGTCAGCGTCAAGGAGCGCCTTGCGGACATCGGTCATGGAGTCGCGAACGTTCTTTTCGCTTATTTTTCCGCGACCAGAAAGATTTCTTAGAGCGCCAGTAAGTTTTCCAGAGAGTGATTCAAACATCGTAGTTGTTGCATTCTAGCAACTGCGAGCGAGCCAAGCCATGAGGGCATCGAATGTAAGGCAGTTGATGCATTTATCGGGTGTGAGCCAGCCGCGGCGTGCGGTCAAAATCCCGTACCGAAGTTGGTCAAAATCATTTGCTGCGTGTGCATCTGTGTTGATCGAAATCATTGCACCCGCATCGATTGCCCCGCGCACATGTGTATCACGCAAATCAAGGCGCCAACTGTTGGCATTGATTTCCAAGGCAGTGTTACACGCTGCTGCAGCTGCAAAAAGCGATGGCATATCTGGGTCGAGTCCGGGGCGTTTTCCAAGTACGCGACCAGTGGGGTGCCCAATGATGTGGACAAGCGGGTGCTCAATTGCTTTGAGTAACCGAGCTGTTGCTTTCTTTGAATCTTGCTTGAGGGCGCTGTGGGGAGAAGCGACAACAATGTCAAGGAGCGCAAGGAGTTCATCTTCGTAATCAAGTCTGCCATCGGCGTGAATATCAACTTCACTTCCTGCAAGTATGTTGATGCCTTTCACCGCTTCATTTGCTTGTTTAATATCCGAAATATGTTGCAAAAGTCGTTCGGGGGAAAGCCCGTTTGCTTGCACAGATGATTGGCTGTGATCGGTGACAGCAATGGTATGAAAACCGCGCTGTTTTGCTTCTTCTGCAAGTGCAACGATGGTGAGATGTCCATCACTTGCGATTGTATGATCGTGCAGATCACTTTTAATGTCTTCAAGTTGTATAAGTTCAGGGGTATGTTCAATCGTAAGTTCTTGCTTTCCCTCGCGAAGTTCAGGCGGTATAAATGGTAGCCCAAGATCTTCGTACATTGCGCGCTCAGTGTGAGATGCAACACACGCTTCTTGTGCATTAAACAAGCCGTATTCATTGAGCCGCTTGTTTTGTTTGATTGCGCGCTCTCGCACCATGATGTTGTGTTCCTTGCTTCCGGTGAAATACATCAGTGCTGCACCAAAAGCATCTTCTTCAACAATTCTCAAATCAACTTGCATGCCACAATCGAGGCGAACGGCGCATTTTGTGACACCGCGGACAAGTACTTTTGTCACACCTTTTAGTGTGCAAAATGCCTCTGCAAGAAGTTCTGGTTCGATCGTTGAAGCCAATATGTCAATGTCTCCAATGGTTTCTTTGCCCCGGCGAAGTGAACCAGCGAATTCGATCTTGCTTACTCCTGAGATTTTTTCAAGTGTGGTAACGACTAATTCTGCAATTGGCATTGCATCACCAATACGACTTCGCGCTGATGCACCTTCAAGAAACGCAAGCGAATCCGAAATATTATCAATTGTTTTCTTCCCCATTCTTGGCATTGATTCTAAACGCCCATCAGCTATAGCCGCTTTGAGTGTTGGAATATCAACAACATCTGCTTCTTGCCACAATCGACGCACAGTCTTTGGACCAAGGCCTTGCACTTGCATCAGATCGAGCAAACCTGCGGGGATAGAATTGAGAAGTTCATCAAGTTCTTTGATTTCTCCAGTAGTCAAATACTCTTTGATTTTTGCTGCACTGCTTTTCCCCACTCCCGGTAGTGCTTCAGGATCTTTTATTGAGGCAATGTCTTCGACAAGATCTTCAAGGACCCGTGCAACTTTAACGTGTGCATTGATTTTAAAGCCACTTGCGCCGCTAATTTCTAACACTGTTGCGAATTTCTGAAATATGCTAGAAAGTTCTCGGTTGGCTGACATTATGCGACATCTCCGAGCCCAAGTGATTCGCCGTATTTGCTTAGCAAACGTTTGCGAAGAAGTTCCGCATCTTTTAGCAGGGGATCATGTTGAATGTAGTCGACGGCGTTGCGTCGAGCCATGCGAAGCAATTCTAAGTCACGCGGCAGACGAGCTGATTTGAATGGAGCAATACCACTTTGTTTTGCACCAAACAATTCGCCCGGGCCGCGAATTTCTAGATCCTTCTCTGCAATACGAAAGCCATCAGTTGTTTCGACGATTGCGTTCAATCTTTCGATCGCATCGTTGGTTGTTGGCGCGGCAATTAACGCGCACACGCCTGGGAGTTCGCCCCGCCCAACTCGACCACGAAGTTGGTGCAATTGCGCAAGACCAAAACGGTCGGCGTGTTCAATTACCATCATTGTTGCATTTGCAACATCAACACCAACTTCAATAACTGTTGTTGCAACAAGGACATCAACATTTCCTTCACGAAAAGCAGACATCGTTTCTTCTCGTTCTTCACTTTTCATTCGGCCGTGTACAAACGCAACTCGTTTGCCATTGAAATATTCCTGTTCCAAAGATTTTGCGTGACTCAACACCGCCTTCATTCCTGAATCAGTATTTTCCACAAGTGGGACTACCACATAGCCTTGTTGCCCTTTGTCTATGCGTTCTCTGAAAAATGAATACACTTTTGAAACATCTTCTGGTTGCACCAATCGAGTTGTGATTGGCGATCTGCCGGGGGGGAGTCCTGAAATTGTTGAAACATCAAGGTCGCCGAAAATTGTGAGTGAAAGCGTACGAGGGATTGGTGTTGCAGTCATGACGAGCGTGTGTGGGACGGTTTTGTCGTCATCTCTTTTGTTTCTCAAAGTTGCGCGTTGGTGTACGCCAAATCGGTGCTGTTCGTCAACGATTGAAACAGCGATGTTGGAAAAAACAACATCTGTTGTAAGAAGAGCATGCGTTCCAACAACAATGTCAAGTTCACCATTGCTGACCTTTTCAATCAGCGTTTTGCGGTCTTTTGCGCCGAGTGAACTCGTGAGCAAGCCTACCGATACGGAAGAACCTTCGAGCATTTCAACTATCGTTCCATAATGTTGTTCGGCAAGCAGTTCAGTGGGTGCCATGAGCGCTGCTTGGGCATCGCCCACAACTGCCATGAGCATGGCGTGCAGGGCAACGACCGTTTTTCCAGAACCAACATCGCCTTGGAGCAAGCGGTTCATTGGTACCGTGTTTGTTACATCGTGTGCAATTTCTCCAATTACTTTTTGTTGAGATTCAGTAAGCGTAAAAGGAATTCGTGCTTCGATTCGACTTTTAACTTTTTCATCCCACCGAAGCGAAGGAGCGTGGAGCGTTGTTTGTCTGTGATGCCGTTTCATCATGACGCCAAGTTGTAAGAGAAAAAGTTCATCGTAGGCAATTCTTCGTCGTCCTTCTTTTGATTCATTTTGCTCTTTTGGTTTGTGCACCATGCGATACGCTTCGCGAAGTTCAGGCATTGCAAGTTTTTTACGTTCTTCAATGGAAAAATGATCTTCAATTTGTGGTAACGCTTCATCGAGTACTTCGCTGATCAGTTTTGAAATCACAGTCGATGAAACGAGTTCATTCGCGGGATAGACAGGGCACAAACCACTTTCAACTTTTGTAGTGCACTCCTCACCATCAATCTCTTCCCACCGTGGGTTTGTCATTTGCACGCTGCCTTTGTACATCGAGAGCGATCCATGGACTCTGATTCGCATGTCGGGATGTAACTTCTTTGCAATCCACGGTTGGTTGAACCAATTGATTTTGAGCGAACCGGTTTCATCTTCAAGTAAGACTTCAACACGTGCCTTAGATCGTTTCCAACCACGGATTGGTCGGATTTCGGCTACCTCTCCTTCGATCGTGACCAAATCTGGGCTTCTCTCATTCTCCCCAAGAATAACTGTCGCTTCTTCGATGGTAACGCCGCCATGATGTTCTTCAAAACGAAGTGGAAGGTGCTTGATCAAATCTGCAACAGTTTCGATGCCAATTTTTTGCAATCCCTCAACATGGTCAGGAGAGATTCCAGAAATTGTTGATACAAAGCGTCGTAACTCGTAGGTAGTATCCTGCATAACGTATAGTGGTAAGGATACCACCTGAAATGAATATGGATTTATTCGAAGCACAATCTCCGCCCACCCCGATCACTGTGAAGGATCTCAGTAAAAAGATCCATGCTGTTCTTGATGCAAGGGTCGGAAGGGTTGACGTCGTTGGACAGGTGAATAAGCCTAGTTTTAAACACCATTGGTACTTCAGTTTGACCGATGGCGACGCATCCATAGATTGTGCGATGTGGGCATCAACCGTGCGTTCTGTTCAGCCAAAAGGGTGGAAACCAAAACAGGGCGATCAGGTGATTATTCGTGGTACTGTTGGGCATTTTTCGAAGTATGGCAAAACACAAATTTACGTCGAGAAGATGAAGCCTGCTGCGGAAGAAAAGGGAGAGTTGCAAAAAAAATACGAAGCGTTGCTTCAAGAACTTCGCGAGGCAGGGTGGTTTGAAGAGACTAACAAAAAGCCGTTGCCTGCTTATCCTCGTCGCATCGCAGTAATTACCAGTGCAACATCGGCAGCTGTGCGAGATGTCATTGAAACTGCAAGACAGCGATGGTCCGCAGTTCCACTGCTTATTGTGAACGTTCCAGTGCAAGGCGACGCTGCCGCACCTGCAATTACTAAAGCAATCGATTGCGTTGATCAAGCGGCGGAAAGAATGCACATTGATGCAATCATTGTGACGCGAGGTGGCGGCTCACTCGAAGAACTTTGGTCATTTAATGAACGCACAGTTGCAGAAGCAACGTTCAATGCAAAGACACCCATTGTCGCTGCTATTGGACATGAGTCAGATACTTCAATAATCGAATTGGTCGCAGATCACCGCGCGTCAACGCCGACGCAAGCGGCAATGGTGCTTGTACCTGATGCAGGAGAATTGACGCAGATGGTCGATCATTTTGCATCTCGGTTGCGGACAACAATGCAGCGAGTGATTGAACTTGGTGGAGGGAGAATGGCACAACTTTCCAGCACACTTGATGCTGCGATGACCAGTTCACTGCACAAAAGAATGCGATATATTTCTATATTGAACGAAGCGTTGCAAGCGAAGCGTCCCCATGCAGTGCTTCGAAAACGTCAAGAACGATTCATGCGGATTGATGCATCGCTTCATGCAGCTATGACGCGAACACTTTCAATGCGAAATGGCCACATAGAAACCCTTTCGGGAAGGCTTGAAGCAATCGGCCCTCGCGCAGTCTTGAAGAGAGGCTTTTCATTGACCCAAAGTGCAGATGGAACCGTGCTTCGTTCAGCGAAAGAAGTCAATGATGGACAAGAATTGACGACAATTCTTGCTGACGGAACAATCAAGTCGAGGGTAGAGTGCACATCATGAGTAAGAAAAATGAACTTCCAGAACCTGCATCCATGTCCTTTGAGCAAGCCTCAGAAGAACTCGATGCAATTGTGAAATCGATTGACGAAGGAAGCGGCGAACTTGAAGAAATGTTGCGGCAACATGCACGCGGGCAGGCGCTGGTGAAGCGTTGCCGCGAACTCCTTTCAGAAGCAGAACAGCAGTTAAAAACGGCTGAAGTTGATGATATTGCATAACCAAAGGCGGAATACTAATCGACGTCACTCCTATCCAGCCAAGCATTGATTCGTTGCTTCTAAAAGCAACTTTACTCACACACTTGCCACCAGCAATTTTTGTGTTCATCTTAGGTGCGTGTGTAGGAAGTTTTTTGAACGTTGTGATCTATCGATTGCCGCGACAGATTCCATTGTTGACTCCACCAAGCAGTTGCCCAAGTTGCGGGCATCAACTGAAATTTTTCAGGGAAAACTTGCCAATTTTGGGTTGGTTGTTTTTGCGAGGAAAGTGTAAGTATTGCAAAACACCAATTTCCTGTGAATATCCCATTGTTGAGTTCATCACTGGGTCAATGTTTTTATTGTTGTACGCACTCTGCTATTGGATACCAACATCTACGCCTTTTTTAGGCGAAATCTTTGGACAGTGGTGGCACGTGAATGGCATTTATCTAACGTTGCCAGCGTTCATAGCACTTGCTTCGATGTTCAGTGGCTTGCTCGCAATGACAGTGATTGATGCGAGGACGTACACAATTCCAATACAAATTCCAATTGCAATGATTGTGGTTGCACTGATTGTGAGTGTTGTTCAACCATTGATTCAATTACGTTTTACACCGCACCAACCGTGGATGATGCCGATGGTTGATTGGACTTGGGCGGGCGCTGCAATTGGAGGATTTTCTGGTGTCTTGTTGAGTACGCTCTTGCTTCGTCTTGGTGTATTCAACTATAGTTTTGCCGATTACGAAGAGTACATTAAAGACGATGCACCACTCGCTGAATACCCACATGCACGCAGAGAAATGGTGCGAGAACTGTTGTTCCTTTTGCCTGCGATGATTGGCATTGTTGTAGGTTTTATGATTGGATATGAAAATGGGTTCCCATCGTTGTTGGTGCAGTCCATTTGCTCATGTTTGCTTGGATATCTTGTTGCGGGTGGATTGGTGTGGGCAGTGAGAATTTTTGGTTCTCTTGCATTTGGAAAAGAAGCAATGGGCCTTGGTGATGTCCATCTGCTTGCTGCAGTTGGGGCAGTCGTTGGGTGGTTTGACCCAATTCTTATCTTTTTTATCGCACCTTTCAGTGGTTTGATTTGGGCAGGCATTTCGGCAATTCTTGCGAAGATGGGTAAGCAGAGACGAGAAATTCCTTATGGTCCACACCTAGCCATTGCAACTGTGATCGTTGTTTTAGCGATGCCAGTTGTGCAACGGGGCTGGAAAATCATGATGCCGGGCGTTGCGATGCCCCGAGATGGATTTGTCGAAAAGGAAAAATTACAGACATTTATTGGCGAAGACGATTTGACGTATGAGTCAATTCCGTATTCAATGTACATATCACCGCCCGCCGTTGGAAACGGCATAGAAAAACAGGATGTTTTTCGTACGAAAGGTGAGGTCCTCTGACACGGAGAAAGGGCACGCATGATGCGACGAATAATAGTATTAGCAGGAATGACAATGGGGTTGGCTATGGTCGGTTGTTCAAATAACACCGAACAAATGGATGCATTCAGAACAGAAAATGAAGAGTTGCGGGCACAGTACACAGAATCGCAAGAAGCGTTACTCGCTGCTGATTCAGATCTTCAACGAGCACAAGAAGCACTGCGTGCTGAACAAGAACGCAACGGTACATTGCAATCGCAACTCGACACACGTCCAGAAGTAATCAATGTTTTTGAAACCATCGATGGCGTTTCAGCTTCAATGCGTGACAAAGATCTCGCACTTACTGTTGCAAGTGATCTGTTGTTTTCATCGGGCAGCGCGTCTTTGAAGAAGAGTGCAAAGGGTACGCTTGGCGATGTTGCAACTGCATTGAATAATCGGTATCCAAATCAATCCATCGTTGTGATGGGATATACCGATACGGATAAAATTACAAAGAGTAGTTTTAAGAGCAATTGGCATCTCGCCTTTGATCGCGCTTGGGCAGTTCGAGATTATTTGGTGGCAAAAGGTGTGAATAAAAACCGAATCGCCATCGAAAGTTGGGGACCAACAAAACCCCTTGCAACGAAAGCGGCTAGCCGACGCGTTGACATCGTTGTAGTTGATGATTAAATAATTTCCTATTCCGATCTAGATTAAAAACCCCGCCATAAGGCGGGGTTTTTTGTGTATTGATATAAGCAACCCGCGGGGTTGTTTTGGTAGAATGATCGTAATGGGTATTCATGATCGAGATTATTCGCGACTAAGTGGCGGGCAAGGCTTAGGTAGAGGGCCAGCTGGAAACAAACCGTGGAGCGTAAATGCTTGGCTTATCGCTATTTGCGTCGTTGTCTTTGTGCTCAATGGGTTTATGGAAAACAAGCTGATTGAATGGCTTCATTTCAGTACTCAAGATGGTTTTTTGGGCATTCAGTTTTGGCGTTTCTTTGGTTTTCAATTTCTGCATGCGAATCCCCCCCATTTGCTTTTTAACATGATTGCCCTCTATTTCTTTGGTGGGCTTGTGGAGCGGTCGCTTGGCGGTAAAAGATATCTCGCGTTTTACCTTCTTTGTGGATTGTTTGGCGCAGTCTTGTATATGCTGCTTAATCTTGGCGGTGTGCTCATCGGCAAGGAAGTTCCGGGCTTACTCTTTAATGACATCCGATCACCGCTCGTCGGTGCATCTGCTGGTGTGTTTGGCGTGCTCATCGCAGGCGCGTACCTTGCACCTAAGATAAAAGTACTTGTGTTTTTTATCATACCCATGCAACTCAAAACCATGGCGTATCTTTTCGTTGGCATTGCAGTCTATACAGTTCTTACAAGTGGAGAAAATGCTGGCGGCGAAGCTGCCCACCTTGGCGGTGCTGCAGCGGGGTGGTACTTCATCCGAAATCCAAGGCACCTTTCTGGCTTCTTTGATTTTCTTGGCAAAGCAGATCCAACATCGGAACATTTTGCATTTCGGAAATCTGAAAAAATTCAAGACGATCAAGTTGATCGAATTTTAGACAAGGTACACCGTAAAGGTCTTCCGAGTTTAACAACTAAGGAAAAGAAAATCCTCCACGATGCATCAAGGTCGCGGCGGGAAGATCACTGATGCCAACGCCTCTTACATTTGAGATACACAATAAAAGTAAGGAAAACGCTGCACGAACTGGAGTTGTTACAACTCCCCACGGTTCGTTTCAAACACCTGCGTTTATGCCAGTTGGTACTCGCGCAACTGTCAAAGGATTAACGCCCTCGCAAATTCGATCAACGGGCAGTGAAATTTTGTTGAACAATGCATACCACCTTGCACTCCGCCCCGGCGATGAACAGATTGCGAAACTTGGCGGTGTGCACAAGTTCATGCGTTGGAATCGACCAATTCTTACAGACAGCGGTGGGTATCAAGCTTGGTCGATGGCTGACATAAACAAACTCGATGAAGATGGCGTCACATTTAAATCAATTATCGATGGTTCGATGATTCGTATTACACCAGAGCGATCAATTGAAATACAAAACAATCTTGGTGCTGACATTATCATGGCCTTTGACGATTGCCCATCAAGTGTTGCACCTCAAACGCAAAACTTGGCGAGACGTCGACTCGCATTGACAAGTCGTGATGGCGTTCTTTCCGAGGACGCGCACGAAAAGCGGTTAATCGAATCGCTTGACCGAACAGCGCGGTGGTTAGAGCGGTGCGCTGCATCCCACGCAAAACCAGATGAGCAAGCACTCTTTGGGATTGTTCAAGGCGGGACGAATGTAGATTTACGAGCGAGAAGCGTTGAGCAGGTATGCAGCGTCGAATTGCCCGGCTATGCCATTGGCGGCGTCGCTGTTGGAGAATCACCAGATGCGATCTCAAACGTCGTAAAGTTCACCGCACGCCTTCTTCCTGAAGAAAAACCGAGATATTTAATGGGCGTGGGATATGAGCGAGATCTTCTCAGTGCAGTGATCTCAGGGGTAGATATGTTTGACTGCGTACTCCCAACTAGGAACGGTCGAAACGCGCATGCTTTTACTCGAAAAGGTCAATTACACCTCAGAAACGCCTGTTTTAGGGAGGATGAGCGTGTGCTTGAAGAGGGTTGCACGTGTACAACATGTGCCTCTGGCTTTAGCAGAGCGTACCTCAGGCACCTCTATACATCCAAAGAAATGCTCTCTGGCATCCTTGTAAGTATGCATAACATTCATCACTTTCAGTCGTTGATGGTGGACATACGGGCCGCAATACGCGATGATTCGTGGTCTTTGCTAATTCAACGCTGGCCAGTCCTTCAACAAGGTCAGAAATCGACCCAAACAAACATATCTCAGGAGCCAGTATGAACTTTTTAATACCAAATATCGAAGCCATGAAAGCAAGCATTGCCTTGTGGGATCAACCTGCAGCGGGTAATCCTGCAGGTCCTGCAGCACCCGGTCAAGCGAGCGATGCTGTTGCGATCGTAGATGGCGTTGCGGGACAAACAGAAAGCGCAGCAGCAGACCCATTTGGCGGAAACTTTTTTCTCATCCTTATGCTTTTTGTTTTTGGCATGATTGTGTTTAGTGCATTTGGTGGTCGTAAGCAACGCAAGAAACGCGCTTCGATGTTGGATTCACTCAAAAAACATGATCAGGTTGTTACTCGTGGTGGCGTTTTTGGTTCTATTGTTGAAATTAAACCAGACCGTGTAATTCTTAAAGTTGATGAATCATCAAATACGAGAATTACAGTAGTTCGCGACAGTATTGAGCAAGTAACGAACGAGAGTACTGATTAACTTTGTTTTTATTTTTCCCTTTCCCCTTTCTACGGACGTTTTAAGAAATGCAGAATCTTATTTGGAAGATCATCCTGATCGCACTCATTCTCATCGGCTGTGCCTTTGCAGTCACGCCGCCTGAGAAAAAAATTCGACTTGGTCGCGACCTGAGCGGTGGCGTAAGTCTTATCTATTCGGTACGCATGGATGACGATATAGTTGATCGCCAAGCAGTACTTTCACAAACTATTGAAGTGCTCAAAGACCGCGTCAATCCCGATGGTGTTCTTGACATTCAAATGACACCACTGGGCACCGATCGCATCGAAGTCGTGATGCCATTGCCTAATGCCGAGGTGAAGGAATTAGCAGACAAATACCGTGCGAAACTCGATGTTTTACTTGAAAAAGCACAAATTAAACCAGCCGCGCTCGATCAAGCATTAGAGGAGGGGAATGCAGAGGCTACATTTGGTGGTGATGCAGCAAAGGGCCAACTTGTACAAGACTTACAGACCAAGTGGTCTGAACTGCAAGAAGCACTTTCCCAACTCAAATCAGATCCAACAGATGGAGCGTTTGAGCAACGAGTTGCTGACTTAGAAATTGATGTCGAAGATCTTCGCGAGCAATTGCTTGCAATGAGTCTTGATAAAAATGAAGTGATTCGCTTGCTGCAACTTTCAAGAGAAGGTGAACCGCTTCGTGACGATAATGGGTATGTTCTACGCGATGAGCAAACGGATGAAGTTCTTCGAGGAACTCCACCACGTGATGCTGCCTTAGTCGAACTTGGTTCTGTGTATCCACACCTTTCGGAGCAACTCGGTGCACTTGTAGGTGACTTTGATGAGTATCAAACAAAGCGGACTGGTTTTGATGACCCAGAAGATCTTATTCGCATGCTTCGAGGTGCAGGCGTTTTGGAATTCCGCATTGCAATTTCTTCAGGCAAGGCAGAAGGCGTTGATGTTGCGGGTCTTCGTGCACAACTTGCAAAAGTTGGTCCAGACAATACCGACTCAACAGTAGCAAGTTGGTTTCCTATTAATGAGGTAAATGCGTGGGCTGATACACCTGCACAACGAGCAACGCTACGAGCTGATGTTCAAACTTATTTTGCTTCAACGCGTTCACTTGAAGCAGCAGAATATGATGGTGATTTTTACTTGCTGTTGTACGATGATGACCCTCGTGCAATGACGCACCGCGGTGGCAAAAAATGGTCTGTCACATCTGCATATTCTTCAGCGGATGATTTCGGGCGACCTGCAGTCGCATTTCGTCTTGATGCTTCTGGTGCGTCAACTATGGGTCGCCTCACTGGTGCTCACGTCAATGAGCCAATGGCCATTGTTTTGGATGATCAGGTGTACACGGTTGCGAATATATCCACGCAAATTAATGGTCAAGGTCAAATTACAGGTAGTTTCTCGCAAGCTGAAGTTGATTATCTTCTTCGCGTCCTCGCTGCTGGTTCGCTGGAGGCTCGCCTGAGTTCAGAGCCAATTGCAGTGAACATTATTGGTCCAACAATTGGTCAAGATAACCTTGGACGTGGACTTTCAGCATTTGGATATTCAGTTATCGCTGTCATGGCGTTTATGTTGTTTTACTATCTCGCTGCAGGCTTGGTAGCTGACTTCGCGCTTCTTGCAAACGGTCTCATCATTTTTGGTGTCATGGCATTGATTGATGGTACGTTCACATTGCCCGGTTTGGCAGGTGTCGTGCTTACGATGGGTATGGCAGTGGACGCGAACGTGTTGATTTATGAACGTATTCGCGAGGAACTCGCCGCAGGTGCCCGCGATCTGCGGGAGGCGATCCGAGAAGGGTACAACAAAGTATTCAGCACGATTATCGATGCGAACTTGACCAACCTTATTGTTTGTTTTGTGTTGTATAAAACTGCAACAACTGAAGTTAAGGGTTTTGCGGTTACGCTTTCAATCGGTATTGTTGCAACGCTCTTTACGTCTCTCTTTATGACTCGCGTCATTTTTACGATTTATGCGAACGTTCTTGGACGCCGAACACTTCCTATGTTGCCGACAGTATTCCCCGCGGTAGCACGAGTGTTGCATCCAAATTGGAACTGGGTGGGCATGCGGAAAGTTTTCTGGACGATTAGTACAATTGCCCTTGTTGTTTCGATTTGGGCAGTGATGCAAAGGGGCGTACAAATTCTTGACACGGAGTTCCGTGGTGGCGTTTCGATCACAATGCGAACGAAGCCAATAGATGAGGGAAGGCTGATGCTTCCACATACTGGCGATGGTTCGGTTGAAGCTCGCGTCCATGCAATTGGTGAAGCGGTTACAGGCGATACGATGAAGGACAAAATCCTTGCTGAACTCTCTGGTGCCACAGTACTTACAGTCGGTGATGCTCAGGTGAACGATGAAGGAAACGTCGTTTCTGATGGTTTCCAGATCAAAATCGCAAACCCTCCAACGATTGAAGATGAAACTGTTGTGACAGCAATTGTTGTAGAGGCGATCACTGAAGCATTTGGCGCAGATCTTGACGTGCCACCTGCGCTGACATTTGCGGGTGTTAAAACAAGAGATTTTCAAAAATACACATATCAAGTATCCAGAGAACATGAAACACTTGGAGACGTCCTTGGTGAAGGCATGAGAGGTGGCGTCAGTGATTTTCGTGGCGGTGTTATTGTTCATGTAGATAACATTTTCCCAGCAGTAACACTTGAAGATGTTGAGAACCGAGTTGACCGAATGCGTCAACAGCCAGAATATGCACGTGATGCAGCTGGTCGCGAAGTAAAAGTGTTTGGTGTGAAGCGGGGTGATGGTGACAGCTATAGTTCGGTTGCTGTTGCAGTGTATGACCCCGACATGAATTACCTTCGAAACGATCCAGAACTTGTTGACGAACGCGTTGCTGCAATAGAATGGCAACTTGTCGAAACTGCTTTGAGCCAACCGCAAAGTTTGGATCAAGTGAGCAGTTTCTCTTCACAAATTGCTCGCACGATGAAAGCGAATGCAATTGTTGCAGTTGTTTTATCCTTGCTTGGCATTCTTGCGTACATCTGGTTTAGATTTGGTTCACTTCGATATTCACTCGCAGCAATTGTTGCCTTGATGCACGATGTGATGATCACGTTGGGTGCGCTTGCAATTGCAGGATTCGTTGCAAATGAAGCATTCTTTAGTCAAACACTGAAGATAGAAGCATTCCAAATAGACCTTGGTGTGATCGCAGCCCTCTTGACCGTGATCGGGTACTCCCTGAACGATACGATTGTTATTCTTGATCGTGTTCGCGAAAATCGTGGGAAGCGACCATTGCCGACAATGGAAATTGTCAACAATTCAATTAATCAAACGATTAGTCGTACCGTACTGACTTCATTCACAACCTTGATCGCAGTCGCCATTATTTACATGGCTGGTGGCAGTGGCATTCGCCCATTTGCTTTCTGCTTGTTGGTTGGAATCTTGGTCGGTACGTACAGTTCAGTTGCCGTTGCTGCACCTTTGGTATTCAAGGGTCACTCGCCACGTGCAAACCGGTCTGAAACTGACGCATGATGTAACTTTTCGCACTGATTTCAAGTAAAACAAGACAAGACGCCGATTCATAGATAGAAGCCAAGGAGGGCTATCTTATGTCAGGCACATCAAAAGCCGTATTATCAATTTGTGTTCTTCTTCTTGCAGGTCTTGTTGTTTACTACGGCATGGCGCCTGCAAATACACCGCAATTCGCAGTTGGAGACATCCCAACACGAGCCAAGCCCGATGAGGTTCAACTGTTTGGGCGAGACCTTGAAGCCGCGGCTGCAGCGCTTGGTATTGCGCCTCCGATCATCGAAATTGCAGAGACCTCACCAGTTGTTGAGGAAATCGAAGAACCCCAAGAGGCGCTTGCTGATGCAGAAGTGACTCAGCCGGCATCTGTCGATGAATCAGTACAAGAAAAACCTGTAAAGAAGGATCTCATTCTTTACACAGTTGTTTCTGGTGACACGCTCGGCGGCATCGCTCACAAATTGCTTGGGTCTGCGAAGTATGCCTCCAATATTGCAGCATTGAATAACATCGATGATCCGCGAACGATCCAATTGGGTCGAACGCTACGAATTCCTGAAATGAAGGCAACTCCTTCAAGCCCTGTCGTCGCAAATCCAGATATTCCTGAAAATGTAACTACCCATGTCATTCGAGATGGCGAAACATTGAGTGATATTGCTTCTGATTACCTAGGTTCCCCTCATAAATGGATGCAAATCTGGGAAGCGAACAAATCTCGCCTCTCAAACCCAGACCGTCTTAAAGTTGGCGTTTCAATCGTGATCCCATAACAACAACGGGTCAGTACGATGTGTCGTATGCAACAAATAAATTGGCAGATCGAAGGCAGTGGGGGTGAAGCGATTCATGGAACGACACATGCTGTTGTTGGTGAGGCAACCTGTAATTTAATTATTGCACATGGATTCAAGGGGTATAAGGAGTACGGTCTATTCCCTTGGCTTGCGAATAAGGCTGCAGAAGCAGGAGCAATCACGCATCGCTTTAACTTTTCTCATTCAGGGATGCTCGCTGGCGATGGGCCATTTGAGCGACCCGATCTCTTTGAAGCAGCGTCATGGAATACGCAGGTAGACGACCTGCAAGCGGTGATTGCACACTGCGCAACTGATCTTCCTACAATTCTTCTAGGACATTCAAGAGGCGGCGTAGCAATCCTCTTGGCAGCAGGAAGAGGGGCAATAAGTGTTGAATACCTCATTCCGCTCTCAGCACCATCAACGTGCAATCCACTCTCTGAAGAGATGCAGCAGGAAATGTTACGCAATGGGTTTCTCGAAAGTCCCTCTTCACGAACAGATCAAAAACTACGTATTGGAAGAATTTTCCTTGATGAGCAATTAGCAGATCCTGAACAACATGATTTACTTGCTCTCGTTGAGAATATTGACGTACCTATTACTGTCATTCATGGCGAAGATGACGAAACTGTTTTAGTTTCATCTGGAGAAGCTATTGTAAAAGTTGCTAAGAATGCAATCTTCAAGCCGATTCATGGGGGGAATCATGTGTTTAACACACCAAATCCATTTCCGATCGATGGTGAACCATCTACGCAGTTAGCGGAAGTATGGAACGTTCTCGAAACAATTATTCGGTCGTAACAGTTTCTTCCGTCGTGACTGTTGTTTCAACAATTGGCAGACTCTCTTCTCGCTTGTGTGCTGAAGCAGCAATTGTGCCGTTGTCACCAACTTCATCGACAGTTACTGAAACGCGTTTAGAAACACCACGTTCTTGCATTGTTACACCATAGAGTTTGTCGCACTCCATCATCGTCCGCTTGTGGTGTGTAATCACAATGAAGTGACTGTTATCTAGGAAACCATGAAGCGAGCGACTGAAACGATGTGTATTTGCTTCATCGAGCGCCGCATCAACTTCGTCAAGAATACAGAATGGTGAAGGTTTAGCACGGAAAATACTGAGCAGAAGTGCAACAGCAGTCATTGCTTGTTCGCCTCCAGAGAGTTGGCTGATCACTCTTGGCTGTTTGCCTGGAGGTTTTGCCTTGATTTCTATTCCTGCTTCAAGAAGGTCAATGTTTCCGTTTTCGTCTGGAAGCAACATCATGTCGGCGCTGCCGCCACCAAAGAGATGGCGGAACGTCCCATTTTTGCCGGCAAAGTTTTCACGGATGTCGTTGAAGACTTCTTCAAAACGAGTTTTGCTGAGATCTTCGAGTTCAGTAATTAATGAAACAAGCGTTTCTTTCGCAGCATCGATATCTACGACTTGATTTGCCAAATCCACATTTCGATCTGCAAGTGTGACTTCTTCTTCGATTGCATCAAGATTTACATTCCCGAGTTTTTTGATTTCTATACGAAGATCTTCTGATTCAGTGTCCATTGCATCGCGATCTTCCGCAGGACGTACTGCATCATCATTTGTTTCACTCCACTGTGCGTATGTTGGTCGTACATCGATTTCGAGATCCTCGAGTGATCGTTCCTCAAGATTTTCTCTTCGAATTTCAGCCTCACGTCGACTGAGCTCGATCGCGTTGAGATCTCGTTCAAGGTGCGTCGCTTTTTCACGAGTATGTTGTAAATTATTCGCAGCTTCTTCTAGGGAAGTGTTGATTTCATCAGTCTTTTCATTAAACGTCGCAAGTTCTTCTTTTAGTACTTCGATTTTGCTCGACTTGGAATTGATTTCATCAACGGCATCTTGTTGCGATCCTTCAAACTGTTCAATTTGTCCAAGCCTTCTCGTGACTTGCCCTTGGAAGAGTTCACGCTGACGAGTTGCTTCTTCGATTGCAGCATCCATGTGCCGGAGTTCCCGTCGGTTTGCTTCGTGCTTCTCGCCGATTTGTCCGAGGTCCACACGTGCAGAAGTCAGTTTTTCAGTGCTGAGTCTTGCTTGCTCTAGCGATTGTTCAAGTTCTTCACGGACACCGTTTCGTTGTGCCCCGAGGGTAGCGACTTGCTGCGCACATTGGGTTGCCTGTTCTTCTGCAACACGATGATCAGTTTGTGCTTGCCGGATACTTGTTTCTACTTCTTCATTTTCATCTTGTAGAACAACATGCTGCCGGTTTGTTCGTTGCAAGTCATCATTGAGGCGTTGTTGTTGGTATTCCGCTTCAACAACCGTGTTTCTTGCATCTCTAACCCGTTGCGCTGAATCACGTTGTTGTGTTTTTGCTTGTTCATTTTCATGCAATAAATCACTGAGCTGGGTTTGGCGTTGATCAATTTGTTGATCAAGGGCAGAAACCTCTACGCCAAGGGCGCCGAGTTCTATTCGCCGAGTAAGCCAACCCGTTTGGCTTGAAGTGGATGATTGACCAATATAGACTCGCCCATCAACTTCAAGCAATTCGCCGTTCTTTGTGACGAAACGCCATCCAGGCATCGTTGCTTTCATTTCCCACGCTGTATGTAAGTTAGGAACAACTGCAGTAGTGCCAAGTAAACTCTCAACGGCATTTTTTGCATTTTCCTTGACTTTAATGATTGAAAGAAGGGGCGTGATTGAAGGATGGTCAAACGAAGTGAGTCGTTCTTTTACAACTGTGTCGGCAGCAATGAGCCCTACTCTTCCAACGACAGATTGCAATATTGTTTGTATGTTTTGTATCGCTGTGGTGTTATCAACAAGCAACAGTTGAATGTTTGTTCCAAGGGCTGCTTCAACAAGGCTTGCATCAGCGTGATTAGTGTCTATCGCATCACCAATGAGTCCTTGGATTCCTTCGAACTGTTCTTGATTGTCTAGAACATGTTTGACAGCATCGGTGAGTCCCTCGCGAGCTTCTTGCATTTCTTCAAGCAGATGCAATCTAGAACCCGACGCAGCTCGCTGATGTCGCATCGTCTCAAGATCGGTAGTCAGTTCCTCGGCTTGTTTGCCAAGGGAAGCCGCTGCTTTGTCATGCGAACGGAGTACCTCTTCGTGTTTTTCGACAGTGGCTTGTGCACCGTGTAGTTCAGTTGTTGTTGTGTCAAGACGTTGTTCAAGATCAGAAATTTCTTCGCGTAACTGCGATTGGTTTGAAGCAAGGCGCTCTCGTTGCTTGGTCAAACTTGAAAGTCGTTCTTTCGCAGATTCAAAACGAGATCGATATTGCGACTCGTCAGATGCTGCCGTCTCAATTTCCTCTTGGACTGTTGCAAGTCGATCTTGGAGTGAAACAGCTTTTTGTTGGCATTGCGCATGGCGAGTCGTGATTGTTTCAACTGCTCGATCAGCGTCAGCTAATCGTTCTGCGGATGCTGCGATTTCTTCTTTTACATCTTCTCGCTGGGCAGAGATTGATTCAAGCCGCGCTCTGAGTTTGCCTAGTTGGATTCGTTCGTCTTCAACTTGTTCTCTTGTTTCACCAATCGAACGAGTCAACATCTCGTTTCGTTGATTGGCATGCCTGAGAGCCGCTTCATCTTCAGTTTGTTGATGCAAAAGGGTCTGATATTTCTTTTGTAACTCATCTTTTGCAACTTCTCTAGATCGTTTCGTATCTTCGAGTTCAATGAGCGTTGCGCTGAGATCAGTTCGTTCCTTTTCGATGGATGCAAGTTGGCTTGTTAATCCCATTACTTGTGTGTGCAGTTCATGAAATTGGTCTAGTGCAATTGCAGTTTTTAGTTCTTTCCAGCGAGCGTCGAGCCCTGTAAATTTTCGAGCCTTTTCTGCTTGCCCGCGAACGATGCGAAGTCTTCGTTCGGTACTTGCGAGTTGTTCTCGAATGCGTACTAGATTTACTTCTGTTCGTTCAAGTTTTCGTTCGGATTCTTTGCGGCGAGTTTTGAACCGCGAAATGCCCGCAGCTTCTTCAAGAATGTTTCGGCGTTCAACGGGGTTCGCTTGCAACATCGCAGCAACTCGACCCTGCTCAATGATGGAGTATGCGTTTGTGCCGATACCGGTGTCTAAGAATAGTTCTCGAATATCTTTGAGGCGAACCTTTGCGCCATTGATTAAATATTCACTTCGACCATCTCTGTAAAGGCGGCGAGTGACACCAACCTCATCTGTGTCAACTGAAAGGAACCGGCGATCGGCAGCGTCTTTTGCATTTTTATTTGTGACAGGGTTGTCAAAGGTTAACGTGACTGCAGCAGCGCCGAGTGGTTTGCGAACAGCGGAGCCTGCGAAGATCACATCAAGCATTGCTTCGCCGCGTAAACTTTTTGCGGAGCGTTCGCCTAGAACCCATCGCAGAGCGTCAACAACATTTGATTTACCACAACCGTTTGGACCAACGATCCCAACGATCGGTGCATCGAAAAGAAACTCCGTCGTGTCGGCGAAGGATTTGAATCCAGCGATTGTTATTTTTGATAGTCGCATCTTGAAAGACCTCCTGTCTCGGACTCGACTTCGTCCTGAAGTCGCCCCTCAGTACACCTTGAAGGTAAAGGGTAAACGCTCCCTACGAGCCAGAAAAGAGAGATTTTTCATACTACTTCTGGCTTACCGCATTGGTGTATGCGTCATCATAGCGTAGAAATGAGGTTTGGCTAAGTATAAAATGCCGTTTTTAGGCTATTTTGCATCTTCTTCGACGATGGGGGGCCTTTTGATGTCTATAAATCGCGGTGCTTCATCATCTTCGACAATATCATCAAAATTTTTCCTAGGTTCAATGTATGTATTTGATGTAAGTTTATTGATTGCAGCAAGTAAGCGATCTTGTTGTGCTTTAAAATCAACTCTGCTGTCTTTTGAACTGAGGAGATATTCTTCCCTCCAAAGTGAATGGAGTACACCTACTGTACGTGAGTAGGAGAGGTTCAAACCTTCGGATGGAGATTCTGGGATTGGCTTGTGTGCTAAGAAACAGATGAAAGACGGAAGGGTCGTTGAAGATTGTTTTTCTACAATTCCACGTTGATCTTTTGCTTGATAGCGAACATCAATAACATCTTTTTCGTTCGATTCTTTGATGATCAGTCTGTGTGACCATGTGTCGAACATAATAGGTTGTTGAATCTTAAGATCGCCAAGGAGGATAATTCTAGGAAGACCCGCTTGCGTGCAATAGATCAGTGGGTAATCACTTTCTGCAACAAAAAGCTCAAACTTTTTATCAATCACGCCTCCCTTCATTGTGTAATCGCCTCTATCAATCAGTGCTTCGGCAGTACGCAATCGTATTTCTAAATTCTCATCATTTATAAGTGGTCTTAGACCTAATTCAATTTGAGGATCAGTTGGCATTTCTTTGAGCAAGTCAATTGCTTCAAGCCTACCACTGAATCCAATGCCATTGATCGCTGCATCGAGAAGATGTGGAATCACAATGGGATCGCCGAGTCGACCGCCAGTGCGCATTGCAGCGAGACGCGGTAAATCTTCAGCGTAATCGTAGAGTTCTCTAATGACAGTAAGTGAACGATCCCCAATCGCTTGCCATCGCCAAGAAGCAGCATCAGCATTTTTCGGGCTTGGATCAGCAACAAGAAGTCGCTTGATATCGAGCGCATTTTTTTCAGCATTTTTCGTCCGAAGATTAATATGCAGCATGAGATTCATAAAGTCATCAACAGATTCACTCCAAGACGGGGGGACGGTGATATCAATCAATTCGTCATTCATCGCACGGGCTGTGACTGTGCCTTGTCCCGGTTCCTCAGGAAAACGCCTATTAATTGCAGTTTGGATATCGATTGTTCGATTGTGACTTGGCGAAAACAACACAAGTTGCATTGAAATAGTTTTCGTTACCTCGCCGCCTTCAAGAATGCGACCCGAAGTTCGGTGAATCGAATCACTGCCAACAGCCTCGGGATCTGCGAAGGGGTTGATAAAAATAGGGCCTTGCGCAATAGCAATATCTTTTGCTTGTGTTCGACCAGTTCGCAAGTCACCAATGCGGAGTATTGTTGGTAGGAGGGTGCCACCTTCCAAACTTGATGTTCCACTACTTGGTTCTACAAATATTTGTACATCAAAGAGCGTACCTTTTAGATCAGGATGATCTTTTCGAACGCCAGTTGGTGCAGGTTTTTTTCCAGTAGCAACTTGGGGAATAATGCCTTCGACGATTACAACTGCAGTGTCCTTGGAATCGAGGAGCGCTTCGGGTGTAAGTCCTCCCCAGCCTCTTGTTGATTCGCCAACGCCTCTTTTTGCAAGGTCAGCAATCATGTGCGCACGAACCTGTGGTGGAACGTCTTGCGATCCAGTCCCATCAAGGTTTACAACAAGTCCGTACCCTGCGGCAATGAGTGGTTTGTACTCATCACGATATTCCTTTGTGTATCCACGGAGCGCAACGTGTTGTTTTACCGTCCCTCGAAGCATATTTGGAACTTCACCATTGAATGTAGGTCTCGCTCGTTTTGGGAGTTTCTTTTGATCTGCACGCTCGATTGTGTCGCAGCCTGCAATAAGGAACAAAATTGTGATCAGTGCAATAATTCGCATCTGGGGATTGTAGACCATTTATGCCTGTGGTCAACGTGATTTTGTGTATGAAAAATCACACTCTTGGAAAAGAATTGTATAAAAAACTAGCGTATTCTCGCAATGGCGAGACCGTCTCCAATTGGCAAGAGTGAATAGTCCACTCTGTCGTCTGTGATTAGAAATGCTGCAAGTTCCCTAGTGGCAATTGTATTTTCGTCGGTGTATGAATCGTCTGCGACTTGTCCACCGTAAAACATATTGTCGATCGTGATGATGCCCCCTTCGCGAAGAAGTTGTAAACCAAATTCATAATAATTTTTGCTATTGGTTTTGTCTGCATCAATATACATAAAGTCATATCTGTTTTCTTGTCCTTCATCAATCAGTGCTTGAAGAGTACCAAGGGCGGGCCCAATTCTAAGATCAATTTTGTGATCTACGTTTGCTTCTTCCCACGCAGCGGAAGCGAGATTGCTATTTTCATCAGTAGCATCACACGCAACGATCGTACCGTTTTCTGGAAGAATTTCAGCGACCGCTAGTGTGCTCGCTCCTGTGTAGACGCCAATTTCAATCGCATTTTTTGCACCAATTGATGAAGCAAGAAAAGCAAGAAACTGAAGTTGTTCTGGTGAAGTGAGCATTTCGCCATCTTCAAGTTTGCGTGTTTCATCACAGAGTTTTTGCATTGCTACTGAGGGTCTGCATGCATGTGTTCGATACCAACTGCTCATGTTCTCGCTTAATTGTGCTGTGTGATCTGCCATAATTGCAATAGTACCCACTTGCCTTGGTTAGAGTAGAATATGGGGCTCGACTCACTTGTTGAAGGACACCAAATATGCTCCATACCGCAGACCCAAATCTTAGAAATGTTGCCATTGTTGCGCACGTTGACCATGGTAAAACCACTCTAGTTGATTCGATGCTTGCTTTTTGCGGTGCAATGACTTTAAACAGAGAGGAATCTGAATGCATCCTCGATTCTGATCCCCTTGAAAAAGAGCGGGGTATCACGATTACATCAAAAAATTGTGCTGTGACCTATCGGCCGCACTCGGGTGATTATGCAGATAAGACTTGTCGAATTAACATTATTGACACGCCCGGTCACGCAGATTTTGGCGGTGAAGTTGAACGTGTACTGAAAATGGCAGATGGCGTTTTGTTGCTCGTCGATGCGTTTGAAGGTCCAATGCCACAAACCCGTTTTGTACTTGGAAAAGCACTCGAATTAGATCATCCAATCATCGTAGTTATTAATAAATGTGATCGACCAAATGCACGCTCCGAACAAGTCGTTGATGAAGTGTTTGACTTGCTTGTTGCACTTGGTGCGAGCGATGAACGATTAGATTTTCAAGTGATCTACGCTTCAGGTAGAGATCAGTGGACAAACACAGAAGAAGGTGTACATGAAGGAGATATGCAACCACTACTTGATGCAATCATGATGCACCTACCTTCGCCAGTTGGATATGCAGATGTACCACTTCAAATGTTGATTGCAAGCGCAGATTACTCGCCATACGCAGGGCGAATTGCAATTGGGCGCATTGTTTCAGGTGCACTGACAGCAGGGCAAGCAGTGACAATTTGTCATGAAAATGAAAATCGTTCTGCAAGAGCGCAAAAAGTATATCGCTTTAAGGACCTTGGAAAAACACCTGCGGAGATTGTTTCCGTTGGAGATTTGTGTGCAGTTGAGGGGATTGGTGAATTTGAAATCGGTGACACCATCGCTTGCCCAGAACAACCTAATCCAATTGCAAGGATTGCAGTTGACGAACCTACCTTGCACATGTTGTTTCGCGTTAATGATTCACCCAATGCGGGAACATCAGGGAAGTTTGTGACTTCTCGTCAAATTTCAGATCGTTTGCAGAGAGAACTTCGATCTAACTTGGCATTGCGCGTTGAAGCTGGGGATAGTGCGGAAGAATTCAAAGTTTCTGGTCGTGGTTTATTGCATCTTGGTATTTTGCTAGAAAATATGCGAAGAGAAGGATATGAACTCACCGTTGGACGACCGCAAGTAATAGAAAAAACAATTGATGGTGTAAAATGCGAACCAATCGAATTACTCACTGTGAATGTTGATGAGCCGCATGTTGGCGCAGCGATGGAGTTGTTGGGTTTGCGAGGCGGAGAAGTGCAAACAATTGATCAGCGAGCTGATCGAATGCACATTGAATGTGAAATCCCAGCTCGGGGCTTAATCGGTTTACGAAGTCACATGTTGACAGCTACAGGTGGAGAAGCAGTGATGTATCACTGCTTCCAAAAGTATGCGCCAGTGCGAACAACAATGTACCGGAGGTCAAACGGTGTGTTGATTGCAACTGCTCCTGGTAATGCAACGACTTATTCGATGCTTAATATTTCACAACGAGGCACTTTGTTTGTCGAGCCACAAGATGTTATTTATGCAGGGCAAATTGTTGGTGAAAATGCACGAGATAATGATCTTGATGTAAATATCTCGAAGGGGAAAGCTTTTTCAAACGTACGCGAATCAAACAAGGAAGCAACGGTTGTATTGAAAGCTTCAAGAGAAATTACGCTTGAATCAGCGCTTGAATATATTCAAGATGATGAACTTGTCGAAATTACTCCGGAAGATATTCGGTTGCGTAAAAAAGAACTCAGCGAAACGAAGCGGAAGCAACTTGCTCGAAAGAAACAGCCCGTTTCATAATAGATACATTATTCTCGGTTTGAGTCGAACTCCTGTACTTTGTAGCAGAAGAGTTACGCACCGAAGCGCATAAAACAACAGAGACCTGAATTGGCCTCTGTTGCTGCGCTTTTGATGTAAAGTAACACGATTATAGGCAGGGGCCCCAATCAGCAATCAATTGCAAGAGATCATCAGTTCCAACGATGCCGTCGTTGTTGATGTCTGCTTGCGCATCATCACTTTCCCAAAGACTGACAAGAACCAAAATGTCGTCAACTCCAATATATCCATCTCCATTGACATCACTGTTGCAACAACTTTCGTTGAATATATTTCCTCCAGCATCAACGTAGTTGCCCCAAGTTGCAACGTGTATGTTTTCACAAAAGGTATTGTCTTCGAGCACTGGCATGGCACCAATTTTAGTGCCACCATCACTTTGAAGTCCTCCTGCAGCAAGAGTCTCAGTGGCGGTGTTGTGTTCAATGAAGCAGCGAGCAATGGTGGGTTCTGCGCCCTTCGTGTGGCAGCGGATGCCACCGCCACGTGTTGCAGTGTTGTATTCAATTGTGCAATGAGAGATCAAGTCCAACGCATTCGAATAACACATTAGACCGCCACCTCCTTTCCCTTGACTGTGGACGGCTTCGTTATTCGCGATGTAAGTATGATCGATTATGGACATGCTTGGGTAGTTATTTATACCATCTAAGCAAAGTCCGCCACCGGTTGACGCAGTGTTGTATGTGATTTCACAATTTGTAATTGTTACCTTAGAATAAATTGCAGCGTACACGCCACCACCTTTACTTTGTTCAGTTTCTCCATTTAAAACATCAGCGGTATTGCCCATAATGAGACAATTGTTGAGTGTGATATCTGCATAATCTATAACCGCAATACCTCCGCCATATCCTGGAAGTGTTCCGAATTCAGATGTATAAACAGGTGCGGTGTTATTTGAAATAATACAATCTTCGAATCGAGGAGCACTATTGACACAAAGTATTCCACCGCCGCGAGCAGGGGAATACACGGGGTCAGGTGCATTGCAATTTGTGATGGTGAATCCCTCTATCAGTGTTGCCATTGTTTCACCAGTCTGACAAATGATTCCTCTTCGTACATGTTGCCCATCGATGAAAGTTTTTTCAGCGCCTTCTGTCGATTGCAACGTAATTGCTTTTCCAAGTGTGTCAACTACATTCTCACTTGTTGACACATAGATGCCTGGGAGGACGTTGATCACATCTCCGTCACTTGCAGCCGCAATAGCTTCTTGTATTGTTTCAAAATCTCCTGCACCTCCCTTTACCACAGTCCAATCTATCGCTGAGGCAAATTGGGTTATTGTCATTGTCAATAAAACGCTTCCTATTAGTCGAATTTGCATGTCAGATCCTTTCTATTTGGTTGTAAATGAATGTTGTACGTTTCCTCTACATGAATAGTATTCGTGAAACAAATACATTCCTGAAAAACGTGCCTTTTTTCTGGGCAGAAAAATAGAGTCTGATGTAAAAACTGCCTGTAAACATAATATTTACAGGCAGTTAGAAAAAGTTCATAAAAAGGTGAATTATTCGCAGGGGCCCCAGTTGCCAACGAGCAAGAGTATATCTTCAACATTGACAACGCCATCACCATTGATATCAGCAGGTCCGTTGCCACCCCATTGATCGATCACAGCAAGAACATCTTCTACGCCAACAGCACCATCACCATTAATATCGCCTTGACAAAGATTTTCGTTGCAATAGTTGTATCCAATTTTAACTGCATCGACTGCTGCTTCGACAATCGAGCCAGCGTTTAAATCGCCAACTGTAAAACGAATTTTCATTGTGCTGCTTGGGGAGATGTTTGGAATATCTGCAACAACCCAATTTCGAGTAATCCATCCACCATTAACTTCTGATCCAGAAGGACCGACTGTGTCGAGTGCATTCCAAGTCGCCCCGTTATCGTCTGAAATTTCAACAACGAAGATATCGTTCAGTGGATCTGCGCCGTTGCAGGTTGAACCATTGTTATACCAGAAGTCATATGAAATGACTGCTGCAGTTGCTGAGGCATCCATTGCAGGGGAAGTAAGAACTGTTGTTCCGTCGTCGAGGTCTTCATCAGTTGCATTGCCAGTGACATAGCACATACCAGAGCCATCTGAGTCACTGCCCGGATCACAACGGAAGCCACCCTGTGTTGGAACAACTCTTGTCCAGTTGCCTGTACCAGCACCTGCATCTACTTGCCAACCTGTGTCGGTGTTGAAGTTGTCATCAAAGCTTGATTCATAACCCGACCACGCTTCTGCTGACCAAGTCGAGTCGGGAGCACTGTATGGACTCGATGACATTTCGCCATCAGTCGTTTCTGCAGTAAAGTAATATTGCACAGTAGCACCACAATCAAGTTCAGGGAAAACAGCGCGGTAATTGGACCCGCCGTCGTGTACGAGAGGGATAGAACTGATTTGACCAACGATGTGCAAGCGTGCGGTGCTTGGATCAGGTGTTGCAGAACTTCCACTGATTGTAATTGAAATTTCACTTCCACCAGTTGGTTCGAGCCACGTTGGTCGACCACTCGGGTAATCCCACGTGAGTGAAACTGTTTCGAGCGCCATGTTTACTGCTGCAACGCAATCAATAATGCCATGACCGTAGTCGTTGTCTTCACCCGCAGAGCCTAGATCAACGGCAGTTGCGTACAAAATTTCTTTGATCATTTCGACTTCAAGATCGGGGTTTGCTTGCACCATCAATGCAACTGCGCCGTTGATATGTGGAGAAGCCATAGAAGTTCCGCTGTAAGAGGAGTATCCTCCCGGAACACTTGAGTATGTGTTTACACCCGGAGCAGAGATGTCTGGTTTAATTGCAGACGCGCCAGAAGGTGTACAGTTTGTTGGTCCACGCGAAGAAAAACTTGCAATTGGAAAACTTGCGTTGTACGGATCAATTGCTGCAACGGCGCATGTTCGGTAGTCGTCAGTAGCTCGGTCGCCCGGACGACGCAAACCGGAACTTCCTTCGTTGCCCGCTGAGAATAGAACAACGCAGCCAGCAGCTTCGAGTGCATCTAGATAAGTCCAAAATGTTTGATCACAGTTTGGGTACCCATGACTTGATGTTAAGCCCCAAGAGTTTGAACATACACGTGGGACATCCCATGCAGTTGCTGGATCGCCGTCTGGATCGAGAAACCACTGGAAAGTTTGGATCGAATCAGCAACTGTTTCTGCAATTGAACCACGATCAATACCTGCAGAAGTAATCCAGTGTGCATCAGGTGCAACACCAATTCCAAGTCCGGGTGATCCACCACAAACAGTGCCCATGGTATGACTACCGTGGCTTCCGCTATCGAATGGGAAACTATTGTTGTTTGTGTATGGATCAAGAAAAGCCCACTCGGGGTGACCAGAATATTCAGGCCGCAATCCAGCCCATCGACTAGCCAATGCTTCGTGGTTTCCATCGACGCCAGTATCTAAAGTAGCAACAAGCACACCTTCTCCGGTGTACCCCATGTTCCATACTTCGGTTGCGCGGATTGCTGTAATGCCCGGTTCAACGCCGCCGCGATTGTTGTCGCCCTCTCCGACATCACCCATTTCTACAGGCGTGACGAGTTCGATTTCGTAATTCAAATAAATGTGACCAACGTCGCTACGTTTTGCAAGTTCCGTAATCACTGCGGGTGTCGCTTCGATTCGTATTACGTTTGAAATCCAAAATGGTTTAACATTGTCAACAGATTTGTTTTGTTGTAATGACTGAAGAATAGATGCTTGTGATTCTGTTGCAACACTTTGTAGTGTTTCAACTACAAGTTCATGCCGAGCAGCGCGTTTGAATCTTTCGCGGCTGATTGAATTCGAAAGTGATTTGATATCAACTTGTTCATCCATATATACAAGTGCAGAAACTGTGCCGCTTGGGCCAACTTCATGCATTGCATCTTGCAAATTTTCATCTATATGTATTTCAGATACGGCTCCGGAGAGTACGCAAGCGCTGAGTAGGGTTGATAATAAAATTTTGGCTGTGGTCATCTTTTTCTCCTTGTTCGCCGAAGCGTGTACTGCCACTTAAAATGTAGGGTTTTATCCTACCACTCTATTAGACAACAGAAACGTTGCGGTTGCAAGAATTAACTCAAGAAAGACCGATTTACTGGTGGCAAGGGCCAAAACTATCAATTATCACCAGTAAATCATCGATACTGACAACACCATCACCCGTGAGATCATACGCTGAATCCGTAGCCTCCCATTCGCTAAAGAGAATGAGCATGTCATCGATGTCAACTTCATTGTTGCCGTTGAAATCAGCCATACATTCGCATTCATCAGGGACACCATTCTCGTCGGAGTCATAACTGTCACCATTTAGAATGTCAATTGCGTCTTCGATACAGTTTGCATTGCAATCGTAGACCACTGGGCAGGGGCACTCGTCAGGAACTCCATTGCCATCAAGGTCTAGGCTCGTGCCATTTTCGATGTCTAGGGCATCTTCCACGCAATTATCATTGCAGTCTACGAGGGGAGCACATTCGCATTCGTCTGGAACACCATCGCCGTTGGCATCTGCACTCGTTCCGTTTTGGATGTCGATTGAATCTTCAATGCAGTTTTCATTGCAGTCTACTGTCGGCGTGCAATTGCATTCGTCTGGAATACCATCACCGTTTGAATCCAAGCTTGTACCATCAAGGATGTCAGTGTAATCATCAATGCAATTTCGATTGCAATCAAGCGCAAATTCGTGGCTTTCTACAACTCGAATAATTTGATTTGTATCAAGGTTTGAAGTTGTTTGCACAGTACCTGAAGGCCAAGAAATAGTAACCTCTTCTATGATTGTGCTTGCGCCTAATCCGAAGTGCGTTCTGAACATGTGTTGTGAGTTATAGCCTGAACCACTTTGGACTTCACGCATTTGGCTTATCAATTCGTTGTTTTCATTTCGATGCGTGATAGAAACTCTCGTTCCAATCGCAGTACGGTTTGTGACTGTTCCGCAGAGCTCAAATTCAATCCAATGGCTTCCATCATGGTTGGCATTGCGTATTAATTGATTCATGCCAACTCCTGGGACGGTGGGGCTTCCGCCTACAGTAAACAAATCGATCCAACCATCATTGTCGTAATCAGCCCAAGATGTGGAGTTCCCATTGTTTGGTGCTGAAACGAGAGTTCCAACAGCTACATTTGTAAATGTTAAATCGCCGTTGTTGCGATACAGTCTGTTTGGCGGCACAGAAGTTCCGAACGAAACTGTGTATAAATCAATCAAACCATCGTTATTGTAATCAGCCATGGAAACACATCGAGTACGAACATTTTCAGTGATCCCCGCAGATTCAGAGATGTCTGAGAATGTTCCGTCTCCATTGTTGACATAAAGTTTGGTATATCCTGGATGGTCAGAACAGACTTGGTTGCCAACTAGAATATCCATGTAGCCATCATTATTGATGTCCCCCCAAGCAACCCCTCGACCGTGACCAACATCAGCAACTCCTGCTTCAGTTGCAACATCAGTCCAGGTTCCGTCACCATTGTTTTTGAATAACACATTTGTTCTGAATGATGGAGGACTATTATCCTCTGATCCATTCACAACATAGAGATCCGCAAGCCCATCATTATCAAAGTCAGTCCACGCAGCGCCACGCCCTTCTTTCCATTCAGCTTCAAGGCTGCCAATACTGTCTCTCACAAATGTATTATCACCTTGGTTGATCATTAGCCAATTCTTCTTATGATCTCCTCCAGAATTGGTCACCATTAAATCAACATACCCATCTAAGTTAACGTCTTGCCATGAGACGCCTCGGGGAGACATCCAGTACATTGCGAGTGGATTCCCGTTGGTAATATCACTGAACAAGCCAACAGCATCGTGTTGTAACAAGTAGTTTTGATCTTGACCAAAGTTAGTACTTTGTCCGACAAACAAATCAGGTAATCCATCGTTGTCAATATCAGCCCAAGCTGAATGATGAGAGAGGTCGGATCCAACTGCAGAAATTTCTGTTGCAATATCAACGAATTCTCCACCGCCGAGGTTTTTTAAGAGTTGGTTTGGTGATCCGAGATATTCGACCCCGTTGTGTTGTCCGAAATGAGTGGCGTATAGATCGAGTAATCCGTCGTTGTTAAAGTCACACCACGCTGAACCGCGATGGTTTTCGTGCCCTTGCCCAGATGTTACAGATGTTGTAGCATTTTCCCAGAGTGAGTCCACAGAACCATATTGTGGGTTTGGCATAGATGGCGTCAAGTGTGATTTTGGCGTTGGCAGAGCGAAACCAAGCATCGTGCAAAAGAGAATCACAGCGCCGGAATGTAGGCTATATATACGCGATGCGTTCTTCATGCATTTAATATAAACGTGTATGAATTGAAGTCAAGACCATTGCGTCAAATTAATTAGAAAACTGAGGCGTTATGCCCTTTTAGGGGAATTAATCGTCCGGTAATGCCCTGCCCCCCGAAGTGGTCCGGAATTTTGTAGAGTTTTGCGATGATCGTTGGGTAGGTCAGAACGATTCTTTGGGTTCATTTATGCCACCATTCTGTCTTTAGTAGATTGATTATATGATTCACTCAGCTTTTACCAATAGAAAATATAACCGCTCTCAACTTGACCCCCGGATTATTTTTTTTCATGGCAGTAG
>JACNLW010000076.1 GCA_014381305.1 Planctomycetota bacterium
GGATGGGGTCTGACCCCGGGGTCAGGTCAAAGGGTCAGACCCCGGGGTCAGGTCAAAGGGTCAGGTCCGGGGGTCAGGTCAAAGGGTCAGACCCCGGGGTCAGGTCAAGGGGTCAGGTCAAAGGGTCAGGTAGGACCGCGGGTGAATTAATCGCGTCATTTTGCGTTTTGAAATCTGGGTGCACTATTTGCGATTATTTCACCCGGGGTCAAATTTCTGCCGTTCGTACTTCATTGACAGGGATGGGGTCAAATTTCTGCCGTTCGTACTTTATTGACAGAATAAACTCACCCCCGGTGAGTTTCAGCTATGGAAGGCCGCTTAAAGAAACTTGGTCCGATAAACGAGCGAAGGTATTTTTTGAGCGTGTAAGTGGTTGGTTTGGCTTGTCTTGGCATCGAAATAGGTCGATGCAGGAATGAGATAGTAACCGCAGAACGCGGAGAACAGCATGAAGAAACACGAAAACAAACATCTGCAAAGATATGCCAGAGCAGGCTGGTCACTCATCGAGTTACTGACTGTCGTAGTTGTACTTGGCGTTGCTGCCATGATTGTGATTCCCTATGCAGCTTCCGGCGCTTCGGCTTCTGGGCAATCCGCTGCTCGATTGCTCGTCACCGACATGTTCGCTGCGCAAATGGATGCAGTTGCGAACCAAAATTTTCGACGAGTTCACTTTTACACTGACGGTTCGGGATGGTGCATCCTCGAACTAGAAACAGGAGAACTTGCTGATCCATTTGATCCACTTACAGCAACCTATGCTGAAGATGCGATTGAATCCCAAGGTCAAAACCAACAATCGATAACTAACTTTGTGCAGGACACAAGGTTTAGAGATATCACAATCGGAAACTTAACCTTTGGTAAAGGCATCCAAGATATTACTTTTGACCCCACAGGTGGAATCATTGCAAACGATGGGTCCCCAAGCCTTGGCGGAAGCGTTGACATCACAAGTGGAGCGTTCACTTGGACAATCACACTTGCTCCTCTCACAGGAAAAGTTTCTGTAAGTGATACCAGTGGAGGCACTCCGTAAATGTTTGGTTTTACACAGACAATGAAAGGATGCATAGGAATTGCGATGCATGCAACGTATGCAACCATTGGGCAATGTGGGTGGAAAAAAGGGGATTTGTTTAATCCTCGCGTTTCTTGCATTGAGAATAATCCGCGAAACATAACATCACAAGATTGGCGCACTGCAATCAACGAAGCTGGACTAACAGGATCGACTTGCTCTGTTTCACTTCCACCCTCGATCTTACAACACCACGTGTTGCAATTGCCAGATATGGTCAACAAAGAGTTAACAGAGGCTGTGGGATGGGAACTCGCTGATCGGCTCGGATGTGACAGGGAACTTCTTCAAATTGATGCGAGACGTCTAGGAAACAGCGGTGATGTGCTGGGTGTATCAATCGATCAATCAACGCTCACGAGTATTCTAGAACCACTATACACAGCGGGTTTGCGTCCAACGATGATCGAGCCATCGTGTTATGCACTTGCAAGAATATTATCGATGCAACACCGGCGTATCGCTGACCGTGCGTCAGTCCGCGCCATATTGGATTTCTCAAAAGATGATTCAGCAATGATGGTTCTTGCTGGAGATGACACAGTGTTTTATAAACGTCTTGGCTATTCTGGTGACTCGCTTATCGATGCAGTATCTTTACACGTTGGTGTAACAAAAGATCAAGCAACGCGTATGCTTGCTGCATCCGATCAAGAAACCGATGAGGCAATGAGCAGAGCAGTTCGCGATGCAACAAGATCTCTCCATGAACAAATCGCAAGAGATGCGATGAAGTGTTTACGACATTACGGCGTGACAAGCCGCGGTCCAATTCCCTCTGAATTGGTTGTGACCGGCAGTGCGGGCTGGAACAGAAATTTATCAGAAATACTAGAAACAGCCTGCAATATGACAGTGTTTCCTGATTGGGAAATTGAATATCTCAAAGATATCGCTAAAACAACATCACGATGTTTTGGATGGCAAGCCGCACTCGGAACAAGTCTTAGTTTCTGCGAGGGAAATGATCGCCGTCAACAATCAGACACAACCAATGGAGTTGCCGCATGAATTTACTTCCAACGCATTACATCGAGCGTAGTAAAAACCGAGTTCGTTCGAGCCGAGTTGCAATCATGATTATTGTCTCTTTGGCCTCCGTTGTTGCAGTTGCAACGCATTCTCGTATTGCAGTAAACAGCACGATTGAAAAACTAATTGTTGCACAAGCAAAAGCAAACGGTGCACTTGAAGTTGAAGCGGATGCAACAACGCTAGAATTGAAGAAAGCAAAACTCGAAACGTTTGTTGATAAATATCAAGAAACAGAATCGCCATTCGCTGTTGGCGACATCATTGCAACAATTACAAATGCACTTCCTCCTAATGTCACAATCGAAGAACTTTCGTTTGATATCCTTGAATCAGATGGGAAGAGAACGATCGCTGGTCATATTTCAGGGTTTGGATCAAGTGATGAATCAATTGCATCAGTAGTTTCAGATTTCCAAACAAAACCGCCATTTGAAAATGTCACTATGGATTTCAGCCGTTCTAGAACAATACGTGGCGTTCGCGCTCGTGGATTCCGTATGAGTTTTTCAATTGATTTATCAGGTAATTGGGAAATTCATACAGCAATAGCCAGCGCAGGAGAACAACAATGACTGCAACAAAAGAACGATGGATGTTAATTGGAACTTTTGTACTTGCAGTACTTGTTATGTTTTGTTTTGCTATTCCAAACTACAAGACCGCTACAACCAACGTTGAGGAAGCAAAACGGCTCGAAGACCGAATTAATACATTAGAGCGTAGGCAAGTTGAAGTACAAAATTTGCGAGATGAATATGAGTCATTGGTATCGCAAGTAGAAATTGATTACAAAAAAGTACCTGCGGCACCAGACACCGCCCAAATTGTGCAAGCATTATCGCTAGAAGTTGATGGCGTGCATGTTCTCGACCAAAGTTTTGTTGCTGGTTCTACAACGAACCAAACAACAAGCGAAGATTCATTTTCTGTTCAGCCACTTGCAATCACTATGGAAGCAGATTTTGAATCAATCTTTTCAGTCATCCGTCAAGCAGAATCGATGGGGAGATTAGTTCGTGTCAGTTCTGTGCGGATAACTCGGCCTACAGGAAAAACAGATTCTGCATCTGCGATCTTGGAAGCAGCCGTAGGCTTGCACGCACCATTTAATCCAATGGAGGGATATTGAAATGAAATTCAAACGACGAATGAAGCGAGCATGGTTGCAAATGACAAACGACAGAAAACAATTCGGAGTCTTCTGTGGTCTATTGCTTGTTGGTCTACTCCTTTGGGCGCGGATTATTGTTATTGCAAGGCCGCCCCGCACAGCCATCGCTGATGAAACTGTTGCAACAACAATCGCATCAAATATTGCTTCCGATAACCACAAAGCGACGTTTCCAATTTGGCTTGATCACGAGCCAAACAGAAATCCGTTTCATGTGAGCAATGAAGCATTCCCAGTCGAAACGCAATCGACCGATAATGTCACTGTTCAAGCGGTCAACAACGGCAACGATGCAGAGCAACAAGCGATTTCAGCATTGCAATTAGAAGCAATAATGGGCGACTTGGCAATGATTGACGGGCGTGTTATTCATGTTGGAGATGTTGTGTCTACGACGTCTATGACGGATCCGCTGACACTCGTCAAAGTTAACCGCCGTTCTGTCATCATTTCGGCTGGAGACCGCCGATATGAACTGACGATCGCGTCTCCTCATCGATAGGGTGATGGTTGCGCGAATGGAGACGCGTGACCATGAAGCATTACTCACTTTTATTCTCACTTTTACTTTTTTTGACACCTGTCAATGCGCAAGAAGCAGAAACATCTGTTGGAGAAACGGTTGAATCTTCTGTTGTTGTTGACGAGTTCGGCACAGTCGATCTTGTTGTCAATGAAACGGAAGTCACGCAAGTACTTGAAATGCTGGCGATTCAAAGTCGCCGGAATATCATTGCATCAAACAGTGTCGCGGGTGTGGTTTCTGCAAATTTATATGATGTGACTTTCAATGAAGCATTAGAAGCGATTCTTCGAGTAAACGGTTTCGGATATGTCGAAGAAGGAAATTTCGTCTACGTGTATACAGTCGATGAACTTGAAACAATTGAAAAAGCAAGACGAAAAACTGACAGCCGTATTTACGAATTGCAGTATTTGTCCGCAGCAGATGCTGATGAGTTTGTGAAACCACTCCTTAGTGAGGAAGGCGAAGCAGCATTTCGCGGTACTGTCGAAGCAGGCTATCAACCCTCGATGGAGGACGGAGGGGCAGACAGTTACGCATGGTCAAGTAAGTTGGTTATCAATGATTATCCAGAAAACCTAGATGCGATTGCAGTGTTGCTCAAGGAACTTGATACAGCACCGATGCAAGTCGTCGTCGAAGCGACGGTTGTGCAAACTAGGGTCGATGAAGATAACGAGTTTGGTGTTGATTTCACAGCGCTCTCAAACATAAATATTGGAAGTATTACTGGCGGACCTCTTGCAGCAGCAACAGATTTGATTTCAGGTTCATTTGGAGATACAAACACAAGCGCATTCTCTTCAGGTGTTGGGCAGACGAATACCACACTCAATGGAGGGCTCAAAGCTGGTGTGATTAAGGATCATGTCGGTGCGTTTCTCAGAGTGTTAGATCAAGTTGTTGACACGACTGTTCTCGCCCGTCCTCGCGTCACCTGTCTCAACAGACAGCGCGCAGAAGTACTCATTGGTACACGGGTCGGTTACCTCTCATCTACACAGACCCAAACAAGCACAACCCAAACAGTAGAGTTTCTTGACACAGGTATTCATCTTGTGTTTAGACCATTCATTTCTCCTGATGGCATGATCCGTTTAGAACTACAACCAAATGTTTCGTCGGCAACGCTTCGAACAGATGGCGGGCAATCTGTTCCAGATGAAGTGACACAACAACTCATAACGAACATTCGTTGCCGTGACGGCGAGACAATTATTCTTGGTGGTTTATTTAGAGAAAGTACTGTTGTTACACGAAACCAAGTACCAATCCTCGGTGACATTCCACTCATTGGAGCAGCATTTCGTGGGCAAGATGACCAAGTTGATAAAGAAGAAATTATCTTTTTATTGACACCGTCGATTATTCCAGACGAACGGTTGTGGGAATCAGGAAAAGACTCACTCGCAATTGTTGAAGCAGTACGAGTTGGCGCACGCGCCGGCTTGCTACCCTTTAGCCGCGATCAGGTTACTGCGAATTACAATCGGGATGCCCTTGATGCGTATCGACAAGGTGATTTAGACCGAGCACTCTATTGGACAAATCTTTCACTGCGATCATCGAAAGTGCAACCTGAAATGTTGCGGCTTCGCGAAACCATCACTGATGAATCGGAATCAATTTGGGAGCGAGATCTCCTTCGAGAATTGTTATCAGAGTCAAACACAACGATGAGCGCTGTGGAGGTTTCCCCGTAATGAATTATGTTCTTCTTATTGTTTTTCTATGCTTAGTTAGTTGTGGTGGGCCAACTAAAACCGGACAGATGGCACGGCAAAAGGCGCACGCACGAATGGACCTTGTGAATGCTGATCTTGCATCGCAACAAGCACGGCAGCAGTTCGAAGTGGGGCAACTTGATGCCGCAATCACAACGATTGACGTTGCGATTGATAGGTACCCAGAGAAGTCGGAATATCACCAACTCCGCGGACGAATATTACTTGAACAACATAAACTTGATGATGCACGCAGCGCATTTGAAACTGCATCCACATTACTACCAGCGGCAGCAGAGCCGCATTATTTACTAGGTGTTCTTCATCAACGATGGGGCGATGATGAAACTGCATTGCGTTCGTATACTTCTGCTTGCCAAAACGATCCATCTCACGCGCAATTTTTTCTAGCAAAAGCAGAAACACTCACTGCTCTGAATCGTGATGATGAAGCAATCGAATTGCTCGTAGGTAAACATCAGTTCCAACACCAAGCATCCATTCCGGCACTGCTTGGACAAATATATTTAAGAACGGGAAAAGCAACATTAGCAGCGCAACATTTTGCAGATTCAAGGTCACTTGGAAATGACGATCCAATTCTCTTTGCCGATCTTGCAATTGCAGAATTTCGAGCAGGTTTATATGCACAATGTTTGATGACACTTCGAGAACTAGAACTCATAACAGAAGATGGACTCACAACATTGCAACGAAGAGTTCGTGGAAAATGTCTTGCCGCGACTGGTCAGTTGGTGCAGGGCAGAGACATTTGTTTGTCAGTCACGAGAGAGACGCCTCAAGACGCTGATGCATGGATTGACCTTGGATTCATAGCGTGGAAAATGGGTGATTATCGGAGGTTGGGTACGTGTGGAAACGAAATTTCGAAACTTGCTCCATCCGTTCTAGAAGGTCCACTTTTTATTGGAAAAGCGGCCCAGCATGCTGGAAACAGCGTTTTGGCTGAGGATTCGCTCGCGTTGGCAGTTTCACTCTCTGAAAATGATGAGCTTGCGGGCTGGATTCTTGCAAATGCAAGACAAACAAATAGGAAAAATGCAACAGTTCTGCAAGAAGCACCAAACACGCCAACAAAAACTGCCGAGAAGGCTATTGAGGAACCAATCCTCGGGCTCGTTGAGGGAAGCGAGCCCTTGGTGATAGTTCCTCAAAACTAGCCTCAGCAACCCTAAGAACGTGCGACTTCTTGGGCCAAGGGGCCTGAGATTCTCGCCGTGACCACTTCATTCATGTACATCCTGATCGCCGCCTCAGCAACCATAGTTGCAGTAGCATCAATTGCAGCTGCTCGGTATTGGTATTTGCAACTGCGATCTGCGAAGGCGGAAATGGAAAAAGCAATTCACGATGTGGACAGTGCACGCAATGAAAGTGAAACGGCCCGCATCCACGGTTGTATTGATCGAACACGGCGCCGTCAAGCCGAAGCAGTTTTTGATGTGTTACGAGATGCAGTCATCGTTGTTGATGCACATGGCGAAATTTTGCATGCCAATGCAGCAGCCGGAGGTTTACTCAGTGTCTCACCAGAAGAAGCTGCTGGCAAGGTGATGACTGACATTGTCAATGATCATCAACTTGCATCAACAATTTCAGCTGCTCGAAATGGCTTGCCATCTGAAGGCCGTCTTTGTGAACAAGAGTTGTCATTCAACGGGGAAGATGTTTCATACGAAGTGCACCTTCAATCAGTCGGTGGACATGAAGAACCAATGCACGCAGTTGTGACTGTGCTACGCGATCTTTCACGGGAAAGAGAAGTTGCAAGATTGAAAAGTGACTTTGTTTCAAAAGCAAGTCATGAACTTCGTACACCTCTTTCTTCAATTTCTGCGTACATCGAAATGCTTGTTGATGGAGATGCTGCAGACGAAGAAGCTCGACAAGAGTTTTACAACGTGATCTCAACAGAGACAGATCGTTTGCGTCGTCTTATTGACAATTTGTTGAACATCAGTCGTATTGAAGCTGGCTTAATGCACATTGATCGCGAGCAAGTCAACGTTGGCGAACTTGTAGAACGCGCCGTGAAATCTATGGCACATCAAGCAAATGAAAAAGAACAAGAGGTTCATACACAGCTTGCAAAAGTAGATCTAACAGTGAATGGTGACAGCGATATGTTGTACCAAGTCATCGTGAATCTTTTGTCAAATGCGATTAAGTATACGCCACAAGGTGGACGGATTACTGTTGCAGCTGATGCTGATCATCTCACAAGAAGTTTGCATCTTTCAGTTGCAGATACAGGTCTTGGCATTGGCCCAGATGAAACAGATAAGGTATTCGATAAATTTTACCGAGTAGAAAATTACCGTCGAATTGCGAACGGTACAGGTCTTGGGTTGAATCTCTGTCGTCACATCGTAGAAACACTACACAATGGTCAAATTGGATTAGATTCAACCCTTGGAATGGGATCACGTTTTTGGTTCACAATTCCAATGGCTGAAAAAACAGGAAGGGTGGCAGCGTAATGGCGCATCGCATTCTCGTCGTAGATGACGAAACACACATTTTACAAGTACTCTCACTAAAACTTCGCAACAGCGGTTTCAAAGTATCGACTGCAGTTGATGGCGAAGACGCACTGCGACAGGCAATTGAGAATCCTCCTGATCTTGTGATCACTGATATTCAAATGCCGTACATGAATGGTATTGAGTTATGCAATGCACTACTTAATAACAAGACAACCAGTTCCATTCCAGTTGTTGTCATCACGGCGCGTGGACACACGCTTGCAGTGAGTGACACGGATATCGCAAATGTTCGTGACGTGATCAGTAAACCATTTAGTCCTCGCGGCGTAGCAGAATTAGCAACTTCTATTCTTGCAAATATCTCAACACAAAACGTTGAAAGATCGGAGGCCGCGTGAGTACATTTGGTCAAAACTTATCGCCATCTATTGCAACAAATAACGATGTTTTTGCACAACTCCGTAGTGCTGGGCTCGTCGTTGTTGAATGCACGATGATGGGCAAAATCGAACATGAACCAACGCGTGGCAAAGACTGGTTTTCTGATTTGCTTTTATCATCACCAATCGTCCGAACTGCAATTTCAACAAGTTGCCGTACATGTTTGTCAGACGATCAATGCGCAGCGACAGAAGCGATTCCCGGTTTATGGATTGTTCCAACACCAATATCAAAAGATCGTCGGTCAACTGGATATGCAGTTGCTTTGATTGTCACCGAAGAATTACTCGCAAGCGAATATATCCACGCACTTTGCCAAGCAACCAATGCAGAGGTTGGTGTTGTTCGAGAAATGATTCGCGATCTTCCTCCAGCAGCTCCACAAGACATCTCACGCTTGTCGTCACTATTTCAACTTGCGTGGAATTCACATCGATCACACAGTGAAAACAGTGGTGTGATCGAAGACATTGGTCGCGAACTCGCTGATTCGTATGAAGAAATCAACTTGCTCTACACAATTACAGGAAGCATGAACTCAGTGAATCATCCCGAACGATTTATCGAATTGGTTTGTGGTGAACTGCTCAAGAATATACCCTACGGATGGGTTGGTGTTCAACTTCGTATTGGCAACCGTCTCCCAAATCCAGGAAATGAACTACTCAGTTGCGGTGATTCGAAGCATGATCCATCTCAATTATCTAACATCGTTGCAGCACTTACATGTGACATCGCTCCAAGAATGCCAATCATTGCACACAGCGGTGATCATATTTCCCAGCGTTTAGGTGACGGAACAATCGTTGTTCCAATTGAAAATGATGGACAAGTCATTGGCATTTTGATTGCAGCGGAAAAGCAGGGGACCGACACAACAGTTTCATCTGTTGATGTGAAAATGCTCAGTGCAACCGCATCGCAACTTGGAATCTTTTTAGAAAACGCATTGCTATATGAAGATCTCAACGCGACGTTCCTAGGTACGCTCGAAGCACTTACTGCTTCGATTGATGCGAAAGATAGGTACACCTGTGGTCATTCTCAAAGAGTGTCACTCCTTACAGCACAAATTGCAGAGGCCGCAGGGCTTCCAGAAGCACAGGTCGATCGTTTTCGAATTGCAGGCTTGGTGCATGACATTGGAAAGATCGGTGTTCCTGAATCTGTTCTCTTGAAGAAGGGAAAATTAACTGATGAAGAATATCAAACGGTACAGCAACATCCAGAAATTGGTGCGCGTATTTTGAGAGATATCCCACAGATGAGCGATATTTTGGGCGGCGTGTTGCATCACCATGAACGTTTTGATGGTGGCGGATACCCGCACGGTCTTGCGCAAGAAGAAATTCCACTTGTTGCTCGGATCATCGCACTTGCTGATACGTTTGATGCGATGTCATCAAGTCGAACGTATAGAAATGCAATGACCCGAACATCTGTACTTGATGAAATGAAACGCTCCATCCCTGGACAATTTGATCCAGAATTAGCTGAAATTTTCTTTAAACTAGATTTTTCTAAGTGGGAAGAACTCATGATTGAGCATCAATCTGGAAAATCAAATGAAAGGTTGGCAGCATGAATATTGCAAGCGAACAACATGTAGCCGCAATGGTTATTCAAATTAACGGCGAGATGACAGCGGATGAATGTGACAACTTCAAACGGAAGATGCTTGAAGCGACTAACAATTTTGCATCCGATATTATCGTTGACTGCACATCATTATCACTGATTGACTCAGTTGGTCTTGAGTCGCTCCTCTGGCTATCCGATGAAGCAAGAAGGAATAAATCCCGCATGCGTCTCGCCTGCGTTCCTAAAACCGTGAGCAATATTCTTCGTTTAACTCGACTTGACGGTGCATTTAGCACACACAGCAACGTAGAAGCAGCAGCAAGAAGTCTTCATTAATACACCCATGAACAAACCAATTTCTATCCCAACAGATCTTACTTCTCAAGCGCCCCTTGGGCAGTTATTGTTGCAAAGCGGGAAAATTACGCAAGCGCAACTTGATCAGGCTTTAGAACAGCAACAACAAAGTGATGAGCGAAAACTCATTGGTGAAGTGCTCGTTGAACTTGGTTTTATTGATGATGCAATTGTGCTTGAAGCTATCGCAGGTGCGTACGATATTCCTTTTGCAAAAGACACCGCACGCTTGGCAGATCCACAAGTAATTGAAGAGTTGCCAAGAGAGTTTCTCGAAGAGCACGGCGTCCTTCCTCTGTTTCTCATTGGTGGCATGTTGACTGTTGCAGTAAGCGAACCAGCGAATCTATATTTACTTGAAGAAATTGAACGGCGTACAGGGCATTCAGTACAAATAGTTGCAGCAACCGCACAAGATATTGCTGCTGCGCACAAATCATATTTGCCAGCAGCAAACGTATTCGTCATTGATGAGATTTATGAAGACATCGATGAACATGACTTTACAGTCATCGAACATCAAGCAACTGAACTTGCCGATCTCGAAGAAGATGCTGGGCATGGTCCTGTTGTAAAACTTGTAAACTTTTTGATCTACTCAGCAGTACAAGAGGGCGCTTCGGATATCCACATCGAACCGGGCGATCATTCCCTTCGCGTTCGAAACCGAATCGACGGCAAGTTATTTGAAAAAATCCAACCGCCTTACAAAATGCACCAAGCAATTGCAAGCAGAATTAAAATTATGGCGAATCTTGATATCTCTGAACGCCGTCTTCCACAAGATGGTGACTTCAACGTGATGATGGACGGTCGCCCAATTGACTTGCGTGTTTCAACAATGCCAAGCAAGTTTGGTGAAATTGTAGTGATGCGGATTATCGACAGCCAAAATAACAGTTTGACGCTTGATCAACTTGGTTTCAATGAAACAATGTTGTCGCAGTGGAAGAGCGTTGTTGAACAACCAAATGGTGTTGTGCTTGTCACTGGTCCAACTGGTTCAGGTAAATCAACAACGCTGTATAGCGTGTTGTCACAACTTGACACAGATGAAATAAATGTTGCAACAATTGAAGATCCAATTGAAGCGCAAATTCGTGGGATCAATCAATCACAAATTAACAACAAAGCAGGTTTTACTTTCTCCTCAGCATTGCGATCGATGCTTCGTCAAGACCCAGATGTTTTGATGGTTGGTGAAATTCGTGATAATGAAACCGCTGGAATCGTTTCGCAAGCCGCATTGACAGGACACTTGGTTTTCTCGACGCTGCATACAAATGATTCAGTAAGTGCAATCACACGATTAGTCAACCTTGGTGTTGAGCCTTACCTTGTTGCTGCAACAATTCGTGGTGTTTTAGCACAACGACTTGTTCGAAAGATATGCCCGCATTGCAAGGAACTATGGCAAGGAGATGATGCCATACGTCAAGCATGTGGTGGTACTGAAGAACTTTGGAAAGGTGCTGGGTGCAACCGGTGCCGTGGAACTGGGTTCGCAGGCAGAATAGGTATTTTCGAACTGCTTGTCCCAAACGCAGAACTACTTGATTCGATTAGTCGAGGCGATTCACTTCAATCAATGCGTCAAAAACTTGTAACCGATGGTCACTGGTTACTTCGTCAAGATGGCATTGAAAAAGTACGAAACGGTTTGACGACTCCAGAAGAAGTGCTCTGCGTAACGCAAGGGAATATCCAATGAACGCATTGGCAGCAAAAGAAACCTTTGCTTGGAAAGCTCGCGACACGCACGGTCGCGAGTTATCCGGTTCCCAAGTTGCAATCAACGAATCTGAAGTTGCGGGCACACTGCGATCTAAGGGATTGTTTGTAACTGCGATTGATCCCGAACCATTGCTGCAGGGCGACATCGAGCAAGTAAGAACTTCACGAACTGAAATTGCGACTGCAATGAGTCAGCGAAAAGTAAAGCGAGATGATGTTATCGCTTTCTGTCAACAACTTGCAGTGATGCTTGAAACAGGTGTGCCACTTTCTGAATCTCTTGATGCGCTTGCGAAACAAACAAAACAAAAAGAATTCAAAATAGTAGTGGAAGGTATTTACAGAGAAGTACAAAGCGGCGACCCGCTTTCGGTAGCTCTTTCTCGAAGACGCCGCGTATTCCCACGCATCGTGGTAAGTCTTGTCCGCGCTTCAGAACTTTCTGGAACAATGCCCTTAATGCTCGAGCGCGTTGCAACATATCTTTCGAGTGAACGAAAAACAGTTCGCGAAGTAAAAGGTGCAATGACATACCCAATGATCATGGGTTTTACCGCAGTTGTTGTAACTGCGCTGATCGTGACGTTTATTCTTCCGAGGTTTGCAAAAATTTACGAAATGCGTTCTGCTTCATTGCCTTGGCCAACGAAGGCGTTGCTTACGCTCAGCGATCTCTTGCTTTCCAATTGGATGTATTGGATTCCAGCGCTTGTTGCTATGATTATTGCAGCACTTGTCTGGTACAAAACACCAAGTGGTCGGTCTGCAGTTGATTGGATGAAACTAAAACTTCCTGTCTTTGGCCCAATGTTTGCACAACTCTACACAACTCGCGCGTCACGAACACTTTCGACGTTGCTTGCAGCGGGTGTTGGTGTACTCGATGCAATTGGTATTTGCAGAGATGTTACTGACAATGTGCATTTCGATAAACTTTGGAATGACATGGAAGAAAATATTCGCAACGGTGGGGCGATGAGTGATGCTGCATTTAATTCGCAGTATGTTCCTTCGTATGTTGCGTCGATGATGTCTTCAGGCGAACGCGCTGGCCGTCTTTCACAAGTCATGGATCGCGTTGCAGCATTCACTGATGAAGAACTTGAATCACG
>JACNLW010000046.1 GCA_014381305.1 Planctomycetota bacterium
TATTGAAGTTGTCCAAGCAACGCTTCTTGAATTGCGAGTGCTGCGGGTTTCTCATTGCGAATGGTTTCTATCACATGATCCTTGCGGTACTCCCAACTGTTCTTACCATCGTTCGCCGTGCCATAGCGAATGTTAAAGGACATCATCGTGATGGGTTCAGCAGTAGTGAATTGCGAAAACACGAATACAGTAAGAAAGACGCATTTTTTCATCTATGCAGTGTACATAAGTCCAGAGTTGATTTATTAAGTGTATAAACTTATCTTCATAACACGATTTATTGAAATATTTTTCTTGTAACATCGCTTTTCTTTGATATGGTAGTAATTAGAAAAAGTAGAGAATCTAACATTAGGAGAGAACCATGCATATTTTAACCACCTGTTTTATCACACTTTTCGCTTCGAGCACTTGTTTCGCGACCACATGGATTGTTGATACATTGAATGGAGACTTTACGAACATCCAAAATGCTATCGATGCTTCAGCAAATGGAGACATTGTTTCGATTAACGCTGGCACCTATTACGAATCTGGAATTAACACGAATGGTAAAGCCATCTTTATTTTTGGTGCGACAAATGCCGATGGCTCCCCCGCTGTAACTATCGACGGGCAACAGAACAATACTGTCATCAAGATAATGTCGGGAGAATCAACCATGACTGTCTTGGAAAACTTGATTATCACCGGTGGTCAAAGTGCATGGGGTGGCGGCTTAGTCATTTACGGTTCAAGCCCCGTAATTACCAATTGCGAGTTCACGGGCAACACGGCAACACAACAGGGTGGAGCGATTTATTTTGACTCTGCTACGCCAACGCTTGGAAATTGCACTATTTCCAACAACACTGCAACCAACGATGGTGGTGGAATGTATAGTGTCCTTGGCCAAGCACATATAACAGACTGCACATTTGATAGCAACACGTCGGGTTCAGTTGGTGGCGGTGCATTTTTCGAGAGCGCAACTGACATGTTGGCTGGTTGCACTTTCACAAGCAACACTGCAGGAACTGATGGCGGAGGTCTCTATTCACTTGGTGGGGGGATTATGGTGATTTCTTGCACATCGAGTGGCAATAGCGCGAATGATGTTGGTGGTGGGATGTATAGTGGCTCCGGCGATTCTTTCTTGATTTAAAGTACAGTTTGTGGCAACTCGCCAGATCAATTGAAGGGTTATTGGGTCATCGACAATAGCGAAATAAGCACAAATTGCGCAGAATCAACTGGTGGTTGCTGCGTGAGTTCGGGTTGCGATGTAATTACTGAAACAAACTGCACCAACTTGGGCGGTTCGTGGCTTGGTGATGGAGCGTCCTGTGATGGTTGCCCAACTATATGTTCAGGTGATCTTGATGGCGATGGATCAGTTGCGGTTAGCGACATCTTGATTCTCATAGCCGCTTGGGGTGCATGCCCGTAACCCCCTCCCAGATAAACCCAGCAGTTCTTACTTTGTATTCAACAGCTCGTCTCACATGAACCGAGTTTTTTACTACCACCCTGTAGGACGATGAATTTTGCCGTACTGATCCTTGAGAAAGGTAGGCAATTGGTGCTTGAAGAGATCATTTCTGCGGATTGTTTTCACAAAGTCGGCATGTTTTGAAAGTTCTACACTTTGCCTGTGTTTTTGCGGGTTCACAACGCCAATAACTTTTCCTAGATCCCCCTGCACAACTTGTATCGCACGAAGGAAATCGCTGTCGTTTGAGATAAGAACACCAACTTCGAACATATCTCTGAAAGCATCTCGCACCATATCAACAGCGAGATTTACATCGGTTCCCTTCTCTTCAGTCCTTCGAATCATCACCCGCTCATTTGATCCATCAATTCTACGAACCAATTGATTGTGTGTCAAAAAATGGCCAAGTGTGATTTCAACTCCAGAATGTAGTTCAATGGCGCGGTGGTATGTCGTTTGATCAATATGTGCTTTTGGTGAACGACTTGTTGGAGAGACCGGTGCCGTATATAACTTCACGGAATCAATGTAATTATTCGGAAATAACGATTTCGCCATCGAACGAAGGTCAATCCATTTGCACCCCCACCGTTTTGCTGCACCGTAGTAAAAATTGAATCCATCAATGTAGACATTTGTTCTCTTCATAACTTCAGCATCCATGCCTTTCTCATTAGTAAAACACCATATAAAAGCGTAACCCGCACAAGGGCGGGCTAGCGGCCTACCGTCGAAACGATAGGGGGGTAATTAAGTTGACTGAGTTAAGTATACTCTACTTTCGGATCATTCCAAGAAATACTACCTTTTTTCTTACAAATTATAACCAATTTTTATGATTGCAAGAATTTCCCCGACATCAACCGCCCCGCTTCCGCCGATGTCTTCTGGGCAACTTTCGCAACCCCACGCGGAAATGACTGCAAGAATATCAACAACATCTACACTGACCAATCTTGGTTTACATCTGAAGGCAAATTAATTTGCGATGAACTGCGTGGAAATGCCTTTTTTGCGGTCGAGATCGGTCCATGCGAGGAGAACTCCGCCATTGACTTTGGCGATGCGCGGAAAACCAGAAGAGCGCGATGGTGAAACCTTTGCAATTTCTTTTTTATTTTCAATCGTTCCGTCGGCATGTACTTTTGCGAGCATCACCGATGCGGTTTCGCCGCTAGGTTCGAGCCATGTAACAA
>JACNLW010000081.1 GCA_014381305.1 Planctomycetota bacterium
TCGAAACATGTGTTGCAAAAGTGATTGAGTTTATTGATGCTCAGAATCTTTTTGCTTAATTGACTTACCGTTTCATGATAAAAGGCTCTCCCTTTGGGAGAGCCTTTTTTTTAGACCCCGGGTGAATTAAGGGAGTTGACCCCGGGTGAAATAATCGCAAACCATGCAACTTGATTTTAATCGAGGCAAACTGACGCGATTAATTCACCCGCGGTCTAGTCACAATAAACTCACCCCCGGAATAAACTCACCCCCGGTGAGTTTATTCAATCAAGCCCCGCCATGCACAATGACATCATCGAAATCATTCATCATACTTGGGGTAATCTCACCACCATATGGATTTGAGATTGGTTCGCCTGCATCATCTACAGGTTGATTTGTTTTTTCTAAGAAGATCGTGTCCTGACCAGCGGACAAAAGCATGTACCTGCCCCGAGCAGTTCCCCAAGCCACGCCATCCTGGAAATCAGGATCAGCATTCGATTCATCTATATCCCAAAAACTTGGATGGGCGAGAAGGAGCGTAAGCCACGCGAGATTATTCTCTAAGTCCCCCAAATCATTTCCAAACAGACTGCCATTGACGTTGATGATCTGATCGGTAGGGTCAAAGAATTGTAATTCTTCTTGTATTTCAAACTGCGGCATTGGCGTATTTGGATCACTATCAGATTTAGCAATCACTGGGCCAGATGTTCTCGAAGATCTGAAATACATAATTGGTGTTTCCCATGGATCAATCAGTGTTGGGAAGAAGAAACTATCTCCGAGGTCGTTTACATTTGGTACATCGCTGTTGCTGTACGCGGCGTATAGCAAATCTGCAGACTTAGGACTGAAATATGGTTCGTATTGACGTCCACCAATAAAGGGTCCTTCGCCAAATCGGTTTTGATCGAATGCGAGATCCCAGCGGATGTTCGAGGCAGTCGCTTCATCTTCAAAGAACGCAGAATTTTCAACAATGACTGCTGGTCCATTAGCGAAATTATCGAACTCATTGATCACTGAATTTGGTGAGTTACTATTTTTTACCCTCGCACCGCCCATGAGTTCGAGCAATGCATTTTGCATCGATGTGATTTGTATGCCATTAACGGCACTCTCTGGCAAAATTCCCGGATAACGACCATGATCTAGTGCAAAAATGTCGCACGCGCGAGCAAATGCTTGCATGAGGCTTTCTGCTTTTGTTTTCTTTGCCGATTCTTGTACGCTGCCAAGAGCAGAGAGAAGAATACCAGCAAGGATTGCAATGATTGCGATCACTACGAGAATTTCAACAAGTGTAAAACCGTGTCGATATTTTTGTGTTGCGTGTGTGTAAGTCATGGGCGTGTATCCAAAAAAACAAAGTGGTGAAAGGGTCTAAAAAACCCGCCACGCTCATCCGCAATTACAGAGTACGCGATGGACTCACCGCAGGCAAGGGTTAAGTTGTTTTAATTCCAAATATTGACCCAAGAAAGTGGGGGAGGTACCCGCAAACGAATGTATCCATACCTGCTTGGGTTCCTGCATCGTCAACGCCCCAAATACAACACTTTAGGTCTATGAACTCTGGGTCAAGTTGGATGCGAAATAGATCTTCGTCTAGATGCACCGTTTCAAGTTTAGAGGAAAGGGCAGCAGTTGCAGCATTGACATCCGGATTTCCAATACAAATGGTTGGTTGTACGCGAAGTTCTGTATCGTTGAGGTACCAAAGATCACTGCAAACAAGTGGCCAAGGTGCTTCGTCGATGTCTTGCTCTTGCATCCACGCAGTGATCGCGAGTTGTAAAAACATTGCACGCCTTCGATCACAAAGTTCGGCACTTAAATGAGCACCAACTACGATAGGCATCACTTGATTTTGTTGAATTGGTTTGTCAATTTCGAACATGTTAAAGTTCCGCTAATCGTCTTGCTGTTTCTGCTTCAATCAATTGATCCATCATCGGTTGCATGTTACCACTCATCGTATCAGACAAATTATAGTTTCCGCTTATTCGATGATCGACAATGAGATTATCTTTGTAGCGGTACGTGCGAATTTTTTCAGCGCGATTTCCACTGCCGATCATTGAACTTCGAGCTTCGGCTCGCTCCGCGTCAATTTTTGCTTTTTGTACTTCAAACAAACGGGCGCGAAGTAATTTCCACGCTTTTTCACGATTTTGTGCTTGGCTTTTTGTATCTTGCATTCGCACTTCAATGCCAGTCGGTTCGTGAATGAGGTGCACAGCAGTCGCCACCTTATTTACATTTTGACCTCCTGGGCCAGTCGATGTTGTAATCGATTCTTTGACATCGCTTGGGTCGAGATCAACTTCAACATCTTCAGGTTCAGGAAGGACGGCGACCGTCGCAGTTGATGTATGAATGCGGCCTTGCGTTTCGGTTGCTGGCACGCGCTTCACTTGGTGCGTTCCGCATTCAAAACCAAGATTCGTCCACACGCCTTCACCAGAGATATTGAGAATGATGTCTTTCGTGCCACCCATGTCATCGATTTTCCACCCCCGAAAGTTGGCATATCGTGTGTACATATCTTTGAGGTCATTTGCCCAAATTGAAGCTTCGTCCCCTCCAACACCCGGTCTTACCTCAAGGATGATTGACCCTACGGATTGATCATCTGCGGTAACAAGTTGTTTTAGAATCGACTGAGCAAGATTGCCAAGCGTTGTATCTAATTGAGGCAATTCTTCTTTTGCCATGGTGGCGAGTTCAGCATCGTCCCCTTTAAGAAGTTCAGCACATTCTTGTTCTTGCGAGATTGCAGATTCGTATGCTTCAAATTGTTCGACAAGCGGTGCGATCGCCGCTTTCTTAATGGAGAGTGATGTGACTTTTCGATGATCGGATAACACTTCCACATCGAGCAATTGCGCAGCAAGATTAGCGTGTTGATCAGCGATCTCACGTAATTTTTCAGCAACATTTTCGGGGATACGTTCCGACATGTGGGCATGGTATCGGAAGAGAGAAGGGACTAACTTCGAGCGTTATTTTTTCTTCTTTTTGAAGTAGTCGCCTTTGAACTTCGATTGGAATTTCTCAACGCGGCCAGCAGCATCGACAAAAGCAGATTTACCAGTGTAGAACGGGTGTGATCCAGACCAGATATCGACGTGGAGTTCAGGTACGGTTGCACCAACAGTCATGACGTGCTCGCCGCGGAACATGACTTTGCAGTCGTTGAAGTATTTAGGATGGATTTCGTTCTTCATAGTATGGCTCCAATTCCCCTGTTTCGGTAGGGGAGCCCCATATTGTAGGATTTATCGAGAGATTGTTCAACCCCCTTTGCGAGCGGGTTTGTTTTGCTATAATCCACGATTCCTATCCCCTATAGCTCAGTTGGTAGAGCGAGCGGCTGTTAACCGCTAGGTCATTGGTTCGAGTCCAATTGGGGGAGTTATAAACGACAAAAGCCCCGCTATTGCGGGGCTTTTGTCGTTTTTAACTCCCAAGCGTTGCTTTGCATCGCTTTGTGCATTTCGGATATTTATCACTTAAGAAAGTAAACTTTCTACGTGGCTCATATCCGAAATGCACCCAATCTCCTCGCATTTCAAACTAGCTTCCGCTATTTTGAAGTGTCGAGTCCAATTGGGGGAGTTATAAAAGAGAAAAGCCCCACAGAAGCGGGTTACGTGGTGAGAATAATATAGATCGCGGAACGACTTCTTGGATTCCAATCAAGGAAAATTGAATCGGTAATGCAGAAGCAAGAATATCAATATAATATATATACTCTTTAGTATGTTTACATCAAACACGATAACTCGCGACATGCAATTTTACGCTCGCTTCTCTACAGCAATTTTACTCTGTGGCTTTTTGTTTACTCTAATGGGATGTAAAACAATGAATACAACATGTTCAACAAACAACGATCCTGAAAATTCCGAAATCTGTTGCCCTCCATCAACTGCAGATGTTGCTGGCGTGCTGGCTGCGAACGATGCATTTTACTCAGCACTAAACGATATGTTTGTCGGTAATATTGCTCCGATGGATAAAGTATGGTCGCATGAAAGTGATGTCACCCAACTTGGACCGATGGGTGGCAAACTTGTTGGATGGGATGTTGTAGGTGACGAATGGCATCGTGAATCAACATTGAAGTTAGGTGGTAAGGTATCAGCTGAACTCATTAGTGTCGTTGCAGGCCCTTGTATGGGGTATACGGTTACGGAAGAAGTCGGTCACAACATGACTGCAGATGGTAAGCCTGTGGAAGTTCGTTTTAGAGCAACCAATATTTTCCGCAAGGAAAAAGGCGGTTGGAAAATGGTGCATCATCACACAGATATGTCAGACGGCTTGATTGAGTCAACTGGTGAAGTGAAATAAACAGATTTCACCGCCTCACTAAATTATCCTCGGGGTAGTTAATTACTGCAAAGCGACGCTGCCCGTTTCTGTTTCTCCAGTAACTGATTGGACTTCAATCCATAATGCTGTTTGTGGAGTCACTTCATCTGGAACTTCAGCATGCGCGTGGTAATGATCGCCATGGCCATTTGCTTTATTTACCATTGAGCCCGCTTTCGTTTTTTCACCTATCCAAAGTCGGACATCTGCACCTTGTTCGCCACTCATCAATCCTATGGCGATTTGATACTCTTCCCGTGGTTTCAATATTCCTTTCGCTCTGATTTGTAATGTGACTCCCGCAAGGGTAATAGTTTCAGAAATCAATTTTTCTGTTGATATATCTGGCTTTTCATCATTGGGTATGACGGCTGGTTTTTCTACAGGAACTTTGGTTTCAGGTGTTGAAGTTTCACTGCAAGCGGTTGCAATGAGTAAAGATCCGAGAATAAGCGTGTGTGTAAAAAGTTGCATCTGTGTTCCCTTTTTTATATTCGTTTTAATCAGTTTTTAAATCAAATGAGCCGGTAACTTTTTCGCCGTTGTCTGTTTCGATTTCAACCCACAACATACTTTCCGCAGGAATAGGATTGGGTACATCAGCATGGGTGTGCCAGCGATTTGGTTCTGCTGGATTTTCGATTTCAGACTTTGCTTTCATCGAGCCTACGGCACTCTCAGTTCCAATCCAGAATCGTACAGCAACTGCTGTGATGGACGAGCCAGAAACTGGTGTGACAGTGACATCAATTGGAGCATCTTTTCCTGCAACTATGAGACCTTCGTCTCGAGTTGCCATTACTTGGAACGTACCGATTGTTGTATTCCCGAGTGGTATGACTGCGCCACCATGGCCAGCAGTGTGCGTGTTCTCTGAACTTTGAGTTCCTTGTGTACTTGTTTCGTTTACATTTTTCAGATCATCATCACTGCAGCCAAGCATAACTAAGGAAAGGGTGAGGGTTGCGATTGTTAAGAAAGGTATTGTGTTAAACATGAGTTGTTTCTCCTTTAGAGTGTAGTGTAGTTCTTCCAAATACAAGCGAAAAGCCTGCTGGAATAACAATGAGGTTTAGGACAGTTGAAGTGAGCAATCCGCCAAGCGTGACGATTGCAAGTGGGGCGAGTAATTCGCTGCCCGGTTTCCCAGCAGCAAGTGCGAGTGGAGCGAGACCTAGCACTGCTGAAAGTGCTGTCATTAAAATTGGAACGAGTCGTTCCATTGATCCCCGAAAAATGGCGTCATCGATTGTGACACCTTCCTCTAATAGTAAATGATTGTAATGATTGATGAGCAAAATACCATTGCGTATAGAGATTCCAAAGAGGGTGATAAATCCAACCATAGATGCGATCGAGATAACAGGAGCAATGTACGTCCCACCGAAACCAAACAATGCAATTGTGTTTGCAAAAAATCCTCCACCCTCAGTGATGTAAATTGCAGCGATGCCACCAATGAGTGCGAGGGGCATATTGATTAAAACAAGCAGCGCTGAACGCATCGAGCCAGTTGAAATTTGCAACAGCATAAGAATGAGTACAGTGACTGCAAACCCAGAAGCGAGAATAGTTTTTGATGCTGATTGCTGTGCTTCAAATTGGCCGCCGTAGTGCACCGTGTACCCAGCATCCTGCACAATCGGGTCAACCAAGAGTCTAACTTCTCCAATAAGATCACCAAGGTTTGAACCCCGTGCAACATTGAGGGAAACGACAGCTTTTCGCTGTGCATTTTCTCGTGTAATTAAGTTACTCGATCGTTCTGGACCGATGTCTGCAACATCTCGCAGTCGAACAGTTGCACCATTTCTTCCACGAAGCAATACGTTTCGAACCTGTTCAATAGTTTCCCGTTGCGAGGGGTCAAGCCGTACAACTAAATCATACTGCCGAGTTCCCTGATTGATAGTATCAACAACTTCGCCGTACATCGCCTCGCGAACCTGCTCGGCTGCTTCAGCAGGCGTGAGACCAAAAGCAGCGAGTTCAGCGTGACGATACTGAATAGGAAGTGATGTAATCATGACTTCACGGTTCGCGTTCACATCTCTCGCCCCAGTCACATCCTTCAGAGCTCCCTCAATTTCTTTTGCAATGCTGCGAAGTTTGACTAAGTCATCGCCGTAGATACTAATGGCAATAGCTGCAGGTGTTCCTGAAAGAAGGTGACTTAATCGATGCTCAATAGGCTGGCCAACCATCGTTGTAATGCCCGGAATTGCTGCAAGGATTTTGTCGATTTCTCCGCGGATTTCTTCTTGAGAAACTCCATCATCCATTGAAACTTCAATCTCAGAACTACTCACAGGCTCAGCGTGCTCGTCGCGTTCAGCACGACCAGTCCTTCGAGATACCGAATGTACACCTTCGATAGATGCGAGTTGCATTTCTACATTTGTCGCCAGTCGGTGTGATTCCACAAGCGAAGTTCCCGGAGGCGCAAACAGAAAGATTGTAAAGGTGCCTTCATTAAACGATGGAAGAAACGAAGTGCCAAATGTGCTTGCAAGCAACAGCGCTGCAGCAGTTGCAACAGTCGCACCGGTGAGCACGAATCCACGCGCGCGTAGCGTTGCTTGAAGTGCACGCTTGTAAAAACGTTTTAGGAATTGGACAAGCCACGACTCCTTGTCATGCCCCTTGCTAATGCTTTTACCGAGTAATATTTTGCAAAGTGCAGGCGTGAGCGTGAGGGCAACGAGAAGAGACGCAATAATCGAAATCATGTATGTAAGTGCAAGTGGTTGGAAAAATTTTCCTTCGAGACCTTGCAAAAAGAGAAGAGGTACAAAAACCAAAACGATAATGACTGTCGCAAAAACCATTGCGGGTCTAATTTCATTACTCGCATCAAAGATCACCTCAACGAATTGGCGCCTACTTTCGTTTGGCAGTGCGTTATTTTGTTTTAATCTTCTAAAAACATTTTCTACATCGATGATCGCATCATCGACTAGCACCCCAATTGCAACAGTGAGACCACCAAGCGACATCACGTTCAGCCCAAGATTCATCGCATCCATCATCAATAATCCAATGGCTAGCGATACTGGGAGCGCAGTAAGCGTAATAATCGTCGTTCGAATGTTCATAAGGAACAACATCAAGACAATTGCCACAATGACAACTGCTTCAAGTAGCACTGTTGTGACATTGTTAACAGCGCGGTTTATAAAGTGTTCCTGCCGAAAGACATCTCTGTTGAGCACCATGCCTGTCGGTAGCGTTTTTTCAATTTGATCAAACAGTCCATCAATTTGCTGTGTTAATGCAAGAGTGTTTGTGCCTGGCGATTTTTGAATGGAAATGACAACAGCGGGCGATCCATTGTCCGAGCCTTCTCCTCTTTTGAGCGCAGGACCTAACAGAACATCTGCAACTTGACCAATTGTGACAGGCACACCCTCGTGAAATGTAACTATTGTGTTTGCAATATCACTTGGTTTTGTGACACGACTTTGTTGCCTGATCGGTATTTCAAAACTTCCAACATTTGGTAAATAACCTGCACTTGCTGTGGAGTGTGCGTTTCCCGCAGCTTCAACAACATCGGAAATTGTTAACCCGTACACTCGCAAACGTTCTTGATCAACATTTACTTGGTACTCAGGAAGTTCACCGCCAATTGCAACAGCCTGTGCAACACCCGGAATCGCAAGAAGTTTATTCCGCAAATCGAACTCTGCATACGAGCGAAGTTCTAGTGGTGTTGCTTCGCCGCTTGGCGAAGAGAGCGAAATGAGCATAATCTCGCCAGCAATTGAAGTGATTGGGGTAATGAACGGCTCAACCTCAGGTGGAAGGTTTTTTCGGACAGTTGATAATCGTTCAGCGACAAGCTGCCTTGCGTCGTAGAGATCAGAGCCCCAGCCAAGGTCAACCCAGATAATCGACAAACCGATTGCACTTGCAGAGCGAACTCGGCGAACACCTGTCATACCGTTGACTGCAGATTCAATCGGGAACGTAACGTATTGTTCAACTTCATCTGCAGCGAGTCCGCCGGCCTCTGCCATGATTACGACAGTGGGTGCATTTAACTCAGGAAATACATCGATGCTCATCCGAGGCAGTTGATATGCAGCGTATCCCGTAACGAGTAGAGACATCAATACGATAAGGGACGAATAATTGAGGGAAAAACGAATCAGTGCTTTTAGCATCACTTAATCCCCACCTTCGTGGAATGTACCATCAGAGTGAAAGTGTCCACCCTTTTGAATCGAACCACTCGTTGCAAGCATGAGTTGAAACCCACCATCGAGTACGACTTCGTCGCCATCTTTGAGACCGCTTAAAACTGCAACCCATCGTCCATCGTCTAATCCAAGATCTGCTTCCAAGCGAATAGCTTCATTTGGATTGTTTGGATTGCGTCGAAAAATAATTTGAGTGAGTCCATCTTGCTGCACCGCCGAAAGTGGGATTGCAAGTTCGGATCCACTTGTAGAGTCTGTGATTATTTCGAGTTGTGCAGTGACACCAGGACGTGCCCAAGACAATACATTTTCTGGCGTTACGTATAAGTCAATTGTTCGATCATTTGAATCTCCTGTGAGTCCAAGTTGCAGTGTGCCATGCATTGTTTTTTGCAAATTCACAGCATTTCCAGCAGATGTTGGTGTTGGTGGAACGATGTTCACTTGCAAACCATCACGCAAGACACCAATGTCACTTTGCAAACCAGAAGCGTGAAACCGAAGTTTGTCGGGTTGAACAACTGTAAGAACATTTGTTTTTTCATCAGCCCAGGCGCCATCTGTAATGTTTAGTTTTTCAACAACTCCTGCTTGGGCTGCGGTAATGACAATCGACGTGATGTTTCTCCACCAATCATGATCGTCCTTCGAAACGTGGATATCAAGCATTGCACTTGCCGAATCAAGGGCGATATCAAACTTAGACCTTGCAGCGCGGAGCGCCGCAAGTGTTTCAGTGTACGTGGCTTCAAGTTGGGCATCTTTTTCTCGTAAGTCTGCGTATTCAGCCCGAGCAGCGCTATACGCTGCTCTTGCAGCAGTTAATTCTTTGGAACTACCACCACCTGCTTTGCGAAGTGTTTCGAGTTTTTGAATTCTCTTTTCCCACATTTCTACGTTTACTTTGACGCTGTATTCGTGTTGTTCATGCGCAAGAAAAAGTGGGTTGTACATTTCCATTTTTGCATCAAGTTGCTGTACGTTCGACAAGAGTTCTGCAATATTTTGTTGTATATCACGCCACTTTGGAGAAGTAACTCGAAAGAGTGCTTGTCCAGTTTCAACTTTTTCGAACTGATCCACGAGAAGATCAATTTGTCCTGAGAGCATTGTCTGATACTCTCTTTTTGCTGAAGGCAAGTATTCAAATTTTCCGGGAGCACGCAATGTATCTTGCAGTTGCCTCCGTTCAACAGTTGCGAATGTGATCCCAAGGTTCGAACGAACTGCCGCTGGGATCGCAACTCGGTTTGTAGGAGTTGATGTGTGTGAGGAGTCGTCTGGTGTTTGTTCGACAGGGGCCGAACTCTCTGAGCAACTTAGAAGTAAAAGAATCGTAAATATTGTTAATAGAATTTTCATTGCACACCTCCAAGTGTGTCTTTTTGTATTTCTCTGTTCATCGGCGATGGATGTAATTGGTAATCGGGGCCAAGAATGTTATGCACTGTGATTGCTGCATGAAGTTCAGTAACTTGAAGACGAAGCAATTGTTGTTTCGCATCAAACTGACGAGTTATTGTTTCGAGCAAAATAAATGTATCTACTTCACCAAGGGCGATGATGTTTTCTACATCACTTGTTTGTGCTTCGATCATAGGAATGATTTCGGCTTCAAAGTACGAGTGCTGTTCTTGCTTCATCAGTAGAGTCGTATTTGCAACTGCAAGTTTACGATAGAGGCGAGCAAATGTTGTTTCGGCTTCTGCCCGAGCAACTTCACGCCTTGACTTCGCTTCAGCGATTCCTGCTTGGTTTCTATTCCAAATTGAGACCGGAATAGTAAGACCAAACAATACGCGGTGATCGTTAAATTCACTGCCATATCCTGAACCAATGACAATATCAGGATATTGTTTTTTGATTTCTAATCGAAGCGTTTCCTCCGCAGTTTGGTACTTTGCAAATTGAATTGCAAGTTCGGTGTTTGCATCTATAAGGCGAACAGTCTCATCATCAACCTCAGTGTTTGTAATCTCGGGGAACTGAGGAAGCAGTAAACCCGCACAATCTGGTGGAAGTCCCATCAATGCTAGTAAAGAGATTTCTTCTTTGAATAATTGCAATTCGGTTTCTGTCGCGAGAACATTGTTCGTTGCGAGTTCAACTTGAAGTAATCGGTGTTCAACACGATTGATCTCGCCTGCTTCGTAGAGCGTGCTTGCGAGTGCGTTGATTCGTTCAAGTTGTGTGATCACTTCATTGACGAGGAGTACATTTAAAGTTGCTGCAGTCCACGAAGTCCACCTTGAACGAAGTGCCGCTCTTAGGTTCCATTCAGCATCGACAAGCGTTCGAAGTTTGGTTTCGTACGCAGAACCTGCTCGAGTTTTCTCAACTTTGAGTCGTCCTGAAATTGGAATGGTGAGATTTCCCATAATTCCAAATTCAAATGGAGCAGAAGGAGAGGATATATCAGCGCCATCAAAACCAAAAACTGGATCTGCCCAAAGCCCAGCAGTTTCAAAATCAGCAAGTGCAACACCTGCTTCTAATCGAGCTATTCGAAGTTCTGGGTTATAGAACAGGGCGATGACCTCACCCTCCGCAGGTGAAATGCCATCACTCAAATCAAACTGCAGTGGAGTTCCACTTGCAGAGGAAAGGCGATCGGCAAACGCTGTGACGGGTTCAATATCGATCAACCTTGTTTCCAAGGAATTGCGATATCCACCGATGTCGAGCGGTTTGGGTTCGTAAGATTGACAGCCAACAACGAAGAAGGCTATGGTGAAGAAACTAACGTTTCTCCAATAATTGAAATTCACTTGTAACTCCTATCTAAAATTCACAACAACACACTCCAAGTAATAATGAAGTGGAGCGAACGGAAAATCAGATAGGTTTTTTAGAGGAGGAGGCGCGTAGTGCGCAAGACAACAAGTTGCTGTTCTTTTATCCCGAGAGTGAATTCGGCATCAGGTGGAACCCACAATGCACAACGTGATTGCATTTCTGTAGTTGCGGTGAAATGTTCATACGCCCACGCAACGATGGTCCCATCGTCAGAATTTCGTGGAGTTGAGAGCAGTGTAATGAGACTTAACTCAAGATCGGTACATTCGCAATCATCTATATCTACATCACTGGCAATTGGCGATGGCCATTGGTTGTGATGGCTGCATTCCATTTCGCAATGTTCAATGACTTCTGCACTCTCATATTCATGGTGTTCGTGTCCACCACCGAGACAAATCGAGACTGAATTTTGTAGCCCACCAAACACACCTTGTAGTGTGATGGCTGTCAAAATCAAAATAGTGGTAAATTGTTGAAACATGTGTACGTATTGACTATAGGCGAATTATGTGTCTTTGTCCATGTAAAGATTGGAATTATCTGAATCGTCCAATAAAAACCTTAAAAACGGAACTTGAATCCTATGCCAAAGACGTAATCGCGTTCCATGCGGTTGTCTAACCGTTGGTGAATGGGAATTTGAATTGTTGCTTCTAGTGCCCAATATGCTTTGACATATTGCAAACCGGGTGAAAGAAATATTTCTTGATCATTGTTTGTTTCATACGCGCCGTTGAGTTCGATTGACCCAAAGAGGGCTGTCGGATCTTCATTTGAATACACATCTGGGGAAAGTCGATACACATACGCGAGGTCGTATGTCAATTTGTCTTCGCCGTCGTTTCCATCTCCATTGTTAAATTGCCAGAGTAAATCTGTGTGAAATGCATGTTTCCCAGTTTTGTACGTATAAACTGCGCCGATAATTGGGTCTGTTGAATCTGATGTGAATTGATCCCTACCGGTAGGAAACTCAACACCTGCAAGTAAGTCAAACCGTTGGGTATCAAATGGACCAGTATTTTCTCTGAAAATACGGAACTTTCCCATGATTTTCATATCGTCTAGACCAGAAAGGTCGGTTTCTGCACCCGTGATGCTGTTATCCGTTTTGCTCGATATACGAATAGGTGCATTCACCATCAAAGTAAATTTTTCAGATACACCATACATGAGCGTTGTCATAGACATGATCATTTCTGCACTCACATTTGCCATGGGTGTTTTGTCTGCTTCGGTAAACGTAAATCGTTGCCGTAGAATCAGTCCGCCCTTATTGGGCTGCATCGCGGCGTTAGAATTGATTGGTGCTTGTGCAGCAGCGATTGTTGCGA
>JACNLW010000032.1 GCA_014381305.1 Planctomycetota bacterium
ATGACAACGAAGCAGGCTATTCCAACCGTTGTGTAGACATGATGAAAATGATGGCTGAAAACGAGTAATTAATTCTGAGATAAAAAAAGGCGAATCAAATGAGTCGCCTTTTTTTGTGGCTTAACTTTGTTATGCCAATTCGGGAAAAGTCGTTTTTACCGTGTTGACCAAGTCAGCAACGTGTGAAGCCGATTCATCCATCATCGCTTGTTCACTTTCATTGAGTTCGATTTGCACAACTCGCTCAACCCCATTCTTGCCAAGGACACACGGAACGCCGACAAACAAACCGTCAATTCCAAATTCACCATCGCAATATGCCGCGCACGGCAAGATTCGTTTTTTATCTTTGATAATTGCTTCTGCCATTTGGACTGACCCACTTGCTGGTGCGTAGTACGCACTTGTGCCCATGAGTTTTACAATTTCACCACCACCCGCCTTTGCGCGGTCAACACACGCGTTGATTGTTTCTTCTGGAAGAAGTTGCGAGACAGGAATTCCGTGCACAGATGTGTACCTTGGGAGTGGAACCATGTCATCGCCGTGACCCCCGAGTAGCAACGCTTGGATATCTTCGATTGATACGTCGAGTTCCATTGCAAGGAACGCTCTAAACCGAGCAACGTCCAAACAGCCAGCCTGACCAACAATTCTGTTGGTTGGGAATCCAGACGCTTTCCATGCTGTGTACACCATTGCGTCAAGCGGATTAGAAACAATAATCATGACGGCGTCAGGCGCAGCAGCCGCAACCTGCTCGGAAACAGACTTAACTATTTTTACATTTGTTGCAATAAGATCATCGCGGCTCATGCCCGGTTTCCGCGGGATACCAGCCGTAACAATTACAACATCACTACCTTCAACATCCTTGTAGTCACACGTGCCGGTAATGTTTGCATCAAACCGTTCCATCGGGCTCGCGCAAAACAAGTCAAGTGCCTTGCCTTGTGCAACACCGACCGAGTTTGGAATGTCAACAAGGACGACATCGCCGAGTTCTTTTGACGCTGCCCAAAGCGCGCAAGAAGCGCCCACGTTTCCTGCTCCAATAACACTAATTTTCGCTCGTCGCATAATAAAGAGTACCTTGTCTTAAAGAGATTTCGTTGAAAACCACCCATTCTACACGAATCTGAATCTAGCTAGTGGCTATGCTACTGCCATGTTGAAACAAATCATTATTGGCGGCCTGCTTGGCGGAATCACACTCTTTATGTGGGGCTTTGTATCGTGGGCGGCGATGGATTGGCACCACTCCACAGTTCAATCGCACGAGGGCGTACATGCTGTTGTAGAAAACATCAGTGACCACCTGCCCGAAACTGGTGTGTATTACTTTCCACCTATGACGTTTGAACAAGATGACACCGAAGCGATGGAGGCTTGGATGGCATTGCATAAAACAGAACCACATGGCATGATTTTCTATAATGCCGTCCCAGGTGATCCGATGCCGCCCTCTCGACTTGTTCGCGGTTTTCTTGTTGATGTAATTGCATCAATGATGGCGACTATTTTGTTGGTAATGGCGCTCCCGAGTCTTTCAGGTTATTGGTGTAGAGTAATTTTTGTTTTGTCCCTTGGCGTCTTTGCAATCATTTCCGTCCATTTAGTAAACCATGTATTCCATGACATGCCACCAAGTTGGACGACTGGCACCGGTTTGGATCTCGCAGCCTCTTGGCTACTTGTTGGTCTTGTACTTGGTGGAATTATTAAACCAAAGCATGTATAAATTTCTACTAGCGACTATAGTTTTTGTTGGAGGTTGTTCACATGCTCCAGAAACCGGTCGTTCACAACTGATCATGATGTCGCATTCCCAAGAAATGAGACTTGGGCAAGACGCGTTTACAGAAATAGTTAAAGAAGAAAAACTTGTTACTTCTGGTGCGAATTATGAAATGGTGCAGCGAATCGGAGAAAAAGTGGCACTTGCCTCGGATCGAATGTATCCAAATGCTGTACGCGGGTATCAATGGAAGTTTGCATTGATTAAGGACAAGGAAATGGTGAACGCATGGGCACTACCAGGTGGAAAATGTGCGGTGTATACAGGCTTATTGCCGGTGACGGAAAATGAAGACGCCCTTGCAATTGTGATGGCCCATGAAGTTGCACATGTTATTGCAAGGCACGGTGCGGAGCGATCAAGTCGATCGATGGTTGCGGGAATAATCGCAGGTGTTGCGATGGATGAAATGAATGCAACAGACCGAGCGATTGTTCTTGGTGCGTATGGAATTGGTGTTGCGCTACCTTTTTCTAGAACACAAGAAACCGAAGCAGATCAACTTGGTTTATATATTGCTGCCGACGCAGGGTACGACCCACGCGAGGCAATTCCACTTTGGCAAAGAATGGGAAAAGCCGGTAAAAAAGCGCCGGTGGAATTTTTGTCCACACACCCTTCTTCCGAATCACGCATTACCAAAATACAAGGGTGGATGCCAAGGGTGATGATGTATTACGACAACGCTGTTGCACACGAAGCAGCGGTGGGCAACATTCAATAACAAAACCAAAACGGTTGTTACTCTGTAGTGCCAGCAATCCACGGTTTGGGTTGCTTGCGTGGAACAATT
>JACNLW010000058.1 GCA_014381305.1 Planctomycetota bacterium
GTTCGCCGTTTCTTCATGTTAGGTAGGCTACCAAGCATGTGCGGTATTGCGGGCATTTGTAGACGAGATGGACGACCAATTCCTGAGCATTGGGTCGCAATGCTCGATGATTCGATCGCGAGACGTGGTCCTGATGCTTCAGGGCGGTTTCATGATCATGCAGATGGTGTAGAAATACTCATGCTCCATCGCCGTTTGAGCATTATTGATCACACAGGCGGTGGGCAACCCATGGTTTCGTATGAAAATGACACCCCAGAAAAGGCAATGGTTTTCAACGGATGCATCTACAACAATAGTGCGTTGCGGAAAAAACTCAGTTCTCAAGGTGTGATGTTCACGAGTGATCACAGCGATACAGAAACTTTATTCAAAGCGTATGAACAGTGGGGAGCGCTTTGCACTGAACATCTTGATGGAATGTACGCAGTTGCAATGTGGGATCGAAGTACGCTGCAACTTTCACTGTTTCGAGATCCGTACGGTCAGAAACCGCTGTACGTTTTAGATCTCGGTGAAGCGGGGGATGGATGTGTCTTCTGTTCAAATCCAGCACCACTGCAAAAAATTGCGAACGAACTTGGGCTTACACATTTTTCTTCAAATGCAGTGCAGCGTTATTTACAACTTGGATATTTAACAGGTGATGCGACGCTGGTACAACCAGTGCAATGTATACACCAAAAAGTTGTTTCGCTGCAGCCAACAAATGAAACTGTTGAAGGTGCAATTCGCGGAAGTGTGATTGATCACCTTGAATCAGATGTTCCACTTGGTTGCTTTTTAAGTGGTGGGGTTGATTCATCTCTGATCGCTGCGTTCGCGCAACAAGAACTTGGAAACTTGCAAACATATTGCGTGAAGATGGATGATCCTGCCTACGATGAATCATCGTATGCGTTGGAAGTTGCAAAACATTTGGGAACAAAACACCAAACACTACGCGTATCAATGGAACCCGCAGAAGATTTGTTGACTTTGGTTGGGCAACTAGGACAGCCATTTGCAGACAGTTCGATTTTGCCAATGTATTGGATTAGCGAAGCAGCCCGCAAGCAGGTGAGCGTTGCACTCTCAGGAGATGGAGGCGACGAGTTATTTCTTGGTTACAATCGGTATCTCGCGATCAATACAATTTCTAGGTGGCACGCTCTTTTGGCACGAATTCCTTGGGGCGGAGGCTCAAAACCTAGGTCTTTTTCTGAAAAACTCGGAAGGATGGCAGATGCGGCAAGGGGGTGGTCGCTTTGTAATGTTGCTTCGATCGAATCTATCTTTTCAAAAACGGAAATAGAATCTTTGACAGGCGAACCCTTTGTAGATGCAGTGGCGCCTGAGATAGAGAACTCGCCGCTTCGACGATTGCAACAATTTGATGTTAAAAACTATCTCCCTTGCGACTTGCTTCGAAAAGTTGACACTGCATCGATGGCGGTGGCTTTAGAAGTTCGTTCGCCCCTCTTATCGATGCGAGTTCGGAATGCGGTATCGCCGTTGACAACACGAGAACTATTGGCTGATGGTAGAAAAGGTGTGTTGCGAACAATCGCGAAAAAATATTTGCCTGCTCACATTGTTGATCGTCCAAAGATGGGATTCGCAGTGCCACTTGCAAGTTGGTTGCGAAACGAACAGAGCAGTCTTGGAAAACTTGCAAGCGATGTGCTTTTATCTCCCGACCCATTTGCAGGTTTGAACATCGATACCAAAATTGTTGCAACGCTAGTACGAGAGCATCGCAGTGAGCGACGCAATCATGAACACAAGTTATTTGCTCTTCTTACACTTGCTCTGTGGAATCGACAGGCTCACGCATGATGATGCCAAGTTCCTCAAGTTGAGCAGGGTCGGCAGCGCCTGGCGCTTCACACATGAGGTCGGCACCCGTTTGTGTTTTTGGAAATGCAATGACGTCGCGGATATTTGAAGTACCAATCATCATCATGACCAAGCGGTCTAAGCCGAACGCAACGCCGCCATGTGGCGGGGCACCATAACGAAGGGCATTGAGCAAAAATCCAAATTTATCTTCAGCTTCTTCTTGTGACAATCCCAATAGCCCAAAAACTTTAGATTGAATTTCGGGTGTGTGGATACGAATAGATCCACCGCCAACTTCAGCGCCGTTGATGACCAAGTCATACCCTGAAGATAAACAATTGCCTGGATCAGATTCAAGCGTATCAAGGTGTGATGCAAGGGGCGCGGTAAATGGATGATGTTCACTAATCCATCGCTGAGCATCTTCATTCCAATCAAACATTGGAAAATCGATCACCCACAACCCCCTGAAAAGTCCATCTGGAATCAACTCTAGTTCTTTCGCAACGGCAAGGCGAACTTCGCCAAGCGAAATACACGCAACTCTGTATGTGCCAACACCAAACATCACAAGATCACCATCTTCCAAAGAGAGCGCAGCAACAAGTTCATCTTTGATTGGTTCAACAAACTTTGCAACACCTGTTGCAAACTCTCCACCTTGATATTTCACGACAGGCAATCCACCTGCACCGTAAGTCTTTGCAATTTCAGCAAAACCATCAGTCTTTTTTCGTGTTAATTTTTCTGCGCCAC
>JACNLW010000082.1 GCA_014381305.1 Planctomycetota bacterium
ACATGATTGAAACAACAGTTGATTATTGGACCTGTATTGATTTGGCAGAGGCACTTGAGCAAACAATGCGAAATGACCTTTGGACCACAGCGGAGCGAATTGCCAAAACAGCATCTAGGATCACCAACAAGCCGGAAGAACTTGTTGCTGCTCTTAAAAAATATGATGTTAGGCAAGCGGCACAATTAGCAGCCATTGAAGTCAACGTGATGAAAATAAACCAAGATGCAAACGGTCTCTCAAGAGCTGGTTAGATCGCCAATCCATGGCAAAAACAAAAAAAAGTTGGCGTGAAAAACTTGCTGATTCAAAGGATCTGCCAAAGTTTATTAAGCCAAAAGGGAGGGGTGCAGCGCAGTACGGCGACAAAATGTTGGTACCTTCGCCAATCCAAGTCGATGCGATGATGAAAAAGGTGCGCAAAGGCAAAGTCATGACCATTGCACAACTGCGAGAAAAACTTACCAAGGATAATAAAGCGACGAGTACATGCCCACTTTGCAGTGGGATATTTGCTTGGATTTCTGCGAATGCCGCGCAAGAATCTGAAGATGATGGAAGAAAAAGAATCACGCCTTGGTGGCGAACCGTAAAAGCGAAAGGCGAACTGAACCCAAAATATCCCGGAGGTATGGAAGAACAAGCAAAACGGCTTCGCAAAGAAGGGCATAAAATTGTAAAAAAGGGTAAGCGGTGGTTTGTTGAGGGCATTTAATGTATTCTTCTCCGTGTGAAGCAGAGAGTTTATGTATTGCCTATCTGGACTTGCGCGTTTTTGGCAAGTTGCACCGTAGGTCCAAAGTATGAGCAACCAACCTTAACAGCAACTGTTCCAGATGCATGGCATTTTTCTATTGCCATGGAGTGTATTCCTGGTGACGTTGATGTTCGAGATTGGTGGTACCGCTTCGATGACCCACAACTCGTGTCCTTGATTTCACAAGCACAAAAGAACAATCTGACACTGCAAACGGCGGTATCAAGTTTACTTCAAGCACGCGCAACGTTTGGGATCGCTTCTGCGGAACTTGTGCCAAACGTGAGTGCGAAAGGTCAAGCTGAACGTGAACAGGGAAGCAACAACTCCACGACATTAGCGAACTTTCCTAATGTGCAAGCGAAGCCAGTAAACGATTTCGCTGTTGGTCTCGATGCAAGCTGGGAACTTGATTTGTGGGGTGGCATCGAAAAGAACATAGAAGCAGCGAGTGCAATGGAGGGCGTTGCACTCGAGAACTACCGCGATGCGCTCGTTACTCTTCGAGCTGAGGTCGCATCAACATATATAAATATTCGCGTACTGCAGATAACAAAAAAACTCACAACGCTATCAATAGAAACGCTTCAACAATTGCTTTCTCTTATTGAAGCACAATACGAGCAGGGCATTATTTCGAAATCATTGCTTGAGACAGAACGTGCGATGTATGATCAAAACACAACGGAACTTCCTGCAGTTGAGATGCAATTGGTGCAAGAGTATGCTCGGCTTGCTGTTCTATTGGGCACAGAGATCAAATCTGTGATGCACCAATTGTCCGAACAGTCACCCGTGCCAAGTGCGTCACCTCGGGTCGCTGTTGGCATTCCTGTTGACATTCTGCGTCGCAGACCAGATATTCGTGAAACCGAGCGAGCACTTGCGGCACAAACTGCACTTATTGGTGCAAAAATGGCGAACTTGTATCCAAAATTTTCCCTGTCAGGATCCTTTGGGTACGAGGCTACAGAAACGAATGATTTGATTCGTTGGGATAGTCGAGCTTGGAGTGTTGGGCCTTCAGTCTCATGGGATATTTTTAACGGTAACCGAATCCGTAGCCAAATACTGCTACAAGAAGAAAAAACAAATTCAGCACTGCTCACTTGGGAGCAAACTGTGCTGCGAGCTTTCGCTGAAGTGGAAATTTCTCTATCAAACCTAATTGAGTCTGGCAAAGTACAAGAATCCTGGAACGACGCTTCTGCCTCTTTGCACGAAGCCTTCGAGTTGATAAAAGAAGAGGAACGAGCAGGCGCCGTGCAAAAACAAACAGTGTTAAATGCAAAACGCAATTTAATCAATAGCCAAATCATGCTTGCTGAAAAAACCGGCGCGGTTTCACAAAATTTAGTTTCCTTATACAAAGCCCTTGGTGGTGATTGGAAAGATGTTGAATCAAAAGAGAACACGCAAGTGAGGAGTACCCCATGAATCGAGCAGGAATACTGTGCCTTACAGTGTGTGCAATAAGTGCATGCAAAGAAAATACAACTGCGAAAAGTGCGCCCCCTCCAACGAACATCACATCCGAAACGGTTTCTACTCGCGCATTGCCCACGTACTTGTCACTTCCCGGAATAACAACGTCTGTGCAAGAAGTTGATGTTGAAGCACGAGTAGAGGGATGGCTTCTGCAGCGACATTTTCAAGAAGGGCAGTTTGTTACAAAAGGTGATTTGCTTTACGAAATTGATTCTGCTCCATTTGATGCACAACTTCTGCAGGCGGAGGCTTCGCTCGAATCGGCACATGCAGAAGAAACATATGCAAAAAAAGAGTTTGACCGAAATGAACCGCTCTTACAATCTGGAGCTATTTCTAAACAAAATTTTGATAAGCTAGAAACGCAACTCGCGCAAGCATTTGCTCAAGTTGCACAAGCTGAGGCAGGTGTTGCGCTTGCTGAATTGAATGTTGAGTATTGTGCAATTCACGCACCAATTTCCGGGAAAATTGGATCGACTTCAGTCAATGTTGGCTCTCTTGTTGGCCCAGCTCAACAGGCAAAACTTGCGAATATTGTGCAAATTTCACCAATGTATGTCGAGTTCCATCCTCCGGCGAATCGGCTCATTCTCATTCAATCGTTGATGGAAAGAGGCTCGCTTCCCATGCATATTTCGATCACCGAAAATGATTCTGAAGGGCAAGCCTCTGCTTCTGGTAGCGTGCTAACTGAGCATACAGCTACAGGTTCGTTGGTATTTGTAGATAACACGATTCGGGCGACCTCATCCACATTTCTTGCTCGCGGAGAGTTCGTGAATGAACTCGGTGTGTTGCCCGGTCAGTATGCTGACGTACGAGTGCAACTACAAGTTATAGAGGAAGCGCTGATGGTTCCATTGAAAGCGGTTATGCAACAGCCAGGCAGTTATTATGTTTGGACAATTTCAGAAGATAGCACTGCAGTAATTTCACCCATCACTGTGGGGGCCATTCAGGGTAACCATCAACATGTGCTTACGGGCTTGAAGGAAGGTGATAGTGTTATCGTTGAAGGTACGTCGAACCTTCGTTCGGGAACACAAGTTGCAACTACAAATAACACAATCGAGGAAGAATAACTTCAGTGTCCCCACTCTTCTTTATTAAAAGACCAATCTTTGCCATGAGTATTGCAATACTCATGGTGCTCGTTGGTGGCATTTGTATTTACTTATTGCCTGTTGCACAGTTTCCTGAAATTACGCCACCCCAAGTTCAAGTAACTTCTGGGTATCCCGGTGCAAGTTCAGAGGTTGTTGCGGATATTATTACAACGCCAATTGAAGAACAAGTAAACGGTGTAGAGAACATGATGTACATGTCATCGAACAGCACTAATAACGGTGCTTCATCGTTGACGATTTCATTTAATATTGGTACTGATCTTGACATTGCAGCTGTCGATGTGCAGAACAGAGTCGATCAGGCAATGGCAAACTTGCCAAGCATTGTGCAAAAGTCGGGTGTTTCTGTCACAAAGCAGTCTACGACGATGCTTGCGGTGGTTAGTTTGTACTCAGAAAACAACACGTATGACAGTGTATTTATGGGTAACTATGCGGACATCCATTTATATGATGAGCTCAAGCGAGTACCGGGTGTTGGAAGTATTACGATTTTTGGCTTAAAAGAATACGCGATGCGTGTTTGGCTTGATCCACAAAAAATGACAGCAATGGGGATAACTCCAGAACTCGTTGCTTCAGCAATTAGTAAACAAAATTTACAAATAGTTGCTGGTCAAGTTGGCGCGCTGCCGTTAAAAGACCCAACTGCGTCTACATATCAGTTGACTGCAAAAGGTCGTCTTATTGATGTAGAAGAATTCGCAGATATTATTGTTGTAAGTGAGGGTGGTGCGATTGTCCGCATCCGAGATATTGGTCGGGTTGAGCTAGGTGCGAGGACTTACGCATCAAACAGTACTCTCAGTGGTAAGCCGGCAACATCTCTAGGTATTTATCAATTGCCAGGCGCCAACGCGCTCGATGTAACGGCTGGAGTCAAAGAAGCGATGGCGCGTCTTGCGCTGAATTTTCCAGATGATTTGAAGTACCAAATGACATTCGACACGTCCGATTTTGTCCGCATTTCATTGATCGAACTCGTCGTTACATTGCTTCAAGCGGTGGGGCTTGTTGTTCTCGTAATTTTTATATTTTTACAAAGTTGGCGTGCTGCATTTATTCCAGTCATCGCAATTCCCGTGTCGCTTATTGGTGCCTTTGCAATCATGATGGCATTTGGTTTTTCAATTAACACACTCACGTTACTCGGTTTAGTTCTTGCAATAGGTCTTGTGGTAGATGACGCAATCGTTGTTGTAGAAAATGTTGAACGGCAAATGGAAAAAGGTGATGTGTCACGCCGAAAAGCAACCGCGATAGCTATGAAAGAAGTAACAGGTCCAATTATCGCTACTTCGTTAGTTTTGCTAGCGGTATTCATTCCTGCTTCATTTGTGCCGGGCATTAGTGGACAACTTTATAATCAGTTTTCGTTGACGATTGCGTTTAGTGTCGTCTTGTCAGCCATCAATTCGCTCTCGTTAAGCCCAGCACTTTGTGCTGTTTTGCTTCGAGTGAAAAAAAGTGAAGAGAGATTTGTATTCTTCAGATGGTTTAACACGTTGTTCGACAAGACGAGTGATTGGTATGGAAGATTTGTGAAGTCATTGTCCAAAGTTTGGGTGCTCGTTTTGTTGGTGTTTTGTGGATTGACAGCGCTGATGGGGTATGTCACGTTGCACATGTCGACAGGTTTTGTACCCGAAGAAGATCAAGGGTATTTTTTCGTGAGTTTTGAAGGTCCGCCGAGTATGTCACTTTCAAGAACCGACGACGCTGCGCAAGAACTAACCGAAATAATGATGGCGCAGGATGGTATAAAAGATGTTGTAGTCATTACGGGTGTTGATTTTTTGAGCGGTTTTACTGCAAAAACGTCTTCAGGAATGGCAATTCCAATTTTGACGAATTGGGATGAGAGAACAACCGAGGAACTGAGTGTCTGGGGCATCATGGATAGCTTGCGGGCTAAATTTCATGCAGTGCAATCGGTGCAATCAACAGTTTTGAATGCACCTGCAATTATGGGCCTTGGTTCAACCGGTGGCTTCGCGTTTCAGATCCGTGACTTGAATGCTCAAGGTGCAGCGGCGCTCGGCAAAGTGACTGATGACTTTGTCGCACGTATTGGTGGCTTGGATGAAGTCGGTTTTGCGATGTCATCTTTTTCAAGTGATGCGCCGATGTTCCATTTAAATATCGACAGAACAAAAGCGAAGATGCTCAACGTGGATTTGTCTACGCTCTTTGATGTGTTGCAATACAACCTAGCATCTGTGTACGTCAATGATTTTAATAAATACGGGAAGGTGTATCAGGTGATTGTTCAAGCAGAAGGAGACAGTCGAAGAACACCTCAAGACATTGGTCAATTAGAAGTAATGAATGCTGTTGGAGATTCGATACCTCTCTCTGAGCTTGTTGAAATAGAAGCAGTCCTTGGCAGTGAAAATTTATCCCACTACAACATGTACACTTCTGCCCAAATCATTGGCATGTCTTCGCCTGGATTTAGTTCTGGAGATAGCATCAAAGCCATTTGGGATGAAGTGAAATATTTGCCACAAGGATTTGACTTTTTATGGACAGACATTGTCTACCAACAAATCGCTGCAATAAAAGCAATCCCAATCATTTTTGGCTTGGCTATTTTGGTCGTCTTCCTGTTTCTTTCCGCGCAGTATGAGAGTTGGACTATTCCATTCATGATTTTACTTACGGCGCCACTTGCAATTCTAGGCGCTGTTCTTGCATTGAAAATTCGCAGTTTGGATTTAGATATTTACGGTCAAATTGGTTTGATTTTGTTAATTGGACTTGCCTCGAAGAACGCAATTCTCATTGTTGAATTCGCAAAGAAAAATCGTGAATCCGGTATGGGTATTGTTGAATCTGCGATGAACGCTGCAAAATTACGGCTTCGTCCAATTTTGATGACAGCACTCGCTTTTATTTTGGGCGTCGTTCCACTCGTCATCGCAACGGGTGCAGGGGAGAACAGTCGCCATTCAATCGGCACCACGGTCTTTGGTGGAATGATTGCAGCAACGTTCTTAAGTTTGGTTTTCGTTCCAATTTTCTACATCATGATCGAATCGATGCGTGAAAAACTCGGATTCACAAGTGTCATTGATGACGAAGACCTTCATTAGAGTTGGCGTGTCGTTTACCGGTGGTCAGTTAATATGCTCGTTTGGAATCGTCACCTGCATGCCAATTCAAAAAGGCGCGGTTGACAACTGAATTCCCACCAGCAGTTGGATAATTACCTGTGAAATACCAGTCACCCGTATAGTCTGGCATGGCAGCGTTTAGCCCTTCGACATCTTGGTACACCACATCAAGTTTGCCATTCCAATCAAGGTGCGTTGGTCTGACAAGTTCAGCAATTTTGCACGAAATTTCCTTTAATGAAAACTGGTCGTACAACGCTTTCACTTGATTTTGCATTTGAGAGGTTGGCAACTTTTCCTGTTCGTTGCACTTTGTTGCAATCTCATCAAAAATCGCAGTGTTTCCTGCTTCATTTGTCAATGCAACTGCAGCTTCGAATGCAATGAATTTGCCAATCTGACTCATGTCAATGCCATAACAATCAGGATACATAATTGGTGGTGCAGAACTAACAATCACAATTCGTTTTGGGTGCAACTGCGACAGACTTGTGATGATCGATTCACGCAGCGTTGTGCCTCGCACGATGGAATCATCTACAACAACAAGCGTGTCATCTTTTTCAATCAGCCCGCGTGTGATGTCATAAATGTGCGTAACTAAATCTCGTCTTGCTGCATCATGCGTAATAAATGTCCGCAACCGTTGGTCCTTGTGTGCGATCAACTCTGCTTTTACGCGCGTGTGATTCAACTTAGACAAATCATCTCTTGTCACAGAACCGTCTTGAATTTTTTCCCAAATGTGATCGGCTTCAATGCAGCGAAGAGCGCCGCCAACTGCTTCAAGTAATCCAAGAAAGCATGTCTCTGCCGTGTTTGGAATGTAACTAAAAAATGACCTGTCAATGTCTTCGCCTAGCACTTTCAGGATGCGGGGTGCAAGGTTTGCTCCCAATCGTTTCCGTTGTGTATAAATGAGCGGATCGTTGCCACGGCTAAAGTAGATACGTTCAAATGAACACTGTCGTCGTTCAATGGGAGTAGTGAATTCGATATCTTCGATGGAACCATCGCGTTTTATAACAATTACGTGTCCGGGTTCAACTTGTTTAATCTCATCCGGTTCGACGTTGAACACGTTTGCAAGTGCGCCTCGTTCAGATGCACATGCGACGACTTCGTCATCGATGTAGATAAATGCAGGGCGAATGCCAGCGGGGTCACGGCAGATAAATGCATCGCCATTGCCAATAAGTGAAGCGAACACGTATCCCCCGTCCCAATATTGTGCTGCTTTTTTAAGAAACTTCCCAACGTCCAATTCTTTCGAAATGGCATTGGCTAGTTCACGCCCTTCGAGGTTTTTGTTCTTTTTAATTAGTCGCTCATGTTCATCATTCAAAAAATGACTGATTTTTTCGAGAATGACTTGGGTATCGTTATCGCCTACAGGGTCTAGGCCATATTCGATGAGTTGCTCGAATAACTCGCTAGAGTTTGTCATATTGAAATTGCCAGCGAGTGCAATGTTGCGGCTTGCAACATTGCTTTTGCGAACAAACGGGTGACACATCGCCATGGAATTCCCAGAGTGCGTCCCGTACCGCAGGTGTCCAAGATACGCTTCACCTAGAAAACGACAATGTTGTTTCGCTGCCATTTCGGTTTCAGCAGTGATTGGTTCGTGTAACCGCTCAGTGTCTTCGGTAATTGCATCGAAGATACGTTCGATCGCATTGTGTTTATCAGAACGGATGCGGAGTAGAAATTGATCGCCCGCTGGCATATCAAATTTCACAACGCCAAGGCCAGCGCCATCTTGCCCTCGGTTGTACTGTTTTTGCATGAGCAAGTAGGTTTTACGAAGTCCCCATGCAGCGTCGCCATACACATCTTGGTAGTGGTGGAGGGGCTTTCTGAGCCTGACAAAGGCTAGCCCGCATTCGTGGGTGAGTCGGTCGCTCATGTGAAGGTGGAATGATACTCAAAACTCACCGGGGGTGAGTTAATTTCCGGGGGTGCGTTAATTTCGGGGGTGCGTTAATTTCGGGGGTGCGTGTATTGAACGTCAATACCGATAATGATCTGCCTTGTATGGACCTTCGACGGGCACATCAATGTATGCCGCTTGTTCAGGTGTCAACTCGGTCAAATCAATACCAAGTTGTTCGAGGTGTAACCTCGCAACCATCTCATCGAGTTTCTTCGAAAGCGTGTAGACCTTGTGCTCGTATGAGCCATGATTCGAATGCAATTCCATTTGAGCTAGTACTTGGTTTGTGAACGAGTTACTCATCACAAAACTCGGGTGGCCAGTAGCACATCCAAGATTCAGTAAGCGCCCTTCAGCGAGCACGATAATTGAATGCCCATCAGCGAATTTCCACTCGTCCACTTGTGGCTTGATATTTATCTTTTCAATTCCACTGAGTTTTTCAAGCCCAGCCATATCGATTTCATTATCGAAGTGTCCGATGTTACCAACGATGGCATTGTGTTTCATCTTTGACATGTGCTCTGCAGTAATCACGTTGAAGTTGCCTGTTGTTGTAACAAAAACATCAACGTTGCCAACAACATCATTCAAGCGAACAACGTCGTAGCCTTCCATTGCTGCTTGCAAAGCACAAATTGGATCAATTTCGCTCACTAAAACACGGCAACCTTGACCGCGAAGTGCTTGGCAACAACCTTTGCCAACATCACCATAACCAGCAACGAGTGCAACTTTTCCAGCGAGCATGACATCGGTCGCCCGCATAATTCCATCTACGCAGGAGTGACGGCAACCATAGAGGTTATCAAATTTACTTTTTGTAACAGAGTCATTCACGTTGATCACTGGGAACAACAGCGTGTTGTTATTCGCCATTTGATACATACGGTGAATGCCTGTTGTTGTTTCTTCACTTACACCGTTCACTTCAACAGCGTACTGTTCCCAAAATTTGTTGTTCCAAGTTTGGACATCAGCGAGCAAATCCAAAACGATGCGTTCATCATCGCTTTCGGCGGTATCACTGCTTGGAACTGAACCAGTTTTGTTGTACTCCACGCCTTTGTGAACAACGAGCGTTGCATCGCCGCCATCGTCAAGGATGAGGTTTGGTGTTTTGCCTTCACCCCAATGTAATGCTTGGAAGGTGCACCACCAATATTCTTCAAGGGTCTCACCTTTCCACGCGAAAACTGGGATGCCTTGTGGATTTTCAGGAGTCCCATTTGGACCAACTGCAACAGCAGCGGCAGCGTGATTTTGGGTAGAGAAAATGTTACAACTTGCCCATCGAACCTCAGCGCCGAGTGCCACAAGGGTTTCGATTAACACAGCAGTTTGGACCGTCATGTGCAAGGAACCGGTGATTCTTGCACCTGTTAGGGGCTTTGATTCGCCATGTTTTTCGCGAAGCGCCATTAATCCGGGCATTTCGTATTCTGCGATTTCAATTTCTTTGCGACCAAATGCGACCGTTTCAGGTGAAAGGTCAGCAACCTTAAAAGCGCATGGTTCGTAGAGATCAAGGTTTGTATTGAGGAATGTGGACATTGTTGCAGTTGTACCAGTTGTCACGGGTAATTTCTCCTAATGTGATTGTCGAGAACGAATTGGGTACTATACTCATTATGTACTATGAGTGTGTTAAAACAGATGAGTGAATCCTTTGCACCATTAGAATGGGCTCGAGCGATCGATACAGCAGGTCTTGAAATGGCCGAGGCTTCGGGTTCGCATGACTGCTCAGTCACAGCGTTGTGTTGGCCTGCGGTCTATGGATATTGCATTGCAAAGGGGTGTAGTGATCAGGAGGCGTTTATCGCAACCGCAACAAGTATCGATTTACTGTTAACCAAAAATCGCGAACGCTCGGGTACGTATTTCAGCGGTGGACATCAAAGACAAATATTGTTTGATCTCACTGAAGATCACTTGGAGCGATGTAGGGCAAACGGATGGGATTCAATTGCACCCCAAGTAGAACATCCCCGTGATCAGATAGATATCATCGAGCCATTGTTAGAAGGCATGCTGATTAGCACAACTCCAGACGAAGCGTTTGCACGTCTTTGGGGCGCGTCAATTGTGCTTACAGCAATGTTGCAAACATGTGAAGAGTGTTACGACGCGGGGCTTGAACCGCATTGGAATATTTTTGTTGCAAGAATTCTTAATCCTTCATTTAAGCGTATTCCAAAAGAAGAATATTCATTTTTACTAGGAGTTTGGGGTGTACCCGATTATGCACATGCGTCTGTCATGATTACGCGAGTACAGCGCCGTTTTGCACGACAAATTCGCTCTGTCATTCAAGAAACAGTAGACGATGAATTGCAAGTGGATCCCGAATTGAATGAACTCCGGCGCGTTTTACATGGCGTTGGTATGGTCGAAGCTATTTGCGAACCGCTCCGCTGGGCGTGCCGTGTTGAACATGACCCAGCAACTCTTGCCGTAGACATTATTGCTTTTGATATTGCAGAAAAAAATGTTGAGAGCCTCTTCCTCGACTCGCCTTCGATTGAAAATCTTGTTAAGGCAAAAGATTGTTATAAAATATTGCGATTGATGGGAGAGCACGGGGTGGTCGAACGCAGGCGTGGGGCGTATCTTTATCTTGTTGCGATTGCCTGTGCGATAGTCAATCACGGCCAACGAATTTCGACCCAATCGAACGATGCGCTTCGTCGTGGTTTTGGAGCGATGCGTGACGAGCGACGTCTCCCAAGATCGCTGAGAATTATTGCAGTAAAAGCTCTGAAATTATTGGATCCATAGTAAAACAAGAATAAACAACCCGCGGGATTGTTTATTGGAATGTTACAACAACATGTGATCCGCCGGGAAGTCCATCAGGATTGGGAATGACTATTCGGATGAGTTGTGTTTCACTGCCAGGATCGGCAACAGTTGCAACATGTGCGATCGTGCCCTCGAGTGTTGGAGTACCTGTTAATTGTGGAAACAAAACATTGGCACTGCCGCCAACTTTTAACGTATCTGCAACTGTCATTGGCACAGGTGCATCTACAACCAAAGGATCGATTGTCACGAGACGAAGCACAGGTCGTACATCTGCCACAAGCTCGCCGATATCAACCTTTACAATTTCAACTGTCCCGCTGATTGGTGCTACGAGATGATGTTGTTGCAGTTGTGCATAGATCTGCAAGTGCTGTGCAACTGCTTCTTCTTTTCGTTGTACAAAAAGTTGCCAAGCGAGGCGCTTACGAATCGTATTTGTTTTCGCTCTTTGCAGTTCAAGATCATTGATAGCGTGTCTGTCATATGCCTTTTGAGCTGCATTTTCTTCAAGCACTGCAAGGTCATACTCGGATTTAGAAGCGTCAATTTCAAGGGTGCTTTCTGCCCTGATTTTTTGCAATGATTCTTGGGCAGCAACTGCGTCATTGACAAGGCTAATCAATACAGTGCCTTTGCTGACTTGGTCTCCAGGTTTCACGATGACAGATTCTACTTCTCCACGAATAACAAATCCGAGATCGAGGTCATGTTCAGGGACTGCAATTGCATCGAATCCGTCATTGGGTCGTAAATAGGCTGCACCGCAAAGAATTACAAGTGTGCAAACAAAACTGAAGTACGAATCATCTGGTTTTTCCTCATCTGTGGGAACTCGTCATTAAGTGAGAACAAATAGTAAGATACTAGTTAAGATCACATCTAACAATCGGCACCATGTCAATAATTAGTGCATAAAACAATATTTGTAAAAAGGAACGGACAATGGCAGACAATGAACCCAACGCAGGTGAACAGCCTAAACAAACGATGCAGTTGAGAATTGACACTTCAAACAGCGTGACGCAATACACAAATATTTTCAAATTTTCTAGATTGCCAGAAGAGGTGATACTAGATATTGGAATGACCAGTGTAGATATAGGCGCAAATACAGAGGGCAAGGCTGTTCCTCAAATGGTGATGAAGTACCCAACTCGGCTCGTGATGACGTACTCCACTGCGAAACGCATGGCGA
>JACNLW010000045.1 GCA_014381305.1 Planctomycetota bacterium
AATAAACTCACCGGGGGTGAGTTTACGGGAATGAACGCTTAAAATCAATAAACTCACCGGGGGTGAGTTTATTCCGGGGGTGAGTTTACGCTAGCGGAGATGTGCCAAACTGTTCTTTGAGTGAGCGAATACCACGTTCGTCACCAATCACAGTGAGCTGGTCATTTTCTTCGAGCAGTGTGCTGCCACGAGGAACAACCATATGACCCCTACGGTGAATCAAAGCAACAAGGCACTCTTCGGGAAAACTCAGGCTCTTTATTGGTAATCCAATGAGCGGTTCTGTAGGAGTCGTTTTTTCTAATCGAATGGAAAGGAATCGATCGTCTCGAAGTAAAATTTCCTTCATCTCTTGGTTTGTGTTTGCAGAGAGCCACTTCGCCATGAATCCCTCCTTGTCAACATGTCCAGCAAGTTGTGCAAGAAGGCGAAGGTGTTGAGAAGGATCGTCTTCGGGACTAATAAGGAAGAAGATAGCATGTATAGATTGTTCTTCATGGCTTCCACCGAATACATCTCCAACATCAATGACAAGTCCATCTTTTGATCGAGCAATGACCATGATCGGTTGTTCAATGCCAGGTAAACGAAGGTGAGGCAATGCAACACCGCCAGTAACTGGAGTCGCCCCAACCTTCGTTCCATGCAAGAATCCCTTAGAAAGATTTTCAGCAGTGACTGGAAGCAGAGCGGCGAGTTCTTCAGCGGCAATTGTTGTGATATCTTCAAAAGTAGAGCCGTGTGCTGCATCAACGACTCTGGCTTTGGCAACAATTTCGTCAAATGGATCGTGCGATCGAAGCCCTTTCTCTTTGAGGATTTCTCGAAGTTCAGTGTCTAGTGCTGCAAAACGTTTCCGTCCTAGCCGTTCGAACACGTGATAAACTGCTCCGTATCGATCAACTCGTTTTCGAGCGTAGAAAAAGTACCACGCTACGCCAACAGCGATGACGCCGGCAGAAAAGAGCACAGGTAGCCAGCCCATAATAAAAATAATCCAGATGCACGCAATTGCGCCAATGATTTGTAACCAAGGATAAAAAGGGGATCTATATCCCGGATCATAAGAATCTAATTTAGTTTCTCGCATCACGATTACTGAAAGACAAAGGAGCGAGAACATCAACAATTGAAACGCACTCGCAAGTTTTGCAATCTTAAGTGGATCGAGAAATAAAATTGTAAGAATAATGATTGCGACAGAGACGGCTATCCCCAATAGAGGAGTGCCTTTCCCATCAACTTTTCGAAGTGATTTTGGTAACAGATGATCTCGACTCATGGCAAGTGGGTATCGAGATGCGCTTAAAATGCCAGCATTTGCTACAGATAAAAAAGCAAGTATGGCAGCGACTGCCATAACCAAACCACCAATATGAGAACCAGTGATAATTGTAGCTGTGGTCGATACAGGTGTGAGGTTTGTCGAGTTGTTTGCGTTGTATGAAAGGTCGTGAACGCCACTTACACCGATCATTACAGTAAGTCCAATGACGAATACCGCTACGGCAGTTCCGATCGCGAGAAATAATCCCAGCGGAAGATTTCTCTCTGGATTTTTTATTTCTCCAGCGACGCTGATTACTTTGGTAACGCCTGCATAACTGATAAACACCATGCCAGCTGTCGCAAGAATATCTTTGGGCCCTTTACCGAAAAAATTCGCCAAGTTGCTTGGTTGAATTTTCAAACTACCTGCTGTGAGAAACCAAGAAAGTAAAGCTAGAAGAGCAATTACCAAAACAATTTGGAACGTTGTCGTTTTTTTTGCGCCTAACATATTTAATCCACCGAAAAAAATGACAAGTCCCAGCGCGATCATTGTGAATAAGTTATCTCCACTGCTTTCTGGTAAAAAAAGTTGTATGTATGCGCTCATCCCCACAAGTGCAAATGCAGTTTTTAGAAGGAGTGCGAGCCAAATACCTAAACCACCGATCGTACCCACCATTGGTCCGAGGCTGCGATCGAGGAAATAATACACACCGCCAGATCGTGGCATTGCAGTGCCAAGTTCAATTTTGCTGAGCATGGGTGGTATGAGAAGAATCGATGCAATGAGGTATGCAAGGATGACTGCAGGGCCAGCGAGCTGCGTCGCAAAACTTGGGAGTAAAAAGAAACCTCCACTGAGGGTTGTGCCTGTTCCCAACGCGAAGACAGCAAACAGCCCTAAACTCTTATTCGCTTTCTTATATTTCGTGGTTGTCATGGTACGAATACCATTCTACCAACACAGAACCTACGTAGTAGGTTCTGTCATTGCGTGGAAATCGAGCAGTGCATCAAGTTCCTCAAGGTCAAGAAGACCTTCGCGAGTCACAATTTCTCGAATGGTCTCCCCAGTTTTGAAGGCTTCTTTCGCAATTCGAGCGGTTGTGTCATAACCAATCACTGGGGCGAGGGCAGTTCCGACCATAAGGCTCTGTTCTACAAGCTGCTCAGCAATTTCTTTATTGACTTCTAAGCCATCGATGAGTTTGTCTTGCATAATTGTAGATGTACCAGCAAGAAGGGTAATAGTTTCGATGAGCCGCTCTGCAATAACAGGCATGCAGAGATTCAATTCCAAGATAGAACCGATACCACCACTTGCAGCAACAGTGATTGCTACATCGTTTCCTGCTACTTGGCAAAACGTTTGCATTGCCGCTTCGCAGATGACTGGATTTACCTTGCCGGGCATAATCGATGATCCCGGCTGAGTTGCAGGCAGTGTAAGTTGGAACAGACCACACCTTGGTCCAGAGCCTAACCAGCGTATATCGTTTGCAATTTTTGAAATACTTGTTGCAATTGTTTTCAATTCACCATGTGCCTCTACAACACAATCTCTTGTAGCTTGGGCTTCAAAATGATTTGTTGCTTCTGCAAATTTCACTTTTGCATTTCTAGAAAGTTCTTTGCAAACAAGTGACGAAAATCTCGGGTGCGTATTGATGCCTGTACCAACAGCAGTGCCACCGATGGGCATATTTTCTGCAAGGCGCATCATTGCCCGCTCTGCTCTGCGTATTCCATTTTCAATTGCAGCGGCATACCCAGAAAAAATTTGCCCCATTCTTACAGGTGTTGCATCCATGAGATGCGTTCGACCGATCGTAACAATTTTGTCCCATTTTTTCGATTTGCTTTTGAGACCCTTGTGAAGGCTCTTTAACGCAGGTATAAGTGTATCGCGAATGTCAGTGCACGCTGCAAGTTGCATCGCAGTGGGGAATGTGTCATTCGATGATTGCCCCATGTTGACATGATCATTTGGGTGGATTGGATCTTTTGAACCGATTTTTGCACCAACGGATTTACATGCAAGATTTGAAACAACCTCGTTCATATTCATGTTTGTTGATGTGCCCGAACCCGTTTGAAATACATCGATTGGAAAGTGCCGCATCATTCCACTCGAACGATCTGGATCATCGAGTGCAGCAATGATATCTTCACAAGAGGTGACTATGAGGTTCATTCGTTCTTCATCGAGGAGTTTGAGTTTGTGATTCGCAATCGCGGAGGCTCTTTTAAGTAAAGCAAAACCTCGAATAAGTGAAGTTGGCAATGGACGCCCTGAAACAGGAAAGTTTAGAACAGCCCGTTGTGTGGTCGCTCCGTACAGTGCTCGGTTTGGAACTTCCATTTCACCCATGGAATCTTTTTCTATTCGTGTACGTTTTTTTTGTTTAGTCATGGAATTATTTCTTGTTCTGATGTTGATTCTTCTGTCACGACTGCGGGTTGTTCAAGTCCGAGAATCTCACTCTGAGTTTGCGTAAGTTGCTGTTCGAACCGTTGAATAATTTGTTGGCGAATAACAACTGCTGCTGCCGGATCTTTCGTTTTCATTGTTTCCCACTCGCTGATCCAAGGCTGAGGATTTTGCCGAACGTCTGCTGCAGAATCCCATGACGAAGCGAGAATTGCTGTGTGAAATTGGAGAGAGAGTAAATCTTCATCAACCATTCCATCACCGTACGCTTCAAGTAATCGAAGCGCTTCGTCGGATCTTCCCTTGGAGTTGAGTAATGGGATTGTTCTTTTTGCAATTGCGATTCTTGCTGAGAGCGACCGGTTTCCTGATTGTTTCCAAACATTCATAAGGATGTTTACTCGCAGATCCGTTTCGTCTGCCTCGGAGAGGATGTCATCTGCAAGGAGAAAAGATCGTGTATCAATGGATTTGAGAATATTAAGTGCTGCGATATCCCACACGGAACTATCAAGAGTGGATCTGAGTGATAGAAGTGTTTTGAATGCTTCAAGATCACCCCTCGTTTGTAATCCAGCAATAAGAGAAGGAGCAATCGTTGGATCGTTTTTAAAAGGTACCAACGGTTCCCAATATCCGACGGAAGCAAAACCGTTTGCAACGGCTAATCTCGTTGATTCTGAAGCACTATCAAGCAGTCGTGTAAGCGCCTCTCGGTTTTGATCGGTTCCAAGTATCGCTTCAAGCGTTAGAAGCGAAGGGTGGGCGCGATTTTTCTTTACACTTTTTACTATTTGATTCCAATTCGCAAAATTTTCTTTAGATGATGGAGTCTCACGCAATAATGAAATCAGCGTTTTGGCTGATTCTTCTATCAGGGGAGAATCTAATCTTGCAAGTACAGGGGCAATAGCTTCTTGGTGCGGATTATCTTTGAAATATAAAATTTCAAATGCAGCAACCTCATGATCTTGTTCATGTTTTAGCGCCGAGATGACCCGTTGGTGTAAATCGATTACATTTATCTCAGGTAACAATTTTGCAGCAGAAAGTCGAACGCCTTGATCTGCATCATCCAGCATAGAAACAACGAGCAGGAGTTCATCTTCGGTTGCTTCGCCATCACGATTTAGGACAGAAATACGTTCGATGCCAATTACACGTAACTCGGGCAACGGGTCGCGAAGCAAAGTTGGTAATTTTTTATGTTGTTGATCAATTGAGATCAAAGGCCACAATTCTTTGTATGTATCAATCAGCCTAGATCGCATTTCTTCATCATTAACTTCTACAATAACTTGCCGAGTTCGTTGCTCTCTAGAAGTGTCCTGTTTTAGATTCGATTCACATCCAAAGCACAGTAGAGTAAAGGAAACGACAAGCAGGCAGCGAGTGATGACGTAATTCTCTTGCAAAGTACATCTATTGTATGAGATAACTACATTGGGGGTAGATTTTGTGCTGCCGTGCAAGGCAGCGTATAATGATGTGTTCTTATGAGTAATTGGCAAGATGCAGAACAACACGCTGATCGAGCTCTTGATTTGTTCGAGAGGGGTCGCTGGACTGAAGCGGAAACAGAACTCCGCAAGGCGTTGGATATCGATCCAGATCAGGGCGATTGGCACTTTAATTTAGGGTTGACCTTGGAGCGCTGCGGTCGCGATGCCGAGGCGCTTTCAAGTTATGAGCAGGCGTCTCGTCTTCTTCCAGAAGCAGTTGGCCCGAAGTTGGCTGCAGGTTCAGCATGTTTGCGTTTGGCAAGAAATGAAGATGCAATTGATTGGCTTGAACATGTTCTTGCAGAAGATCAAGCATGCGAACCAGCATGGGCTATGCTCATTGATGCACGCACTTCACTTGACGATCATGATGGAGCAGAAACCACTTTTTATATGGCACAAGATGCACTGACAGAAACTAGTGCCATCGTGTTGGTTGCGATGTGTGAAAGTTTGCTCATTCGCGAACTTTGGGATAGAGCAGCGTGGTGTGCTCGGGAAGCAATGAAAATCGATCAGAATGTTCATGGAGGTCGAATTCGACTTGCAAGTGCACTCATTGCGAAAGGTGAAGGACAGCAAGCTTCCCAGTTGTTACTTTGCGAGTTACGACAAGATCCTGGAAATGTTCAGGCATTGTTGTTGCATGCAGACTTGTTGGTTGATTCGGGACGTAATCAAGAAGCAATGATGAAACTTCATCGTATTCTTGAATTGGAACCTGCAAATGTACAAGCGCATGTCCGTGCGGGTTTGATCGCGATGGAAGATAATCGGTGGGAAGAGGCGTTTATTGCTTGGGGGTTGGTTCGTAGGTTAGATCCATCGCATCCAACAGCTTCTCTGTATTTAGCGAAGACCTTGCTTGCAATGGGTAGGGGTGAAGCGGCTCGTCCGCTCTTGCAGGAACGTCTCGATCGAATGGGTGATAACGAATCTCGCGAGAGTAAACTCGAATTGGCAATACTTCTTTTACAAGCGGGCGAACCTGCAATGGCAGTTCCTTTACTTGATGATTTGACAAAGGATAGAAGTGATACAGAGCAACTTCGTTTGTTGGCAGTAGCACTTTTTGCAAGTGATCAACGGGATGCAGGTGCTGCTGTGAGTCGACGCGTGCTTCGGTTGCAACCAGATTGCATTGCGTCAATGCACAACTTAGCACTCGCGGCATTCTCATCCAATCGATACAAATTGGCATGGGGATGGGTGAAAAAAGGTTTGAGCATAGATGCAAGCGACGAAGAACTTCGCCGGTTGCGTTCGAGATTGATTTGGAAATCAATCAGATCATTCTTAGGTAGATTATTCGGCTCTACGTAAAGTGCGTTTTTTACAGTGTGCCAGATGTGAATGGCAATAGTGCCATAAACCGAGCGCGTTTGATTGCTTGCGCGATCATGCGTTGTTGTTTCGCACTTGCACTGAGGCGTTTGCGGGAATAAATTTTACCGTTTGGTGTCATCAAGCGACGCAAGTCTTCTACTGACTTGTAGTCAATATACTTTTTGCCTCGGTTGTCAAGTTTGAGATAAGTTTTTGATCGACTTCGGTTACCGTAATCATTACCCATGGGTGGGATCCTTTCGTCTCGGGTACCCAAACCTCCAAAAATAGAGGTTCAGAAAAAGAGGGGCAGCCCCCACGCACAGTTGGTGGGGGCGACGAGAATCGCAAATCATAGCCGAATCTGGGGTTCTAAGCAACGCACAGACGCTTGGGGTTGTATCCTAACTACTCTTATGAGGCCAATAATAGGCATTACTGCTGATCGCTGCGACGGTCGATTCCGAGTTGGAGAGAATTATGCCAATTGTGTAGTGCAGGCGGGCGGAGTTCCCATGATTTTGCCGCCAATTATTGGTGAAGAAGAGAGATTCATAGACATCTGTGACGGTTTTATTTTTTCTGGTGGCGATGATCCAGTGATGGAACAATGGGGCATCGAAACCCACCTCGCAACAACACGATGTGATACGCAGCGGCAAAAATTTGAAACAACATTACTTGGACAACTGAGTCAACTTCCCGACACACCAGTCTTTGGCATTTGCCTGGGGATGCAATGGATGGGACTTCTTGCAGGTGGTACGTTAGTGCAAGATCTTGAACTCAAATTTGCTGAACATCATAAAAATGGTACACATCTCGTTTCTGGAGAACTTGGGTCTGGAGTTGTACACACCTCACATCACCAAGCGATTACAGAAACAGGATCGTTAACAATCGCATCGCTTGCAGACGATGGGATCATTGAAGCAGTTTGTGACCACGACCGAAAATGGTATGTTGGTGTGCAGTGGCATCCCGAGCGAACAGAAAATGAAGAACTTGGGCAAGGATTATTCAACTCGTTTTGTAAGGCGGCAACTTCATGACAATTCCTTCACCCATTCATGAGTGCATCTCAAACTATAAACTTGAATGGATCAAGCCAGAATCAGATTCTCGAGCAGGTGCATCAACAGGATACATGGAGGAGCAAATGCTCTGTGAGTTTTTGCCTTGGGGAGATGGAGGATGCTCTATACTTGCAACGTCTGGGAGCGTTGAACTTGAGTACGCTGCAATGAGAAAAAATGTAGGTATCTTTGACGCAGGAAATAGAGGCACTATTTACTTGCGAGGTGAAGAACGGTTGTCATTTATAGATCGGATGACAACTCAGAAACTTTCAGATATGAAAGAAGGCGAATCTCGATTAGCATTTATCATCGATAGAAAAGGTCGCATTGTTGCGGACATTATTGTTGTTTATGAAGCCGAGCAGGTGCTTATTGATTGTGATGTCACTGTAGTTCAGCCGATTATTGCCCACTTTGAAAAGTATATTGTGACAGATGACGTGATTGTTCAAAACGAAACGAATGAGAAGCATCGACTTTGGCTGCTTGGCCCTTGTCTAAAAGAAATAGAACATTTAGATAGTTATGAATGTTCACAGTTCAATTTACCACAGCAGTTTTTAGGGATAGATGGAATTGCAATCGTAGTTGATCCAGAAAAGTCGGAACAAGTGTGGTGTTCACTTGTAGAACAACAAATTCGACCTGTTGGGTGGAATGCATTGAATATGATTAGAGTGGAAGAGTTAACACCGATGTTTAGAATTGATTTTGACAATAAAAACTTGCCGCATGAAACTTCTTTATGTGATTCAAGGGTGCGTTTTGACAAGGGGTGTTATCTTGGACAAGAAGTTGTGGCAAGGATGGAAAGTCTTGGCAGGCCAAAACAACACCTCGTTTCATTAGAAATGAGTTGTGATGATCTTCCTGTTGCGGGGACGCAAGTTTGGGATCAGGAATCGAAGGGTGAAGGAAAAGCCATCGGTGTTGTCACGTCAAGTGCCATGAGTCCGATGCGAGGTGGGGATATCGCAGTGATTGCGATGGTAAAGAGCTCGAATGCAGCGAAAAACACTGAAGTTTTTCCTTGGATTGGTTCAGAACTAATAAAAGCAGTCATTCAACCACTTTCGCCGAAAGAAGAGATGGCATGAATCTACCCACGTCTATTGAAATTACTGAAGTCGGGCCGCGGGATGGATTGCAGAATCAAAGTTCTGTCATTCCGACAGACACAAAAATTGCTTATGTAGATGCACTTTCAAAAACAGGATTACAACGAATTGAAGTGTCATCATTTGTGAATCCAAAATGGGTTCCACAACTTGCAGATGCTGATGCGGTTTTTTCTGGCATAGTTCGTTTCGAGAATGTGAAGTACACCGCACTTGTGCCAAATAAGCGTGGCTTGGATCGAGCAATGGACGTTGGTGTAGATGAAATCGGTTTGATGACATCGGCAAGTGAGTCTTTTAGTTCACATAATGTTAACGCTACAATTGCTGATTCGATTGAACGAATGAAACCATTGGTTGAATCAGCGATTGCAAGCGGAGTAGGTGTCCGTGGCTACGTTAGTTGTATTGTTGCCTGTCCATACGAAGGTGAAATAGATGCGGGACAGGTGCGAAATATAGTAGAGCAACTTCTGGATATTGGTGTTGAAGATATCTCTCTCGGTGAAACTATCGGGGTTGTTGTGCCCACCGACATTGCACGGATTTACGATGCACTTGATGGCGTGCTGTCCCCAGAACAGTCCGTGCTTCATTTACATGACACGCGTGGCACTGCTTTGGCGTGCGTTTTGTTTGCGATGCAGTTGGGAGTTCGGCGATTTGATGCATCGAGCGGTGGACTTGGCGGTTGTCCGTATGCTCCGGGAGCGGCAGGAAATCTTGCGACTGAAGATCTGGTCTATTTTGCAGAAAGAATGGGGATTGATACTGGGGTCGATCTTGAACAATTAGTTTCTGCAACACGAATCATTGAAGCGTCGGTAGGTTCGTCTCTATGTGGCCGAACTTATAGCGCATCGAGTTGCCAAGATCCTAGTTCTTGATCAAGATTGTACTCGTTGTTTATTTTTCGAATACGAAACACTTGTAAAGTGTTTCCATCTATGACAACTCCTCGAGGATGACTTGGAAAAGCAAAACATCCAGTGTTGATGATGATTTTATTCTTTATCTTCCAAATTCCTGCGCGGTGTGTGTGTCCTACGATAACAATTCTAGTTTTTGGTGCGTATTTTGTAAGCCACTGTTCAGTGGTGGTTGGACACGTCCACCAAGTGTGTAAAATTTTTGTAACACACCACACTCCTCTGTATGGGATCTCGATCAACCGTGGTCTATTTTTTACTTCACGGCTTTTTGCAGACCGATCAGATGCAATTCTAGTTGCTTCAAGTTGTGCATCAAAACCATCACCCGAAACTTGTATGAGTTCTTCTCGGTGGGATTTTATTTTAGAGGCGTACCAAGTCCATGGTGCAACTTCTGGAAAAACAGCATGCCCGTGCATGATGAGAACTTTGTCATTGTGACAGGTAATGGCGTGCTGATTACTAATCATTGGATCATGATTCCCATTGAGTAACTGCACTTTTACATTATCACTTTCAGCACTTTCAATCAAAGTGCTCGTTGCTCGCTGTGATTTCTCCGAGAATTTTCTAGAATAGGATTCTTCAGTATCACCATTCAAAATGAGTTCATCAAACCCCTGCCAAATTGGGCGCAACTCTGAAACATTCTCAATAGTTGAGAATCTTTTACATAAATGCAAATCGGAAAGTATGAGTATACGGGTCAACAGAAGTTCCCCGTTGCAAATTTTGTATGTTTACGACTCGTCTTTACCGATAGTGATTGTGTTCTTACCATGTCGTTTTGATTCAAAAAGTCTCTCATCCGCTTTTCGCAACAGCGAGTCCACTTCAGTTCCATCCCAAGGAAAAGTAGCGAGTCCTCCTGATATCGACACACTGCCCTGTGCATCTTTCCCAAGTTTGGAAAAATGTGCTCGTGAAACCTGTTCTCGGAATCGTTTTGCAAGAAATTCCACAGTGGTAGGGTGGTTTGAACCAACTTCTCGAGGTGGTTCAGGGTCGCAAAAGAGAACTGCAAATTCATCTCCTCCGATTCTGCAAACGTGGTCACCTTTTCGGATCGTTGCTTGAAGTAATCGAACAACTTCACGAATGATATCGTCTCCAGCATCATGCCCAAACTTATCGTTGTATTGCTTGAAGTCATCAATGTCAAAAATCATGACTGTCAATGGTCGCCTCGCACTTAGTGCTTGATTGATTTCTCTCCGTAGACATGCAGAGAGGAATCTTCGATTCCATGCGCCTGAAAGTTCATCACGATACGCGAGTAATTTCATTTGACGGTGACGGAGATGCAATTCAAGCCAACAGGAAGTCCATCTTCCCCATCGAATAATCTCTTCCTTTGTAGGGCCAATTGCAACAAGGATGCCATGTTCTTGGTGCCCATACCGAAGTTGAGCAAACTGTGTGTTGTGTGGAACTCTCGTTTCATCGTCAACGAACTCGCAGAATTTCCAATCAGTTTGTTCTTTGAGGAGACTAAGGAGAGTCGTTCTAAAATTGGAGGGGTTGTGTAACAACATGCGAACAAGGTCAACATCCCCAAGCGAATTGCCGTCGGGAGTTGTTTTTGTTTGATCGGTGAATCCCAATGCTTCGTCTATATCAAACTCGTCTAATTCTGGTTTCGCAATTGGTTGGGTTCTCGCATTTACAACTGCAGAAAGAAGACGATGTGATGTTGTGTCTTGAGGAACAGAGATGTCTGCAAGTTTGTAGTTGTGTTTTTCTCCGGAGATGACGATGATGGGGAACGGGTCTACTCTGCGAATCGCGTCAAAAGCCGTGTCACTGTATGTTGCAAGGAGTTCTTCATTGAGAACAATCGCATCGACATTTTCTTTTGCACTGCTTGTTGCTAACTCACCAATAATGTCAAACAGCGTACGAACGACATGTGTTGGTTGTTCAATTCTAGCAATGAGTTCAGGATCAAATGTTCCTGCGAATAAAATTCGACCTCGAGTGTCTCGTATTTCGTTCATTCATCTGCCCCAAGTTCAGTGCCATCGAGGAGCATAGAAAGTTCATCCGCGTCGACGGATTCCGCGTGAATAATCGGCGGATCTTCAAGTGTGTCAACAACGTGCGAGTTGTCATTCATTGATTGGAGTTGTCCATCTTTGAGTGTTGATATCTCAACGTCTGGTAGATATTGCCCAAGTGCCCTTAAGAGGAAGGGAAGACCCTCTAGTTTGTCAGCATTGATCAGAACCAACAGAGTGGGTTGTGGTGCTGAATTCCAAGCAGCGTCATTTCGCCTGAGTTGGTGAAGGAGGGCGAGTTCTGCCATTGCAAGTAAAGGGCAGTGCTCGATATCTGCTTTTAAATCGAGCCGTTGGACTATTTTGCAAGCAGCTTCAACGCCTTCTTTTGGTGTAAGCACCACGCATCTTGTATCTGTATTGTTTGTTTTCTCACTCATACTATCTTTGCCCCTGAAGGCTTCCTGCCTCAAATGTAGTATCAAAAACAGATAAAATCCACCTAAAACCTATTTTTAATCGAAAAAACATCTTTTTTGATGGCAAAAGCGAGTTTAGGCCAAAATGGGTCAAATTTTGAGGGATGGGGTCAGACCCCGGGGTCAGGTCAAGGGGTCAGACCCCGGGGTCAGGTCAAAGGGTCAGGTCAAGGGGTCAGGTCAAAGGGTCAGGTAGGACCGCGGGTGAATTAA
>JACNLW010000039.1 GCA_014381305.1 Planctomycetota bacterium
GCATCTGCCTTGGTTGCCAACTGCTTGCACGAGCACTCGGCGGAACCGTTTCCCCACTCTCCAAACCTGAACTCGGGTGGTTTGACATCACCCTGACACCTGTTGGTCGTGAACATCCACTCTTTGCAGGCCAACCATGGACAGGTATGCAATTTCATTGGCACCACTGGCAAGTCGAAACACTACCTGAAAACGCAGAAGTTCTTGCATCAAACGAAAACTGTAACATTCAAGCATGGACGAGAGGGATCAATACATTCGCAGTTCAATTCCATCCAGAGTGCGAACGATCAACCGTCACCGACTGGATCAGTGATGATTCTCGAACGCTGCACGAATATTCTATCGATTCAGATACAATCGAAACAGATTCTGACAATTTTTTTCCTGATTACATCAGACTCACCGACAGATTCTTTGATGCGATTTCACAAATACTCATGCCAATGTCATCAAGGCTTTCTCGGCAAAAAGTGTGAGCGAAACACCGCACTATCTTCAACCTTATCAAGAAGCAGTAAATAATTACGGCGGAACTTTTGACGCAACGCTCTGGCACTCCAAGGAAGGTCAGATAAAACGCTTTGACGTTTTTTCTAGTTTTGTCAACTTTGAAAATTGTTCTATTCTTGATGTTGGCTGTGGTATTGGCGATTTTGCACAATATCTCGTCGAGAAACAAATCAACTTTTCATCTTTCCATGGTATTGATGCGATGCAAGAAATGATCGGCACTGCGATCGATCGTTCCATAGAAAATGCAACCTTTTCAGTTGTTGATGTTGTGAAAACGCTAGATGATTTACCCACAACCGATTGGATCACTTGCTCGGGTACGTTGAATGCAATGAATGAGCCGCTCGCTTTAAAACTAATCGACGCCCTTTTTGACCACTGTACTCTTGGGATTGCTTTCAATTTTCTCTCCAATCAAAGCGGGCGTGATCCTAAAACTGAATCCTTAGAACCTGCTTCAAGATTCGACACGATTGCTTTCTTACGGTACGCAATGGGGAAAACCCCGCTTGTTTCGTTCTCGCAAACGTATCTCGGTGGGCATGACGCGACAATAGTCATGCATAAATCACTCTAAAAAAAAGCACGAAAAAAGGCATTGTTTGATGGTTTCGCAAAATCCTCCCGTACAATGTGGCAAAACCCATGAGGAGAATGAACGATGGAACAATCAACAAACAATAATTCAGCCCAACGCCCAGCTACCATCCGTGTCTTGGCAACAAGCGGAGGCTTCCGTACATTTGTCGCTTTTTTAGCAGCACTACTACTCTTTGTCGTCGTCTTTTTGATTGGCGTGGGGACTGGAGTCACCGGTTTTGCTGCTGCAATAGAAGATCAAGGTGCGATCAATGAAACAACCATGCACTCTGGAAATGCATCGTCAATTGCAGTGCTTGACATCACTGGCGGCATCAATAGTGCAACTTCTTCGTATGCCACCGCTGCTGTCAATAAAATTCTTGACAACAGCCGTATAAAGGCTGTTGTTCTTCGCATCGATTCGCCTGGCGGTGGTGTTACTGCTTCGGACGAAATTTGGAATGAAGTACAACGACTTAAAAAAGCAGACTTGCCTGTCATCGCCAGTTACGGCGGCGTCGCAGCATCGGGTGGGTATTACATTTCTTGTTGCAGTGATTACATCATGGCGCAAGAAACTACGATTACTGGATCAATTGGTGTCATTGCAAGCATTCTGACTTTTCAAGACGCTCTAGAAAAACTTGGCATCAAACCCATCACCCTCATTGCAAAAGATTCGCCTCAAAAATCTGTTGCGAACGATATTTACCGAAACTGGACTGTAAAAGATAAACAAAAAGTCACAGGTTTTTTAGATGCCGCGTACACTGTTTTTCTCAGCAGAGTGACAGAGGGTCGTAGTCATGTCATCAAAGATCCAAAAACTATCGAGAAGATTGCAAATGGTTCTGCATACACATCCACAGAAGCATTAGAAAACGGATTGATCGATGGAGTCGGGTATCTTTCAGATGCCATCACTATTGCAATGGAAAAATCCAGTTTACAAAATGCAGATCCAACAATCCTTCGGTTTTCTCCTCGCCAAGGCGGGATTGGTTCACTGTTTGGTGCAACTTCAGCAACAACAACAACTGAACAACTAAAAACTTTGCTACAAGAATTAACGTCTCCAGATTTACTGTACTTGTTCAACTAGAAACGGATTAGAAAAATGTATATACAACTTCTTTCGGCGGCATGCCTTGCCGTCTGCGCTATCGGTTCGCCTACAAAACCAGTTGAGATAATCGAAAGTGATGTCGACCGTGCAATTCACAGAATTAAAACTGAACTCCTCGATCGTTTTGATGAGACACGAGGTTGGGAACCAGAAGCCGGTCACACTAACTGGTTAAGCAAGGGGCTCGGTGGTGCAACGGCTGTCGCAACTCTTGCCCTCCTTAGCGCAAACGAATCACAGCACTCCCAAGCGCTTAGCACTGCGCTCAAACAACTAGAAAGTGTAAAATTTCCAAGTACCTATGTGTGCGCACTGCAAACAATGATCTATTGCAGACTCTCACCCCGTTACGACAAACATCTGAAGCGTCTTGTACACAGACTTGTTGAAACCATGAACCGTGAAGGAAGTTGGGGATACAACACCGCTCCACCAAGTTCGAGCGAGGATGCGTCCCCAATTATTCGGCAATTCGCTTCTGTTGCCCTTCTTGAAGCACATCGAAAAGGAATCCGCATCCCTCCCGCGTGTTTTGGTGCAATCACAGAAACGTTACTAGGGTCACAACATTCCAATGGAGGGTGGTCACATGCACAAGAAGAGAGTGCGCCCAATGCAACAGTTGCTGGGTTCAACTGTTTACTTGGTGCAGATGAAATCCTAGGCAACAAACTCACACAAACGCAAACCAAACTGTTGCAGGATTCATTACAACAAGCACTCGATTGGCTACAAAAAAATTACACCCCACAAAAGAATACTGGGGGAACGGCGATGATGTCCTACCTTTGCGGACTAGAGAGAGCCGCAATGAGTTGCGGACTCGATCAACTTCGGGATCGTGACTGGTATCGCGAGGGCGTTCGAGCAGTGCTCAAAGCACACTGCTCATCTAAAAAAAAGGTCAAAGGAAGCACCGTCAATCTTTCGTTTGCACTTCTCTTTCTTACAGACGGCAGAGTTCCTCTCGCACTTGTTGAACTGAGATCGAACAAAACACAACTAGATCCCAGCCGCCTCTCTCGTAAAATAGCTGCATCTGTTTCAAATCAAATAGAACAAACCCTAAGCTGGCGAGTAGTCACAATTGATGACGACCTCGATCGATGGCTTCAAGCACCGCTCGTACTCGTGCAAGACCCAGATGCAATTCCAGTTGATCTGTGTGTCATGAGAGAATATCTTGATCGCGGCGGTTTGATTTTGTTTTTTGGAGATAAAAAAGAAGCGCAGGAGTTTACAAAAACTGCCGCCCTTCTTTGTCCTCAATCGAATCATAGTGCAACACGAAAAAAACATTGGGCGCTCAATCTCATTCAAAATGCAAAAGGAATACAAATCGAAAGTTGGAACGATGGCATTCGTGATCGAATTATTCTTGTGCGGCACGATCCACAAAAATATACAGTACAAAAACAAACGCAACTTACAAAAGCGGTTATCAATGTTTGTTGTGGTGCAGCAGAACTTGCGCTGTGGAAAACGAGATTAACAACGCAACAAATTGAACTTGATTCAGATACAGTCGTCCTTGCATCGCACGCGGGTCGGTGGAATGTTGAACAAAACGGACTGCGTAGGCTTAAAGTTCCATCTAAACCACTCGATCAACTTTCACCTACACAAGTAGCGATTGTTGGTGGGCTTGATGCAAGCGATGTTACTGAGATACTTGTCGAAGACATAATTTCATCAGCAAAACGTGGCATTTTTGTCATCATCGAACCAATCGGCGGGCTCGGCGACTTCGCTTCTGTCATGCGCACGCATGTTGGCAAAAAACTCTCATTGCCAATCGAACGAGACAGTGCACTTGTCAAAAAAATACAACCAATGAATTTTCGGGGGTGGTCGCTTCGCAACAACAACCCCGTCGAATCCCCACTTGTCTTGCGAGTTGGTCGTGGACAAATCATTTTCCTCGACGGCGATATCCGAAACGCACTGCTCGGGCATCCTTCATGGGGTATTCATGGGTATGACACGCACACTACTGTTTCGCTTCTACATGCTCTTTGCGAACGTGCGACTGAAATAAACTCACCGGAGGTGAGTTTATTGGTACAGTGAGTGCAGCAGCATGAAACACGCATCTTTGGCATCTCTCGCTATCACAATCATCGTTGCAACGATGTGCGGCGCTTGGCTTTCACACAAAAGTGTTACAGAAGATGACATCCAACGATTATTGTCATCTTCCTCCACGATTGACCAACTCGCAGGCATCGAAAAGATTAAAGATGAACCATTCAAATCGCTCGTACAAAGGCTCACCCCCCTACTTGAAGGTGATCAATCCGTTTCCAAACGCGCAAGTCAACTGCTTGTCAAGAGTTCGTTTCGAGAACATTGTGTTGATACACTTTCACAACTTCCAATAGATGCAGATGTATACAAATCCGCACTCTGGTGGAATGCAAAAAAAACGGAAGTTGTTAACAACCCACATGATTGCACCGTTGCCTGTGATACAAATGTCAATCCTTGGCTTCGTAGACTTGCATCACTCCATTGCGATTCCATCGATCCAGCTTGTACAGAAGCGATCCTCACAATGCCGCTTCGGGATCGAGATGCGAGCGTTCTTCTTGCTGCGCTTTCAATTTATAAACACGCATCTCTCGAAGATATTGACACTTGGAAAGATAGCGTTGACAGTGATAAGAGAAAAATTTATTGTTTTCTGCATGGGTTCCACAAGAAACAAATCGGATATGTAGATTCTGACCCACAAGTGCTCCACATCGCCAACATTATCAATACTCAAAACGCACAACTTGCGTGGCGATCCATGCACAGCGGAAATGGAATCATCAATCCTGATATTTTTCTTGCAGGTTTAATTGTTGATAAAGATAGTTTTTTACAGATATTGATTGAGTCATCTCAGGAGAATGTGTGGCAACATCCAGAGCATCCAATTGAACTTGCTAGAACTTTTATGCCAAACATCACTAAATTTCTATCTACGGAAGACAGAGCAAAATGGTGGGACTTATTCGCTTGCGGACTTTTGATTGAGGAGCGATGATATACACATGACACCTATGACATCAACACCCACTACTGCGCTGAGCGTCATCATGATGCCGCGCGACTCAAATGTGTATGGCACAATCTTCGGCGGTATTATTTTATCTTATCTTGATCAAGCAGCATTTATTGAAGCAAGACGACACGGCGTTCACCGCTGGGTTACTGCATCGGTGGACAGAGTTGATTTCAAAGAGCCTGTTTTTATTGGAGATGTTGTTCGGTTTATTACACAAACTTCTAAAACGGGTACATCATCCGTCGTCATCGAGATCAAAGTTGAGGCGCAGCGATTTGACTCCGGCGATCATGTTATTGTCACTGAAGCGACGCTCACAATGGTCAGTGTAAACGCAGAGGGTAAAGCGATTCCTTTTGATGGCCCCCCAACTGTTCAGGCTAGGGATACCAAAGCGTGACCATATCCATCGGTGTTCTTTTTAGTGGTGGAGGGAGAACCATCCTCAACTTACTCGATTGTATTGATCGTGGTGAACTCGATGCAACGATCTCAATTGCAATTGCATCAAGAGAAGGGCTCGCTGGCACGGATCGCCTGATTGAGCGAAATATTGACGTTGCAATTGCAAAAGTTGATGGGATGTCTCTTGAAGAAAGTGACGCTCGCACAATTGCTTGGCTTGAAGAAACAAAACCTGATCTTGTTTGTCTTTGCGGATATCTCCGCCTCTTAGAGATAAAACCATGGATGCAGGGGAGAGTTATCAATATCCACCCCTCCCTGCTCCCCGCCCACGGCGGCAAGGGAATGTATGGCATGCGAGTGCACAGGGCTGTTCTTGAAAGCGGTGATCTCACTTCCGGCTGCACTGTACATCACGTCGATGGTGAATATGACCATGGACCCACAATTCTGCAGCGATCCTGCGAAATACAAAAAAACGATTCTCCCCAAGACCTTGCAGACAGAGTGTTTGACCTTGAATGTGAAGCTTACCCCGAGGCAATCAGGCAATTAGTCGCAACTCTGCAACCTTGACTATGATGCACCTCAGATGAGTACAAAGAAAAAAAACACATCCCCTCATCCAAAACGTGCCTTTCTCAGAGGGCTCGCTGTACTTCTTCCTTCCGTACTCACATTGTGGTTGATGGTGAAGGCATATCAATTTATTGATTCGGCGATCGCAGAACCAATCAACGGTGGCATCAAAATGGTCGTCGTCCATACACCGAGTTATTTTCCAGGTGCCGCAGCATATTTTGCAATTGGGCCAACTGAAAAAGAACTTCACGATGCGGCATTTACAAAAGAACTTTCAATCACCGACGAAAAAGCGATGCAATCACTTACCATTGAACTCCGCACTAGCGCTGTCGATGCATGGTGGGATGCACACCGGTGGATGAATTTGCTTGGCTTACTTGTCGCAGCGGTGATTGTCTATATTTCAGGACGGCTCGTTGGTGGTTGGCTCGGTCGCGCAGCATACAAACGAATCGAAAAAATAATGGTTGCGGTACCAGTGATTCGTAAGGTCTATCCTTATATCAAGCAACTCGTAGATTTTCTTATCAACGACAATGATGCTCCAAAGTTCAGCAGCGTTGTCGCGGTGCAATATCCACGGAAGGGAATTTGGTCTGTTGGATTTCTCACTGGTCCAACGCTTCACACACTCGAAAAACAAGCACCGAATTCGGTGACAATTTTTATTCCAAGTTCTCCAACTCCTTTTACCGGATATACGATTACCGTTCCTCGCAAAGACACGCTTGATCTTCCACTCACTGTGGAAGAAGCAATACGTTTTTCTGTCAGTGGAGGTGTTCTAGTGCCAGATCATCAACTTCTGAGCGAGGCAGGAGTTCCTGTTAGAATAGAAACATCGAACGATGATTCCGATGAGAATCATGATGAACCTACGCAACGAGAACAAGAAGAGGATCAAACCTAATGAGAATCAACGTAAGCAGTAAATTATTTGACTTGACACCAGCGATCGAAGAGTACATAGTCGGTAAATCAGAAAAACTCACTCGGTTTTTTGATCGCATCGAGCAAATCGATGTAAAAATCGAAAAAACAACCCACGGTTACACTTCTGAGATTATTGCTGATGTTGAACATCACGATCCAATTATCGCGAACAATGAAGATAACGATATGCACGCATCTATTGATGGCTGCGTTGACCGAGCGGTTCGCCAACTTACCGATCTAAAATCTCGACTTCGGGATGACAAACACCACACCCCTACTGGAGGAAACGAGCGATGAAATTACTCGACATTGTTGTCAAAGATTCAATCATCACCCAACTGAACGCGACAACAAGAGATGCTGCAATCGCTGAAATGATCGATACTCTTGTCACAGCAGGCGCGGTGAAAGAAGAACAGCGAGGTGAATTTGTCAAAGCAGTCATTCGCCGTGAAAACAAGGGGTCAACTGGTTTTGGGCACGGCGTTGCTGTTCCCCACGTAAAACATGCAGAAATCAAAAAAATGCATGTTGCAGTTGCAAACAGCGAAGATGGCATTGACTTCAAGGCGCTTGACCGCGAACCAGTGCATTCAATCATGCTTTTACTTAGCCCAGAAGATGAACCAGAAAATCATCTTGATGCAATGGAAGCAATCTTTGGGAATCTCAGCCAAGATACATTCAGGCGTTTTTTACGACAAGCAACGTGCGCCGATGATGTCATCACGCTTCTCTCCGAAGCCGATGCCGCAGCACGATAACTGTTTCTGAGTTTTCGTTTCTCACCCGTACCCATGCACAAAGTAATCACTGCGTGCCCATTAATCAATCTCTCTACAAAACCGTGTCCACTACAGCAACCATCACAGTCAAAGTACCAAACCGCCTCGGCATGCATGCTCGACCGGCGACGATGTTTGCTGAAATCGCTGGGCAGTTTAAAGCCGAAATTTCAGTCGCACATGGCGACCATGAACCTGTTGATGGAAAATCCATCATGCAATTGATGATGCTTGCTGCAACACAAGGAACGCCACTTGTTATTCTCGCAACTGGCGGCGATGCTGACGCAGCCATTGAAGAATTAAAGTCACTGGTTACAAATGGGTTTAATGAGTGATATTTTCGGCTTTCAAATCACGGGACATCAGACTGTCAATCGCGCCTCGCATCGGCAAACCTTCATACAGAATCTGATAGACCGCTTCGGAAATTGGCATTTCTACACCGTATTTTGTTGCAAGTTCTCGCACAGCCTTTGTGGTCGGTACGCCTTCAACAACAGAACCCATCGTTTCTTGAATCGTTTCAAGTGTTTCACCCTTGCCGAGTCGTTCGCCGCACGTTCGGTTTCGTCCATGTGGACTAAAACACGTCGTTGCTAGATCACCAACGCCTGCGATACCGAAAAAAGTTTCAACACTAGCGCCCATTGCTACACCGAGCCGTGAAATTTCAGCGAGACCTCTTGCAAGCATTGCTGATTTTGCGTTATCACCTAGTTCAATGCCATCGCAAATTCCCGCCGCAATTGCAATTACATTTTTAGTCGCACCCGCAAGTTCAACGCCCAGTGGATCATCGTGTGTGTAAATACGAAGCCAAGGAACATTAAAAATATCTTGGACAAGAGCAGCCACCGATGCGTTGATTGAACTTGCTACCATTGCAGCTGGTTGATGCTTCGCAAGTTCCGTTGCAATCGTCGGACCTGACAAAACACACATTTCACTTGTTGTACCAACTACATCTTGAATCACTTGGGTGGGACATTGCAAAGAACCAATTTCTATGCCCTTGGCAACACACGCAATCGGAGTCCCTGTCTGCACATGATCACTCAATCCAGACCACACTGAGCGAATATATTGTGTTGGAATTGCGTTGATCACAACATCAGCACCTGTGAGTGCAGTTGCTGCATCTGGGCAAACTTCGACCTCCCTCGTGAGAGAAAAACTCGGCAGCCTTGGTGAAATCCTTGTCTTTGCGAGTTCCTCGACTGCATCTGGAAACGGCCCCCACAATTTCACTTTTTCTCCTCGAGTGACAAGTGCATCTGCCAAAACGAGCCCCATTTGTCCATCCCCTACCAAAGCAACTGTTCTCATGGTGCTGACTTTCCTAATACTGAGCAAATCGGTGTTCTTTGTGTGCGTCCTAGGGTATCTTACGCGAACAATTACCATACAAACTACTTATAGTAGGTAGGAATTGCACAGGAGCTTTTTTATGACTGATCAACCCACGAGTGAACCACTGACAATGCCCGATGCAGATGCCATGCAAGGCGCAATGAAACTTGAGCGGCGGTTACTTATTGCCCTTGGGGGCGGGGTTTTACTTGCTGTTTCATGGATTTCAAGCATTTTGGGTGCCCACACATTGGCTTCGCAGATTCCAGCAGCACTTGGATCGATCATTCTTGTGATTCCCCTCCTTCGCGGAGCGTGGGGTGAAGTCAGTAGAGGAAAACCTTCAAGCGACGCGCTTGCCTCACTTGCAGTGCTTGCGGCACTTTCTGCTGGCATGTACCTCGCCGCAGGTTTTCTTGCTCTTTTCCTCTGGATGGCAAATCTTATATTGAGCCGAACTGCGTGGGGCGCGCAGCGCGCAATCCGCGACCTTGTGGATCTGACACCTGGTCAAGCGCGGCAACTGAAAAATGACACAGAAACAATGATGCCAGTGAAAGATGTTGAAGTTGGCATGGTTGTTCGTGTTCGTCCGGGCGAAAATCTCCCTGTCGATGGCACAATTATTTCGGGTCGAAGTGATATCAATCAGGCATCTCTCACGGGTGAAGCTGTCCCTGCTGAAGTGAGCAAAGGGACACCAGTCTACGCGGGCACGACAAACTTAACTGGTCAGATTGATGTTGAAGTAACCGCCGTCGCAGGAGACACTACGATTGGTAAAGTTGAAACGCTTATCCGCGAAGCTGAGTCAACAAAGACAAAACGGCAAGAATTGATTGAGCAACTTGCTTCTTACTACTTTTCAATCGTCGTCATGGTTGCTGCAGTCGTGTGGTTCTTTACAAGTCGTTCTGCTGATGAGTTCATCCGCGATCAAGCCTCAGTTCGCGCGATCACCGTGCTTGTTGTCACCTGTCCCGGCGGTTTATTGATTGCACATCCAACTGCAATGGTTGCTGCATTTGCAGCTGCAGCGCGCCTTGGCATTATGGTCAAGCAAACACGTACGCTTGAAGCCGCAGCTGACATTGATACAGTTATTCTTGATAAAACTGGCACGCTCACGACTGGGCACTTTGCAGTCAGTCGCTTAGCTCCTGCCCAAGGCGTTGAAGGCGCAGCGTTGTTACAAGCAGCAGCCGATGCTGAACAACACTCCAACCATCCACTTGCGAAATCAATTATCGACACTGCAACGCAAGCAAGAATTGAGCCCACTTCGGTCAATGAGTTTGAAGAAGTACACGGACGCGGTGTCATTGCGCACACGTCCGATGCAGACGTCTACGCTGGTCGCGGCGCATGGTTACTTGAACTCAACAGTGATATTGCTTCGCAGATGAAAGTTGTTGAAGAAAAAATCGAGGGCATGTCGAGCGTGCACATTATGCGTGGAACGCAATACTTGGGCGCTGTTGGTCTTGAAGATAAGTTGCGACCGCATGCTGCAGAAGCGATCGAAGATATGCGTCAACATGGTGTTCGGCACGTTTCAATCTTTACGGGTGACCGACTTGATGTTGCAAAACGCGTTGGGCAAGCCGTTGCGGTTGATTCGATCGAAGCAGAGTGTTTACCTGAAGAAAAACACGAAGAATTACGGTACCTCATTGGCCGCGGGCACAACACGCTTGTTGTTGGCGACGGTATCAACGACGGTCCAATTCTTGCCACTGCAGATGTGGGCGTTGCGATGGGACTCTCAGGCAGTGATATTGCGACAAACTCCGCAGGCGTTGCGTTGATGAATGATGATTTGCGCAACATCCCCTTCTTGATCGCACTTGCACGAAAAGCGAAAAGTGTGATTGGGCAGAATATCGGTGCGTCACTTGTTCTTGCTGTTGTTGGTCTTGCACTTGCAGCAACTGGTAACATCAACATTTGGTTTACACCGTTTTACTACGCACTTGGGTATGTCATCGTGATTGCAAACTCGCTGCGCCTCATTCGTTTCGGCGAAGATTTCACAGCACATGTTGACTCGCAACGGCAGATCGAAGCAAGCCGCGTAGCAAAACCTGTTCGCCAACTTGCAGCTGGGTAACAATACCCTCTGGGTTGAAAGTAGTTATAGACCGCGGGTGAATTAATCGCATCATTTTGCGTTGTTTAATCTGGGTGTACTATTTGCGATTATTTCACCAAGGGGTCAGTTTCCTCCCACCTTCAAGAAAAACTCACCCCCGGGAAAAACTCACCCCCGGTGAGTTTCTTAGACCGCGGGTGAATTAAACTCACCCCCGGTGAGTTTCTTAGACCGCGGGTGAATTAATCGCATCATTTTGCGTTGTTTAATCTGGGTGTACTATTTGCGATTATTTCACCCGGGGTCAACTCCTTTGTTTCACCAAGGTGTCAACTCCTTTGTTTCACCCGCTGTCTAGCGGGCTATGCAATAGTAATAGAGTCATCCAAGTACACGTCTTGGATTGCGTTGAGCAGTTGCACGCCTTCAGCCATCGGTCGTTGGAACGCCTTGCGTCCACTGATCAATCCAGTACCGCCAGCACGTTTATTGATGACAGCAGTGCGAACTGCTTGACCAAAGTCATCGTCGCCTGAAGCGCCGCCGCTATTGATCAATCCCGCTCGTCCACTGTAACAATTCAGCACTTGATATCGACAAAGATCAATTGGATGATCTGTGCACAAATCGCTGTACATCCCCTTGTGGAACTTGCCATACGAAGATCCGCCTTCGTTCATTGCAATGTAGCCACCATTGTTGGTTGCTTGTTTTTGCTTGATGATGTCCGCTTCAATCGTCACGCCCAAATGATTCGCTTGAGCAGTTAAATCAGCAGATGCGTGATAGTCAGTTCCGTCAACTTTGAAGTCGCTGTTTCGAAGATAACACCAAAGGACAGTTGCCAAGCCAAGTTCGTGTGCGTGTGCAAAAGCATGCGCCACTTCTTGAATTTGTCTGCCTGATTCTTCAGAGCCGTAATAGATTGTTGCACCAACTGCTGCAGCGCCCAAGTTCCATGCTTCTTCAACACTGCCAAACATAATTTGGTCGAAGTTGTTGGGACTTGTCATCAATTCGTTGTGATTGATTTTGACAATGAACGGAATTTTATGGGCGTAATCTCGAGCAACCGATCCTAACACACCGTACGTACTTGCAACGGCATTGCAACCACCTTCAATTGCAAGTTCAACAATCTTTGCGGGGTCGTAGTAGGCTGGGTTGGGCGTAAATGATGCGCCAGCTGAGTGTTCTATTCCTTGATCAACGGGGAGAATGGAAAGGTAGCCTGTACCACCCAATCGACCGTTGCCATAGAGCGAAGCAAGGTTCCGTAATGTTTGTGGATTTCGATCGCTGTTCTTCCATGTGCGGTCGAGAAAGTCACAACCGGGCAATTGAAGGATGTCAGAAGAAATAATCGCTTTGTGTTCAAGTAGATTTGTGGCCTCTGAGCCTAGATAATCAGTCGTTGAAGTCATAATAAAAGTCCTAATTGAGGGGAATTGAGATCTATGCCACCTAGTATACCAATCCTATTTTGTTGGAACGCGTCAAAATCCCACTGCTTGACCGTCGCGTCGCTGATCGCTCGCTCCAACCATACCATCCCGAAGGCGATACACAGCCTGCCCACCACCAAAAGCAACTGTGCGTTCTGCAGCAATTTCAAGTTCGTGACCCCGCTTGCGAAGTTCAGCGTAGATATGTTCTGGAAACCCCTGTTCAATTGCAACGCTACGTCCGCCAAGCAATTTCCACCGTGGTGCGTCTAACGCAGCTTGTGGATTTTGATTTCCAAACATTATTCTGCACGCCACTTGCAAGTGGCCCTGTGGTTGCATTGGACCGCCCATGACACCGAAAGCCATTCGTGCTCCGTCGTCATCACATAGCATCGCAGGAATAATTGTATGAAACGGCCGCTTGGATGGACCTGCACTGTTTGGATGGTTTTGTTCAGAAGAAAAACCAAGACCACGGTTTTGCAGCGCGATGCCAGTATTTGGAATCACAATACCACTTCCAAATCCTTCAAAGTTACTTTGGATAAATGAAACAAGTCTCCCGTCTGTATCTCCTGCAGCGAGATACACAGTTGAACTGTATCGAGGGAGCGTTGCTTGATCACAATCACTTGCTGTTGTAGTGATCGACGCAGCATGTTTTTTAAGCCGAGATTGTTCTAACAAATCTTCGCACGTTCCAGAAATTTCTGGGTCTGCAACATACGCGTGTGCATCTGCAAAGGCGCGTTTCATCGATTCGATTTGCACGTGCAATACTTCAGAAGTATCACAACAAGACAAATCAATTTCTAACAGTTGCAGGATTTCTAAAGCAATCAGCGCAGCAATTCCTTGCCCATTTGGAGGAAGTTCGTAGAGTGTATTTTTCCCGCAAGTCACACCAATAGGGTCAACCCATGCACAAGCATGCGATGCAAGATCATCAAGCCTAAGAAAACCACCCTCCCGCATTGAAGAGTCATGCATTTGTGTTGCAAGCCTACCCCTATAAAAAGACTCACCCTTTGTATCTGCGATTTCTTGCAAAGTGTCTGCATGATCTGGAAGTCTCATCAACTCTCCAGCACGAGGTGGTGTTCCATTTGTTGTAAACGTTCGCTGCCATGTTTCAAATTCGGCGTAACGGGCTGCACCCTTCTCCCAGCCCAACGCCGTTTGCCTTGAAACATGAAATCCATTGTTCGCATACCCCACCGCTGGTTCAAAGAGTGTTTCAAAATCAAGATCGCCAAACTTTTCAGAAAGTGCAACCCAACCTGAAACTGCTCCGGGAATTGTAACTGGCGACCACCCTGTTGCTTGCAGTTTGCAACCTTCAAAAAGTTCTGGCGATTTTCCAGATGCATTCAATCCATGCAAACCATCTTCATCACTTACGATTGCAAATGCATCTGAGCCTATTCCGTTTGCACATGGTTCTACGACTGTCAGTGCGATTGCACCAGCAATTGCTGCGTCAATCGCATTTCCACCACGGCGTAACATCTCTAAACCTGCTTGCGCGGCAAGGGGTTGTGAGGTTGCAACTACATTCTTTGCAATCACCGCTTCGCGGCGAGACGGATAGGGCAATGTCCAATCAAAACTCATGAAACTTTTTCAATCCACCCGCCACAAATGACTTTGTTGCCTTCGTAACAGACGACCGCTTGACCGGGAGCACCACCACGCTGGGGAGAATCAAATACGACTTCAATTCCCATTTCAGTCACTCTCACCTTTGCAGGTGCATCTTTTGAGTTGTATCGAATTTGCGCAGTACACGAAATCCAATCATCTGGTTGTTCAATAAGCCAGTTTGTATCTTTTGCTTGCACAACGTTGCAATTGAGTTGCTCCTCGCCGCCGATCGTGACAGTATTAAGAACAGGATCTTTTGCAACGACGTACACCGGTTTGCTCATTGCAATACCGAGCCCGCGACGTTGACCGATGGTATATTTTTGATGCCCTTTGTGCTTTCCAACAACTTTCCCATCAGTATCGAACACTTCTCCCTCTTGCATAGTTCCGGGAGTACGTTTTGCAATGATGTTTGCATAATTGTCATCGGGAACAAAACAGATATCCTGAGAATCTGGTTTGTTTGCAACTGGTAAATCAAATTTTTTCGCTAAATCTCGAACTTCGTCTTTTTGGAGATGACCGATAGGCAACAACATTTCTGCAAGGCGATCGCGAGTTGCTCCAAAAAGAACATAGCTTTGATCTTTTGCATCATCTGCGCCTCGGTGTAATTCTGATCCACTTGGTGTGTGCAACACTTGAGCGTGATGCCCAGACGCAACAAACTCCGCACCAATTGTTTTAGCATACTGATGAAGACGACCAAACTTGAGCCAGTCGTTACATCGAACACATGGATTTGGCGTCCGTCCTGCGTTGTACTCATCTACAAAATAATCAATAATTCGACCAAAATCATCTTTAAAATCAAGGGCATAAAAGGTCGCACCAAGTTTTGCACAAACATGTCGCGCGTCGTGTGCATCGTTGATTGAACAACACCCTTTATGTTTGATCTCTAATTGTTGTTCTTTGTTTGATGACAAATCATCACCAACTGTTCCAAGCCGCATAAAACAACCTACAACTTCGTGCCCGTCCTGTTGTAGGAGCGCAGCGGCCACCGAGGAATCAACCCCGCCTGACATTGCCATCAATACTTTTGCCATTTGTACATTTTAGTCGGAATTGATGCTGTACCGCTATCATCTACAAACATGTTGGTTTATGCAGGAATTGATGAGGCTGGGTACGGCCCAATGTTCGGTCCACTGTGCGTTGGGGCGTCAGTCATGATTTTGGAACAGTATGACCCTGCCAATGGCGAACCTGACCTTTGGGATATTTTGAGCGACGCAATTTGTAAAAAAAGAAGTGATCGAAGAAAACGAATTGCGGTCAATGATTCTAAAAAACTTAAATCTGGTTCAACACCCAAGGGACTCAAACATTTGGAACGTGGTGTACTTTCTTTTTTAGCCAACCAGCCAACATCAGACAGTGATTTTTTTGCGTCTATTGATTGTGCGCTTCCAAAAAAACCGTGGACAACATTAGAGACAAAACTCCCGCTGGCCATGGACCCAAGTGCATTGCAAATTGACATTGCCTGTCTTGCACGCAATTTGAAACAATCGGGTGTTCGCTGTGATTGGTTGGCGTGTAAAGCAATTGATGTAAAAGATTACAACGAACGCACGAGCCTCGCCTCCAAAGCCGCTCTCAATTTTGCTACTGCTATGCAACTCGTTGAGTCAATCACAATGAAATACCCTAGCGAACATCCACGAATCATGATCGATCGACATGGTGGCCGCATTCGTTACCGCCAAGATTTACAACAAGCGTGGCCTGAAGCAAAGATTCAAATTCTTGTTGAAAATATTGAGATGAGTCGATACCGACTCACAATTGATGGGCGAAAAGTCACGATGACATTTGCATCAAAAAGTGACGAAAAACACATGCCCGTTGCGCTTGCTTCAATGGTCGCGAAGTTTACCCGCGAACTGCACATGTTGCGATTTAACAAATATTTTGCAACGCTCGTTCCCGACATCAAGCCAACTGCGGGATACGTTCAAGACGGGCGGCGATTCCTCAAAGAAATCGAACCAATCCTCGATGAGAATAACCTTGCTCGTGAATTCCTTATTCGCAACAGTTAGCCCAGAACATCATTGTTTTTACCCTGAAAACGCCTCTTTATAAGTAATTTTGTAAAAAGTTGTTGACGAAGTGTTTTGTATTGATACAATGTGGGGCTTGCCACTGTTTTTGACGATCGGCGTCAAGCTTACAAGTGGTTGAATTGGGCGTTTCAGCGGAAAAGGAGATTTACCGTTGCAAGAAGATGATGAAGAAGACGCCCGGCTGCATTAAGGCTTTCCCAAATGGGAAATGACCCGCGTGTGAGTCGGGTCAAAAATTGTGCAGCCAATCACTCGATTGGTGAAGTAAAACAGAAATAGAAATCAAGTCGCCTTTGGTAGGCGATCATTGTTATTGAAAAGGAACGCTGCGGCTCAATGCTGTAGCAAAAAGGTGAATTACCATGGCTTTAGATCTAAACAAAACAAGAAACATTGGCATTTGTGCCCACATCGATGCTGGCAAAACAACCGTAACCGAACGAGTGTTGTACTACACCGGCAAGAGTTACAAAATCGGAGAAGTACACGAAGGTACTGCAACAATGGACTTCCTCGAGGAAGAACAAGAGCGCGGCATTACCATTCAATCTGCTGCGACAACCTGCCCATGGGAATTTGATGGTGAAACATACACAATCAACTTGATCGATACTCCCGGACACGTTGACTTCACAATCGAAGTTGAACGTTCCATGCGAGTACTTGACGGAGCAGTGGCTGTGTTCGATGCAAAGGAAGGCGTTGAAGCCCAATCCGAAACTGTCTGGCGTCAAGCAGATCGATACAACGTCCCCCGCCTCTGCCTTATCAATAAGATGGACAAAATTGGCGCAGACTTTGAATTCAGTTACAACACTGTTCGTGAACGTCTCGGTGCGAACGCTGTTGCTGTGCAACTTCCAATCGGTGCTGGTGATGAATTTGAAGGAATTGTCGACCTCATCGAAATGAAAGCGTACTATTTTGACAGCAGCGAAATGGGCGCGGTTGTAGAACAACGTGAAATTCCTGAAGATATGCAGGAAATGGCTGAACTTTGGAAGCACGATATCGTCGAGCGAATTGCAGAACTTGATGACGAACTCACGATGCTATATCTCGAAGATGAATCTGCGATCACTCCTGAGCAACTCAAAGCTGCACTTCGACGTGCAACCCTTGAAATGCGTGCGTTCCCAACATTCTGTGGTTCAGCGCTCAAGAACATCGGCGTTCAACGCGTCCTCAACGGCGTTATTGAATACCTACCAAACCCAACTGAAGTTCCAGAAGTTGAAGGTACGAATCCAAAAGATGAAAGTGAAAAACTTACTCGTGCACACAATGACGAGGCTCCTTTCTCAGGCCTCGTCTTCAAAGTCGTCAACGATTCACATGGTGACCTCACGTATGTGCGTGTTTACTCTGGACGTCTTGAAAAAGGAAGCCGAGTGCTCAATCCAGTAAATGGACGAAAAGAAAATGTTTCTCGCATCTATGAAATGCACGCAAAAGATCGTGCTGCACTTGACTATGCTCCCGCTGGTTCAATTGTCGCTGTCGTTGGCTTGAAAAACTCCGGCACTGGTGACACGTTATGTGATATCAACGACCCAATTGTTCTTGAACGAATACACTTCCCTGACCCAGTGATTTCAATGTCGATCGAGCCAATTACAAACGACGACAAAAAGAAACTTGGCGAAGCTCTTACTACGATTACACGTGAAGACCCTTCATTCCGTGCACGATATAACGATGAAACTGGCGAGACTATTATCTCCGGCATGGGTGAACTTCACCTTGAAATCGTCAAGAACAAACTCACACGCGATCTTAAAATCGGCGTCAACGTCGGAACACCACGTGTAAGTTATAGGGAAACAATTACTGGCGTTGCTGAAAATGTTCGCGGTAAGTTCGTAAAGCAATCTGGTGGACGCGGTCAGTTTGGTGATGTTGTTCTCAACGTTCGCCCAATGACGGAAACAGAAGCAACTGAACAAGAACTCACTATGAAAAACGGTGTTGTGTTTGTTGAGAAGATTTCTGGCGGTGCAATTCCTCGCGAATACATTTCTTCAGTTGAAGCGGGTGTTCGAGCTGCAACTGCTTCGGGTATTCTTGGTGGTTATCCACTTGTGAATGTATGCGTCGAATTGATCGATGGTTCGTATCACGAAGTTGACTCAAGCCAAGTTGCATTTGAACAAGCTGGCGCACTCGGTTGCCGCCAAGCATGTACGCAAGCGAAACTTGCACTGCTTGAACCGATTATGAAAGTTATCATCACAACTCCAGATGAGTTCTTCGGCGCAGTCAGCGGCGATCTTGCCTCACGACGCGGTCAAATCAATGACTCTGAAGTTCGCGGTGTCGTTCGAATCATCAATGCAGAAGTACCACTTTCAGAAATGTTTGGTTACACAACTGTCTTGCGTGGCATGACACAAGGTCGCGCTTCCTCCACAATGGAACCATCTGAGTACAAACTGATGCCAGAAGGTCTCAAAAAGGAAGTTCTCGCTTCGTAAATTGAAACCCTCGCGTACCATGTCCGTTTGTATGCGTTTGAATACCCAAGACTATCTAAGCCTAGCCTGTGAACTTGCTGTTCGCGGGCATGGCCTAGTTGAGCCCAACCCTATGGTCGGGTGTGTGATTGTTGATCTCGCCGGAAACATTGTTGGCACAGGTTTTCACAAAAAAGTAGGCGAGGCACACGCCGAAATCAACGCGCTGCACGAGGCTGGTTCACTCGCTCGTGGTGCAACTGCATACGTGACCCTTGAACCTTGCAACCATGTTGGACGAACGGGTCCCTGCGCACAAGCACTCCTTGATGCAGGCATTGCAAAAGTTGTCGTTGGTCACCGTGATCCAAACCCAGAAGCAGCAGGCGGTGGTACATTTCTAGCCAAGCATGGTGTTGAAGTTGTGTTTGAAGAGAACGATCAATGCAGAAACATTCTCGCTCCTTTTCTTCACCGCGTGCAAACTAGTTTGCCTTGGGTTGTTTGCAAATGGGCACAAACTTCTGACGGTTACATCGAAACACCAGAAGGCGAGTCGCCTTGGATAAGTGGCAAAGAAAGCCTACAACTCGTACACGAAAAACGTGGATGCGTCGATGCAATCATCCTCGGCGTTGGCACTGTAGTTGCTGACAACCCAAGCCTTACCGTGCGAAATGCCATTTCGCACCGAACGCCACTTCGCGTAGTTGTAGATCCAACACTCAGAATTCCACTCGATGCAACTGTGCTTGATGGAGAAGTTCCTACCCTCATCGCGCATGGCAAAGATGCCAAACCACTTGAGTTGGAAAACCGCGCGATTTCTTTTTTGGAGTTACCAGAAATAAATGGCGCACTCGACCTTCATCCACTCATGAAACATCTTGTTGAAGAATACGATGCAACAAACGTCATTGTTGAAGGCGGAAAAACAACGTTTGAACACGTATTCAATCAAAACCTCGCAGACGAACTCTGGATTTTTACATCGCCAAGAACAATAGGCGATGCGAACCTAGCCAATATGTCCTCGATCTTTGATTCTCTCAATCCCTCCGAGTTAGAAAAAGTAATATCCGGCGTTGATTCCGTTTACCGCTGGTCTGTGAAAAGTAACAACTAACTGAGGGTTAGTTATTCAAAAACAATTCAAGCACTTCGCCTGCATCAGCGGGATGAAGGCGTAAAACGTTTTCGCCATTATCTAAAATCCAAGAGCCGTCCTCCTGTTTTGCAACGCGAACAGTGTCCATCGGTATGCGATCGTACCCTTCTAATGTAATCGTCGCGACTTGTAATTTTCTGGGGTATGGTCCGATGGCAACCGAGATGGGGTGCGAATCAAGAATCCATGAAAGCAGCGCACGCACATCTTCAACTTCTACGATTGTATCGCCGCGTGTTTCATCGACCCACGTTTCTAATTCGCGCCGTAGCATCGTTTCGCTTTCTTTTGAAGCAATTCGGATTCTTTTAACATCGAATGGCGAGACACCACTCCCCGTTGGTGCTGCAATGATTTCAGCAGTTGGAAACAATTGTGACAATCTATCCCAGTTCATACTAAACACCATTGGCGTATTTTTTAACTTGACATATCGATTTTGAGAACCAGCAGAAACTCTCCCGCCGATTAAAATCGTTTGCGTTTTTCCGTTTGTATCTGTAATTGCAAGTGAAGCCCGTGGCGAGAGAAGCGAAAACAATGCAAGATCTTCTGGCTCGTCGGCAACAAAGGAACCGAGTTTCACCGATGCCAAACGACCAATCCACTCTGTGAGCGCATCATCATGCACTCTTGCAGAAACTGGCTCCTGAATCATCCATTTTCCGCTCGTGCGGCTTAACGAAAGTAGATCGTCATCAATTCTTCGCTCGATTTTTTCTGCGTCAACTGCCAACTCAGGGAACAATCGAATGTCTCGCCAGTACCGATGGTCGGTATCGAGTGCAATCCGATGTAACGATTGTGAAACAATCACTGGCTGACCACCATCAACAGCAGCATACGCCCTGCCGCCAAGCGTCATTCGACCAAGTGCAATCTCGATCATCTCATTTTTGGTTGCTAGTGTAATGCTATCTGCATGTTCTCCAAGACCAAGAGTATCTTTTGAAACGTCACCTTCTACAACACCAATTTGCAACACACCTTGCGTTCGATCGATAACGTTCATCATCGAGTTTGTGTCCATCCTGCACAGAAATGGTTTCGTTTGCCACCATATTCCATCTACGCGTTCAAACAGGAACTCTTCACTTCCCCTATTCAACGTAATCATTTCAATTTCACTTGAAGTAATTGCATTTTCTGGGAGTAACAACACAACCTCATCTTGATGATTGATCACTTCTATAGAACGTTGCCACATTGCAAAGCCAGAAAGCAAAATCGCAACGAGAACAAGTAACCAAACGTATGCAGTACGGATCATGCGGCTTTCCTCTTGATCGATGCAACACTTGAAACTGATAATATGAACACAGGTACACCGATAATCAAAACGAAGAGCCAAACTGTATACATCGTAGAAGTGAGTCCTTCGATGCGACTTGACTGCTTCCCAAGTGGGCTTGCAGCAATCCATTCATCTAAACCAGCGAGCCACGAAACCGATGCTAAAAGGAATTCACTGTTGCCAGGATTTGCCATCGTCACTTGCCCATCGCCCAATTGCGCTGCGCGGTCAGCTGCCCATGAAAGTAACCAACCGCCAGAACCAACAACAATTGCCCTAGCATTTTCATGGTGCACAACTGCACTCGCAACTGAAAGTTCCTCTTGAAGTCTAGTTTTTCCCGTCCCATCCGTTTCAGCAGCCCAATTTTCATCTAGCCACCGATCGTCATCTGGCATAATTGCAAGCAACGATTCCCCGCCGCTGATTTCTATTGGTAGTGGCATATATATTCGCCGAGAATCGACTGCTCTTGCAATTGAGTGCTCACCAACCGAACGATCAATCAGTTGCGCACGCTGGATGTGGACTTGTTGTGGACCAACAGCGACTTGTTGTAATACAACTTTCGATGTATTCGCTTCAACGCCAAGTTGTAGAAGCAACTTTGCCCACGGATCAACTTGTCCATACCTAGGCAACAAACTTGGTTGTACGTTCAACATGACTGCCTCATTCCCTGCAAGCAACCCTGTCACTGCATCGAGTAATGTTTGCTCGCGTTGCGAAATTTCTAAGCCCGCCCGACTCGAAGGTGGAATCACGACATACACAATTGGTCCGTCGCCCAATGATGGCCTTGCGCTATCTGCTGGATTCCATTCTAACACTCGGAATCGGCTCGATTCCAACAACCCTTGCACTGCTGCGATATCAACACCCTCTTTATTTTTTACAAGCAAAGATTGTTCTTCAGCGTGCACGAATACAACCTGTGGAATCTCTTCTGCATCAAGGGAACGCAACGCAGAAGAGATGATTTGTTCACCTCGAAAGCGTTGATCTTGTGCAATCCCACTTGACGATCTTGTTGCGGGAAAAAGTAATGAAGCAGAAATCATTGTCGCCCTCGTTGGCGACATCATAATCGCTCCCTGACCTTCAGTGAGTTGCATCGCTAAATCACCAAGTTCAAGCCTGCCCAACCTTCGAAGTGCATCGTCTGACTTTGCTAATTTTGCCGACATTGTTTCAAACGCGACTGCTTCTTCATTCGATGCAACAGAAATTGCATCACTTCTTCCTTCCTGCAACCACCAAGCAACCTCTGAAAGTTCGCGAGACCATCTTCCATTTGCTGCGGCTAAAATATCTCTCGCAACAGAAAGCCTTGGGAGTGGCTTTGCCGCATCAACAAACATTGCCTTGTCAACTTCATCAAGGATCAAATTTCCATCACGCCCCAATAGTGCAAGCGACGTTGTGAGTGTATTGAGTGTTTCAAGTTCTTTTGGAGTTACTTGTAGTTGAGAAACAAGTTCCGCCCACGCCGACTCGCTTGAAGCAAAAGTCATAAGTTCTTGGAATGTTTTCTTTCCAGTTGCTATCGCAGTCTCTGCACTTTGCAATTCAACTGCATAAATTTTCATGAGATTGTGCAGCAATCCTTCATACGCAGTAATTGAATTTGGATTTGATGGATCGATTCGTTCAACTGTTATATGTTCAGATGCATCATCGTAACGACGAAGCACTTCATCGACTTGCTTAGTCACCGATCTATCGGTCAACGATTCATCCATAAGAACAACAATTCGCCAAGGTTCTTCTAGTGTATTCATGAATGAAGTCGTTTGATCGCTCAACGTATATTTTCTTGATCCTGTTGCATCAAATCGAATTCTGAATTGTTCCTGCAAGGCGATTTCATTTATCGCAACAAGTGATGCAACTAAACAAACTCCAGAAATAATGATTTTAGATAACTGTAGCGAAGGACGACGAGTTCGGTCAACTGCAAATGCAGCAACAAGAACCATCACCACCATGATTGAGAGAAAATAAACAACGCCTGAACTGTCTAGTAGACCAATCGAAAAAGCGCTCGTGCGAAGGTCGGGGTCAAAAGCAAAGACAAAATCTGCAAACTTTGAAGGAACAAGTGTTGGAATGACTTTCGTTCCAAGGGAAAGCGTCAACCAGAAGAATGTTGTCACCAAATACGCAACTGTTTGAGAAGTTGTAAGCGAAGAAACAACAATACCAGTTGCAAGTACGGCACCACCAAGCAAAAACATGCCCAAGTATCCGCTCAAAATTGCGCCGTAATCTGGTTGTGCATATATTTCTAACACAAGCACAATCGGTACTGTCGTCAACAGTACAAAAAGAAGAAAACTCCACGCAGCAATGAACTTTCCCTTTGCGAGTTGGAAAGATGAAATTGGAGATGCAAGTAAAAGATCCCACGTCCCCACTCGCCGCTCTTCCGCAATCAGACGCATTGTGATTGCTGGGCAGAGCAAGATAAGTAACCAAGCTGAAAAATCAAAGACTGGTCGCATTGTTGCAATGCCACCTTGATCAAACACACCTGAGATAAATGCAATAGCGCACAAAGAAGAAAACAATGCCGCGACGATCGGACCAGTTGCGACGCAAAATAGTGAACGCAAATCGCGTCTAAAAAGAGCAAATCCACTTTTCATGCGTGCACCTGCGATTCTTGAATAAGTCGGAGATACGTCATCTCTGTCGATTCGCCGACGGGTTGAATCAACCGAATCAAACCGCCCTCCTCGGAAACGATCTTGGCAATGTCTTCACCAGAAATATTGTCGCATTCACAACGCATCCAGTTCTCATCAATGGAAACACGAGTTGATGTAGAAAGTTTTGAAGCGATCGAATGTGGAGAAACTTCAACTGAAACAGAAGTTTTTCCAGTGCGAAGTGATTCAAACGTACCGTCTGCAACAATTCGCCCTTGGCAAAGTATAGACACAACATCACATGTTGCTTCAACCTCTGCAAGATTGTGTGACGAATAAAGGACTGCTGCATCAGAAGCAACCTCCTTCACAATCGCACGAAATGAAACGCTCTGTTCTGGGTCTAGCCCAGTCGATGGTTCATCGAGTACGACAAGTTTTGGTTGATGCAGTAACGCAGCTGCAAGTCCAACGCGTTGAGTGTAACCACGGGATAATGTTCCGATGGTTTGATTGAGCACGCGCGCAATGTCACATCTCTCTGCCCAAGTTTCTATTGCGAGTGTGCGACTCGTTTTATTGAGTCCATACATTCGTCCCACATATAAAAGATAGTCAATCGCTCGGAGTTCATTTGGTAGCGGTGCACCTTCAGGCAAATACCCAATACGCCGTTTCGCTTGAACGGGATTGCTCGATACATCTATGCCATCGATCAAAATCGTTCCCTGAGTAGGAGCAAGCACCCCGCAAATCATCCGAAGCGCAGTTGTTTTTCCAGCACCATTTGGGCCTAAAAGTCCACGGATTTGCCCCTTTTGAAGAGACAGATCAACGCTTCGAAGTGCTTGAAACGATGCAAAATTGCGGGTCAAGTTGGTAGTTTGAAGGATCATCTTGTAGAGAGTGTGGATATTATGGCAAAAAAGCCATGAAGTTACTCTGAAAGTACCGCAGTTTATCAAGCAAAAGGGGTCAATACTCCGATGGCATTTCGATTGCATCTTTAAAAAATGGGTGTAGGCTAGGAACAAGTAAGGTAATGACTACGACAATGGCAAAGAAACGCCAACGATTACAAATTGCGTTCGACGCTACGATCGACCCAGAGATCGCAGCGTTGCTGTCCTCACATTTTGAAATCGTAGACCCTGACCAAGAAAGTGATTTGATCCTTTCAGGTGGTGGGGCAATTCAAGCAAAAATCAACGCCATCTGCGATGCTGGTATGGAGCTTACGCAGTTCGATGCCTCGACCGTTCGGTCCCTCAATGTTGCCCAGCGACTTCGATTGATGGAAGAGAAAGTTGTGCGTTATGTGCACGACCTTCTCGATATGGATAACTTTGAAATACGGTTACTTGATCAGCGCTCAGGGGCACTCGAATTGGTCATCGCGGAAAATCTTTCACCCCTTAAAATAGGTGAAGTTATCTTTGCGAAAGAAACTGAAAATGGAATTTGTGGACTCGTCGCATCAACCGGAACAAGTCATATCTGTCCTGATGTAGATGCTGAACCTCTCTATAAAACTGGTCTTGATAGTGCAGCATCGTCATTGACTGTTCCGCTGTGGATGAACGACAAAATTATCGGTGTGTTTAATGCCGAATCAAAAACGAAAAACGCGTTCGATGATAACGATCGGAGAATGGCTGAAATTTTTGGAAGATACATCGCCGGTGCAATGCACACACTTGATCTCTTGGTCGTCGAACGATATACAACGAACGAAGAAGTCTCCAAGAACATTCTTGCAGAACTAGAAGATCCATTAAAAATTATCGCTGAACTTTCTCATACATTGCTCGAAGAAGGAAGCGATGTTGAAACTGCAAAGAAACTTGTCGAAGCTTCCGAAACTGTTTCCTTACGGCTAAAAACATGCACCGGTGGACCACAAACAATTTTAGATGCTGACCGAGCTGGTTTTATTCAACCAGATCCAACACTTCAAGGTAAAACTGTTCTTGTTGCTGATGATGAAGAGGTCGTTCGATTTGGCGTACGCGATGTCATGGCAAAACTCGGTTTTGAAGTCACTGTGTGCGTGAACGGAACTGAAACGTATGAAGTTCTCAAAGAAACAAATGCGGCTGGGAAGAAATTTGATATGATTATTTCTGATATTCGCATGCCAGGGCTCAATGGATATGAAGTTTTCCACGCCGCAACTGAAATGTGGCCCGATCAGCTAGTTGTTCTCATGACTGGCTTTGGATATGACCCCCACCATTCAATTATGCGAGCAAGTCAAGAAGGCATGCACACTGTTTTGTTCAAACCATTTAGAACTGACCAACTGATAGAGATAGTGCAAAAAGCTTGCCGAAAAAAGGTCGGGAATTAAAGAACTGACCCAATTCGCACGTACAATCCCTGCGTGAGCGAAACACAGATAACCAAATGGACCACGCGCCTTCTCCTTGATTGGATGACGGAACAATTTACTGCTAAAAAAATTGATAACCCTCGTTTGATTGGCGAGATGCTCCTTACGCATGTGCTTGGTGGAGCTAGAATTGATCTCTACGCAAACGCAGATCGTGTGGCAACCGGTGAAGAACGAGACACGTTACGCGAACTTGTGCAACGTGCGATGAAGCATGAACCTGTGCAATACATTGTTGGAACTGCTTGGTTTTTTGGAGTTGAGTTTCAGGTCAATAATTCAACACTGATTCCGCGTTCTTGTACGGAGCGACTTGTTGAACAAGTGATTGCACATTGCAAATCCGAGTTCGAATCAACGTGCAACATTGCAGAGATTGGCACTGGTTCAGGGTGTATTGCGATCACACTTGCAAGCAACATGGAATGTGCAAAAATCGTTGCAACGGACATTTCAAATGAAGCCTTAGAATTAGCGCAAACAAATGCCACTATTCATAAGGCTGACTCTCAGATAACGTTTGTTCAGGGTGATGGTGTCGATCCACTTCTCAATGTAGGCCCCTTCGATGTGGTCTGTTCAAATCCGCCCTACATTCCAGATTGTGAAATGGCGAAGCTCGATTCAAATGTGCTTGATTGGGAACCAAAATTAGCTCTTTCTGGCGGAAAAGACGGGATGGATGTGATTTCTCGCATCATCGCCGACGCTCCAAAAGTCCTTCAACCAAATGGGCTTCTCATCATTGAAATCGCTACTTCTACGAGAGATCAAGCACTTGCGATGTTGCAAAATGAACCGGCATTTGAGGATGCAAAAATCATCCGTGATGCATTTGGAGACGACCGTTTTCTAAGGGCAATCCGGCGGGCGTGGTGATAGAATGCCGCACCTATGGCACTCTTCAAACGACAATCAAAAACGGCTGCTCCACGCATCGATCCAAGTGAACGAAACACCAACAGTGTGTTCGATGTCGGAACAGAACAGCGCATTTTAGCGATCGGTAGCTTGCTTCTTAATCAAGCGCGATCAAAGAAACAAAGTTGGCTTTCAACTGCATTCTGGTCTGACAAACTTATGGATTGGGCGATGCAAGACGAGGCGTTCAAGATTCAACTCTTCCGTTTTGTTGATACATTTCCAATGCTCGTCACGCCCGAACAAGTGCATGATCATCTGATGGATTATCTCACGCAGCCCGATGTGAAACTCCCACCGGGTCTTGGCATGGGTTTGAAAGCTGGTGGAATGATGCAAGGCACAATGACGAAGACTGTCACAAGCCAAATCACCAAAATGGCTGAACGGTTTATTGCCGGCACTGATGCTGCATCTGCACTCCCATCACTTGAGAAAATTTGGAAGGAAGGTGTTGCGTTCTCTGTTGATTTGCTTGGCGAAGCGTGTGTGAGCGACGCCGAGGCTCTTGAATACAGGCAACGATATTTAGACTTACTCACCAATTTACCGAAGACAGTTTCTTCGTGGAAAACACAACCTGTTCTAGAAAACGATCACTTAGGTCCAATTCCACGAACAAATATCTCAATCAAAATCAGCTCACTTTTTGCAAACACCGATCCAATTGCAAATGACGTGTCAATCGAAGGGTTGTTAGAAGCACTTCGACCAATACTAGAAGAGGCAGCGCGAAATGGCACTCTCATCAACTTCGATATGGAGCAGTTTGAGTACAAAGATTTAACTTTAGATCTCTTTATGCGATGTTGCGACGAGATCGACTTCCCTGCTGGGTTAGCGATGCAAGCGTACCTTCGCAGTGGCGATGAGGATGCGAAACGAATCATAGAATGGTCTCAGCGTACTGGTCGATGCGTCACTGTCCGACTCGTGAAAGGTGCGTACTGGGATTACGAAACCATCCATGCGGAAGAAATGGGTTGGCCAGTGCCAGTGTGGAGCCGCAAGGTTGATACCGATGCGTGTTTTGAGCGGATGGCTGCACTGTTTATCGAATCAACACCGAAAGAAAATGGACAAGGCGGCGTAAAACTTGCACTTGGGTCGCACAACATTCGTTCCATCGCAACCGCGATGGCCCTGCTTGAAAAACATGACCTGCCCCCTGCCGCGCTAGAGTTACAAATGTTACGAGGCATGGCTGATCAACTCAAAGCTGGTGTTCTCAGTGAAGGCTTGCGACTTCGCGAATACGTCCCAGTTGGAGAAATGATTCCGGGCATGGCGTATTTGGTTCGCCGACTTTTAGAAAACACTTCAAACGAATCTTGGCTTCGAAGCAGCTTTGTTGACGATGCCGATGCTTCTGTGTTGCTGGCATCTCCGCATGTTCAACATGAAGGCATTGATCCGGGAGTTGCACGAATCGAAGAAGCGCCAGAAAGACATCGCCTTTCACCTGCAGTTGAAGGTGTTGGCGACAACAGACCATTCTTTACAGAATCGTACCGTGATTTTGCTGATGCAGATGCACGAACGAACTTTGCCGCAGCAATAAACGCAGCAACAATTCCAGAGATAACACGAGTAGAGACTGTTGAAGAAATGTCCAAAATTGTCGAACAAGCAGAAGCAGCTTTTCCAAGTTGGCGGGATACCGACCCACTTGTGCGTTCACAAGTATTGGTGAAGGCCGCAGCAATCATGCGAAACCGCCGTGATGAAATGTGCGGCGTTGTCATGAAAGAAGCAGGAAAAACATGGCGGGAAGCTGACGGCGAAGTGTGTGAAGCAATCGACTTCTGCGAATACTACGCACGAATGGCACCAGAACTGTTTGAACACGATCGAATTGGTGCGTTCATAGGTGAACTTGACCAACAGTTTTATCAACCACGTGGTGTCGCTGCAGTCATCAGTCCATGGAATTTCCCAATGGCGATTTGTTGTGGCATGACTGTTGCCGCCCTTGTCACTGGTAACGCTGTGATCGTAAAACCAGCAGGTCAAACTGTTGGCATTGCAAAGTACATCTGCGAAATGTTGTGGGAAGCTGGCGCACCGCGAGATGTCTTGCATTATGCAGCTGGTCCGGGCGCAATTGTTGGGGCCGCGCTTGTACGCGATCCGAGAATTTCCATCATCGCATTCACCGGTTCAAAAGCAGTTGGTTTAGACATTCTTGAATCCGCTGGTCGTACACCCCAAGACCAACCATTCGTCAAGAAAGTTGTATGTGAAATGGGCGGCAAAAATGCAGTCATTATCGATGCTTCAGCTGATCTCGACGAGGCGGTACTCGGTGTAAGACAAAGTGCGTTTGGATATCAAGGACAAAAATGTTCCGCATGCAGCCGAGTGATCGTTGTTGATTCAGCGCACGACATTTTTCTTGAACGTCTTGTGGAATCAACAAGAACACTTGTCGTTGGCGATGTTTTAGATCCTAGTACAGACATGGGACCTGTCATTGACGCGAAGGCTGCGGCTGAAATTCAGTCGTACATCGAGATAGGCAAAACTGAGGGCAAACTAGAACTTGCAGGCAATGTTCCTGAAGGCCTCGATGAAAAAACAGGACGGGATCATATTGGTCCGCATATTTTCTCAGGCATTGAACCGCATCACCGAATCGCAAAAGAAGAAATTTTTGGGCCTGTCCTTGCAGTCATGCGTGTTAAAGATTTTGACGAAGCACTCAAAGTAGCAAACTCCTCTGAATACAAACTCACTGGTGGCGTGTTTAGTCGTAAACCTGCGAACCTCGAGCGAGCAAGACGCGAGTTTAGAGTTGGCAACTTGTATCTCAATCGAGGGTGCACAGGTGCGCTTGTTTCAAGAATGCCATTTGGCGGATTTGGAATGTCAGGTGTCGGTTCAAAGGCTGGTGGCAAAGATTACTTGTTGCAATTTGTTGAACCACGGGCAATTTGCGAAAATACAATGCGCCGCGGATTTGCACCTGGACTATAGTTACAACCCAAGTTGACGCATCACTTGCTCGCCAAGTGTGCGACCTACGCACACTTCTTCATCAACTACGATATCTGCACCAGCAGAACTGAACAGTGTCGCGTGCCGAGAATATCTCGCCCGTGCTACGATCGGAATTGAAGAAGAAAGCGAACGGATTTGATCGATTGTTTCAACAGTTGCCCGATAATCTGGCAACGTTGATACAACCATTTTTGCAGATCGAATACCCGCGTGTTCAAGAATATCTCTTCTTTGCACATTTCCTATAATTGAAGAAGCACCATCCTTCCTTGCTTGAAGTACACCCACAGGCACCATGTCAATGACCAAGACTTGATTACCCGATTCCAACAATGAGGAGGTAACGGATTTTCCTGCAACTCCGTACCCAAGCACAATAACATGGTTTTTCATGGATTTAATTGCATCATCGCTTTCATCGATTAAGGTTCTTCCAAGTTTTTTATCGATCCAATTTGCAACTTGCCTCGACCTCACTATCAATAATGGAGCAAGGAGTAAGGTGAGCAACGATGCACTAATCATCAATTGAAAAACATCATCGCTGATAATTCCTGTGGCCAAAGATGCAGAACCTAATACAAAACTGAATTCACCAATTTGCGCCAAACATAAGCCACTGGAGATAGAAACTCTCCGTGGAATGTTACAGGCAATTCCTACAATCCAAACGATTATTGTTTTCGCAATAATGATCCCGATTGCAATGCCGATGACCCAGATCAAATGGTATCCCTCTACAAGCCACGGCAAGTTTGCGAGCATGCCTGTTGTAACAAAGAAAAGAGTAAGGAAGATACTTCGAAATGGAGCAACATCTCCACGGACTTGCGCAGCAAATGGAGAACCGGCCAAAATCATGCCTGCGACAAATGCGCCAAGTGCGGGAGATGCACCAAGTTGAAACGCCAACCACATTGCAGCGAGGCAAGTCACGATTCCAACTACGATTGGCAATTCTGCACTCCTTCGAATGAGGGCAGCACCGAACACTCTTGGCAGCACAAGTACACCAACAAGGAAAATAATAATCAACAATGCGGCAAATTTTGCAGCGGCACCTCCTACCAACACGGCAACAGAAGTATCACCTTGCTTTGCACCAAGAACTCCAACAATAATCATAAGGGGGACTATTGCAATGTCTTGTAGAACCAAAACTGTCAAAATTACCCTGCCATGGGGAGCATCTATCTCTGCGCGGTTCTGCAAAACTTTTGCTACGACTGCAGTTGAACTAAGCGCGGCCATTGCTCCAACGATGATTGATGTATCTTCATTTACATGAAACAATCGTGAGATCGCCCACCCCAACAGCCCTGTCCCAAGTACTTGTCCTAATCCAAGAAAAATACCCCTGCCAAAAAGTTGTTTTAGTTTCTGCCCATCAATTTCTAGTCCTAATGTAAAAAGGAGCAAAGCGACGCCGATTTCAGCCATCTCTCTAATCACATCCTCGCCAGAAGAAATCCAATTCAGCATGCCAGGACCAACGAGTGTGCCAGCGATGAGATATCCAACAACAGCACTAATCCCTACTTTTTCAGTGATGATCCCGATGAGCGCAGCTGCGCCTAACAGAATCGTAATATCACCAACAATGGACCAAAACTCCATTTTTACATCATATAGCCAACGCTAATTCTTCACCCATTGACCGAGGCACTTTGATTCGTTCCGCCCGCTAGCATGTAAGACCGAGATCCGTTTTACGAATAAACTCACCCCCGGTGAGTTTAAGCGAAATGACCCCTACATAACAATAAACTCACCGGGGGTGAGTTTATTCCCGGGGGTGAGTTTATTCAGACCGCGGGTGAATTAATCGCATCCACATGCTTCGGAACACCACGCTTTGCGATATGAGAGATTATTTCACCCGGGGTCAGTTTCCTGCCATCTTCAATTAACTCACCCCCGGTGAGTTAATTGAAATGACCGCTAAATAACAAGAAACTCACCGGGGGTGAGTTTATTCCTAGTGGTATACAATAGGTGTGATGGAACCGATTCATGTTGTGGTGTTACTGTTTTTGGGGCTTGGTGCAGGGATTTTTGGAGGGCTACTCGGAATTGGTGGCTCTGTGATCATGATTCCTGTTCTTGGTTTTATCCTTGGCTGGCCATTTCACCTTGCACAAGCAGCCGCGATGACGGTCAACCCCGCCGTATCTCTCACCGCAGCAATCCGACATCGCAGGGCGATGAACGTCTCCATAGACACTGTCAAAAAAGTACTTCCAATTTCAATCATCTGTATCTCTTTCGCCGCGTGGTTATCCAATCAACTCCATGCGGCGTACCTTGAAGGTGGGTTTGGATTGTTTCTACTTTGGGTCTTATGGGATCAACTCGAAGCACTTCGACCAAAAAATGCTAACCAAGAAAATCATAATCCAGAAGAAACCAATACAACTTGGTCAAGAGCAAGTGTTACCGGCGGCATCACTGGAACCACAGCGGGGCTTCTTGGAATCGGAGGCGGGCTTGTTCAGGTCCCATTGCTGAACAGAGTTTGCAAACTTCCACTCCGAAAAGCGATCGGTTCATCTTCTGCAATTATGTTTTTTACAGCACTCATCGGTGCAACTGTGAAAGATGTTTCGCTTTCTGAAATCATTACAAAATCTGATTCTAATATGCACGCAGGCTACGCAATCATTGGCGCACTTTGGCTTGTACCCGGTGCGTTGTTGGGCGGCTGGATTGGTGCAAAACTATCAACTTCAATGCCAATCAAAGCAATAAGAGTTGTTTTTGCGCTTCTTGTTGCATGGGCTGCATTCAAAATGTTTCACTCATCTGCAAGTGTGTTACTTTTTTGATCGCCGATCAATATTTTCTCTGCACATCAAACGCAAGGATTCTATTTTTGATTTAAGAAGTGCCATCCCTTCTGTTTCACCAAGGTCTATAAGTTCTTGAGCCGGTATTGGTTCACCTGCCGCTGATTCTACTAATCCGCCAAACTTGATTTTCTCCCCTACAGGCCACACTTCGAACGCACCATCCAAAGCAACGGGTAGGACCGTTGCGTTTCCGCGGCGAATCAACATCCAAACACCACGTTGGAATTCACCTATTTTCCCATCTGGCGATCTCGTCCCTTCAGGAAACAACATCACCGATCCGCCTGCTTTGAGTTCTGCAATCGCACCTCGAATCGCTGCAGTATCACTCTCCCCCCGACGAATTGAGATCACACCAAATGCGCGCATCAAAAACGAAAGGAGTTTTGAAGTAAAAAGTGAATCTCTTGCAATTGACATAAATGGTCTGTCAAGAACAAGCGACCCCACCAACGGCGAATCAAAATGTGATTGGTGATTTGAAACGATTAACAAAGGACCTGTTTTTGGGATATTTTTTATACCGTGACGCCGGTATCCATACACAACTACAAATATCCAACCGAGAACACGGACAACGACCGACCACCAAAACAATACTCTCCAAGCACTGCTTCCCGGAGCTCGCCGTTGTATTTGGAACGTGCCGATCATGCGTGATCTAAAGTAGCGAGATGTTCCCGTACAACTCGCTCCATGATGTCTACAACTTCAAGCATTGTTTTGTCAGAAGTATCAATCACTATTGCACTACTTGGACAAGTGAGCGGGCTATCTTCTCGTGAAGAATCAATTTTGTCACGGGATGTAATATCGTTTTCGACCGTCAACGCATCTGTATTCGTACCAGATTCCTGTAACTGCAGTAACCGGCGTTTCGTTCTTTCTTCCATCGCTGCTTCAAGATAAAACTGCGCTGCTGCATCTGGAAAAACTACCGATCCTTGATCGCGACCTTCTGTTACAAGTGTGGGATGATCTTGGCTGATTTTTCTTTGTTGCTCCACAAGTACTTTTCGTATCTCAGATTGTTCTGCAACAACTGAAACAACTGCACTCACATCAAGGTCTCGAATTCGAACAGAAATATCCTTGCCCGCAAGTAAAATTGGAGGGGGAGATTGTGACCAATCAAATCGTATCCCCTGTTCTGTAACCAATGCTGCAAGTTTTTTCCCGTCACTAGGAGCAACTCCCTGATCAACTGCAATCACCGCGACTGCTCGGTACATCGCTCCAGTGTCTAAACAATCTGTTCCCAAACGGCGAGCCAACTCTCTTGCAACCGAAGTTTTACCTGTCCCAGCAGCACCGTCAATCGTTACAACTAATCGATGGTCTTGCGACATAGTTACTTCAGTTCCTCAAGTGTAGTTTTCATTTTCTCAGCGACTTTTTCAATTTCTTTCAGTGGATTCTTTGAACCAACATAACGCAATGCAACCGAGTTTGAATACCCAACCTCACGAACTGCAACGAGACCTTCTACTGGATCCAACTTTTTTTTCCCTTTGCCGCAGGGAAAATCGGCTACGATCCCGCCCGCGTACGGCGCTAACTTTCGCAATGTTTCAAGTGGATCAGAAGTAAGAGATGCCGAAGAAAATGTAGGCAACGCCCCAATTCTAAAGCCACCAATTCTTTTAATAACTTCAATCAATTCATCAGGATCAGAGGTGAGACCCTCGCATGGTTGAAGTAACAAATTAAGATCTAGTCTTTCTACGACAGCCATCGCTGCACGAAGTTCTGAAACGATTGCATCTACTGCTTGTTCATCACTTGTAACTTTTGGAGTAATCGCAACAGCGTTGCATCCCAATCGATTCGCTGCGACAGCTAACCTTTGAATTCTCTCTCTCCCTGCTTCCTGCTCGCCAACGAGATCGAGTTGTCGACTTCCCCGCAGGAGTAAACAAGGGCAGTGTGCTTTGTCTGCAGCATTTCGGAATGCGTCGTATTGGTCCGGCCCCCAACCTGAGAGATGATCTGCATTGACCATCACACCACGAAGACCCAATTGGTTGGAAGAAATCTCAGGAGAATCAAGAACACCATGCTCACCATTTTCGATGAGTGGATCCAAGGATTCGATTGCAAGAGTCAGAAGTAAAGTCATAAAATCTATTCGCCAAACAAGCCCGAAAGTAGGCGTTGAGGCGGTACTATACCCTTTTATGCCATGGAGGCATCAGAAAAAGAAAAACTAATCCCAAAGGATCCTACGCATGCCCACCCCCACTGATTGTCAATTTTCCCAATCCCACGAATGGTTTCGAATTGATGGCGATATCGTCACAGTTGGCATTACCCAGTTTGCCGCCAATGAACTCACCGATATTACGTACGTTGAAATGCAAGATGATGGCACTTCGATCGACAAAGGCGAATCACTTGGTGAAGTCGAATCTGTTAAAACAACAAGTGATGTGAACTCTGCTTTTGTTGGAGAAATAATTGAGTCAAACGCCGCAGTCGTTGATGACCCATCAATTCTCAACAGCGATCCATTTGGTGCAGGATGGCTTATCAAAATACGGGTCGAAGACACCACTGCTGATGATTTGATGGATCAAGAAACATACGACAGTAAGTACCCAGTGTAAATGTTTCAACTTGTCAGTGAGTACGCACCAAAGGGAGATCAACCACAAGCGATCGACCAACTCTCTACTTGGATTGATTCTGGTGAACGGTGCAACACTCTCCTTGGCGCAACGGGCACAGGGAAAACTTTTACGATGGCAAATGTCATTGCGAAAGTGAATAAACCTACACTGATTCTGAGCCACAACAAGACACTTGCAGCACAACTTTTCGAGGAGATGCAAGCGCTTTTTCCTCACAACGCTGTTTCGTATTTCGTCAGTTATTATGATTATTACCAACCCGAAGCGTATATTCCTCAACGCGATATTTATATAGAAAAAGACGCAGCGAGAAACGATGATCTAGATCGGCTTCGCCTAAAAGCAACCAGTAGTTTGATGACAAGGGACGATGTCATCATCGTCTCATCAGTCAGTTGTATTTACGGGCTCGGCTCACCCGATTCATATCACAATCGCATTGTCGGTTTGTCACGTGGCAAAACAATCGAACGCCGTGCGCTCCTTCTTGAACTTACAGAAATGCAATATTCTCGCAACGACGTTGAGTTTACTAGAGGTACATTTCGTGTGCGAGGAGACGTACTTGAAATATATCCAGCGTATGAACAATTCGCAGTTCGGGTAGAGTTTTTTGGAGATGAGATTGAACGCATTGAATTGATCCATCCAACTTCAGGCGAAACACTCGCAGAAGAAACTGATGTGTTTGTATTTCCTGCCGTTCACTACGTCATGCCAGAAGAAGGACTAAGACAAGCAACCAAATCCATTCGTGAAGAACTAAAGGAACGCGTCGAAGAGTTTAAGAACCAAGGCAAACTCCTCGAAGCCCAACGAATTACAGCGAGAACAAGATACGATCTCGATATGATCCGAGAAATTGGGTACTGCGGTGGGATTGAAAATTACGCAAGACATTTAGAAAATAGACCCAAAGGAAGCCGGCCTTTTTGTTTGCTTGATTATTTTAGGCACGTGCCAAACAGAGATCCAAATGATTGGCTCATGTTCATCGATGAATCTCATGTGACTTTGCCGCAAGTTCGTGCAATGTACAACGGTGATCAAGCACGAAAACGGACACTCATAGAACATGGCTTCAGATTGCCAAGTGCGCTTGATAACCGCCCGTTGACATTCGATGAATTCGAAGACATTACTCCACAAACAATTTATGTTTCTGCAACACCCAACGAGTATGAACTCAAGCGTTCACGGGGTGAAGTTGCACAGCAAATTATTCGACCAACTGGGCTTCTTGACCCAATTGTTGAAGTTCGCCCTGCCTCAACGCAAGTTCCAGATTTACTTGAAGCTGCAAGAGAGCGTGTCAAAAACAAGGAACGAATCCTTGTTACTGTATTAACAAAAAAACTTGCTGAAGATTTGTCAGAATATCTCAGCAAAACTGAATTGCAGTGCAGATACTTACACAGTGATATTGAAACGCTTGAACGTCTCGAAATTTTACGTGAATTGCGTGAAGGTAAGTTTGACGTACTCATCGGAGTCAATCTCCTTCGAGAAGGGTTAGACCTGCCTGAGGTGTCACTTGTTTGCATTCTCGATGCGGACAAAGCTGGTTTTCTTCGAAGCGAAACAAGCTTGGTGCAAACAATGGGTCGAGCCGCGCGTCATGTAAAAGCGAAAGTCATTCTCTACGGAGACAAGATCACCACCCAAATGCAGGGTGCGATGGATGAAACAAATCGACGTAGAAAGATTCAACTTGCATACAACGAAGAACATAACATCACGCCGAGTTCAATTCAAAAAGCAATCCGTAAGGGGATTGAAAACGAACTATCAGCAAGGCAAACCGCACGTGAAGCATTCCATGAACACGGCACTGCGGATGATTTCAATGTTGAAGAACGTATTGAGTTACTCGAACAAAATATGCTTGATGCAGCGGATGATCTAGATTTTGAAAAAGCAGCGTTACTTCGAGACGAGATCAGTTCGTTACGGAATTAAAGCACTCTGCTTTTTTATCTTACTTTGCGTTTACTGTTTTCTTGTTTAAAACGCGGCACCCGATATCACTTCGCCAAAATGCTCCGTCAAATGAAATTTGTTCACATGCAGCGTTCGCAAGATCTTTTGAAATTTCTAATTCATCAGCAAGACCTGTCACGCCAAGCACCCTACCACCTGAAGTGGTCAATGTATTCTCAGAGAGGTTTGTCCCTGCGTGAAAAACTACTAGGTTTTCAGATTCAGCATTTTCAATCCCCGTGATTACTTTTCCCTTCTCGTACGCACTTGGATATCCCTCACTGCACATCACGACACAGCATGCAACTCGCTCGTCAAAAGATATTTCTGCTCCTTCAAGTTGCCCCGATGCAGTACGCCAGAGAATATCTACAAGATCTCCTTGAAGTCTTATCATAAGCGGTTGTGTTTCTGGATCACCAAATCGACAATTGAATTCCAACACTTTTGGTCCCGCGGGTGTCAACATAATCCCAGCGTACAGAACACCACGGAATTCAACTCCGTCTCGTCGCATACCATCAACTGCAGGAACTAAAATTTCTCGTTCCACAAACTCCATCGCTGCATCATCGAGTAGTGGTGCTGGACTATACGCACCCATGCCACCCGTATTTGCACCAACATCACCCTCGCCAACTTGTTTGTGATCTTGACACAAGTCTAATACCCAAATTGTTCTACCATCAACGAGTGCCAATACGCTTACTTCCTGACCTTCCATAAACTCTTCGATAAGAACTGTGCCACCTGCGCTACCAAATGCTTGATCTTCCATGATGAGATGAATTGCATCAAGTGATTCTGCGACTGTTCTGCAAACGATTACGCCTTTACCTGCTGCAAGACCGCTTGCTTTTACTACGCATGGATCTACGCGAGTTTCAAAATTCTTACGCAATTCATCAGACATTTGGAAGATCCAACTCGGATCACTAGACAGGTTATCTAGAATAGTCAAGACTTCACGAGACAATTCAGGCATCCGATCATCTGTAAACTCTCTGTCAATTCCTCGCAAAATATATTGTCTTGCAGAAGCTGCATCCTGAAAGGACCGTGCATCGGCGGTTGGGATAGAAGCTTGACGCATCAAATCTTTTGCATACGACTTATCAGATTCTATCTTTGCTCCATCTTTTGTCGGCCCAAAGACGAGGCGCTTATCAGTCGCTAATTCATCTGCAATACCTTCGGCAAGTGGAATTTCAGGACCTACAACAATAAGATCAATTTCGTGTTTGTCACACCATCGATTGAGGAAGAAAATTCTATCTTTATCCCATTTTTCTTCGCATGGCTCGGCGAGCGATGCAATGCCGCCGTTTGAACAATCAGTTGCATATAACTTTCCAAGTTTTGGAGATTGAGAAAGTTTCCACGCGATTGCGTGTTCGCGACCTCCCCCCCCTATGAGTAACACATTACATTGATCAGGACATGGTTTTGACATCCCCGCATTGTAACGTTTACTACGACTCATTTAGTGGAACTTTGATCACACAATGCAAGCCAGATTTTTTAAAATCTATGCTGATCGTTCCGTTCATCTCGTGACTCACAAGACCTTCAAGCAACGACGTTCCGGTACTTGGAATTCGCTCAGTTGGCATTTCGGGTCCGTCTGTTTCTATCCATGAGAGATGAACTTTTTCATCAGATAGAATTCTTGTTGAAACCAATACATTTCCAGAATCAACCTTTAATGCACCATGTTTCATTGCATTTGTAGCAAGTTCGTGAATCACCATGCACATCGGTCTCGCTAATACACCAAACAATTCAACATCTGGACCCTCAAACTGGATTTGATTTCTCGGTCCAGCCATGTACGGCTGAAGTGTTAACTGAAGAATATCTCGGAGCCACGCACCGCTCCAATGTGATTTAGCAAGTGTGGAGTGTGCGACAGCGAGGGCGTGCAATCGCCCATTGAGTGTTTTTGCATATTCCTGAACCGATGCAGCGCCCTGTTTTGATAACTCAACGAGAGACATCACCGACGCAATATTATTTTTCACCCGATGGTCAAGTTCTCGCATCATGATCAACTGTTGTTCTTCAAGTTCATGGCGTCTTGTAATATCAACTGAAACGCCTGAAACTCCAACGATCATTTGATCATCATCTTTTACAGGAGTAAACCATGTCTCAAAAATCTGGTCACCAATCTTAATTCTCGCATGAGATTCCTCACCCGCAAGCGCGAGATTTGCATGTTCAAGAACTTCGGGGTAATTCCGATAGAGTTCGTACATACTTCGCCCAACAACATCGCCAGCTCGCGCGCCCATGCTGCCAAGACCGCGCCCTTCACTCAACGTAAAAGTTCCATTCGTATCGATACCAAACAAAACAACTGGGGAATGACTTGTAATCAACCGATAGCGCTCTTCACTTGATCGGAGTTTAAACTCCTCTGCTGCTTGCTCTCTATCTTCAATTCGCCGTTCGATGGAACGAGCATACCCATTAAGAACTACTGTTGCTTCTAAAATTTCGTTTGGAAGCCAGTGCCGAATACCATCCATGATTTCAAAACATGCGAACGCTTCAACGGTTCCGTTGATCACTGCGGGCACAGCAAGGATTGCATTTACCGAACACTCCGCTATCGCATCGGCAACTCCTTTTGGCAAATCTGTTCGATCACTTGACTCGATTGCAATGCTGCCTTCTTTGTCAAGTTTTTCTTTCCACCATGCAACTGCTTCTTCCGGTATTTGCGTTGGAAGTTCGATATTCCCTACATTGTCTCGTCGTATCCATTCGTGTGTGATAAATGCACGCCCATCCGTTCGAAACCGAACAAGTCTCGCTCGATCCACAGCAAGCGCTGAACCAAGCGTTTTTAAAAATGAATTTATGTTTGCGTTGATATCACCACTCTCTAACAAACTCGCAAGGCTTGTCCTTCCTGCAATATGTAACCTAGAAAAATATTCATTCGCACGATTTTGCGTCCCATCACTTACGAAACCGACAACTGTTTGGTCACTGATTTTTGAAAAACGGAATTCGATCCATCTATACCGATCATTCGCATCACGAAATCTATAAAAGATCGTTCGTTCTGTAGATTCATCTGTTTCTGACAAAGCTGCAATCACAGCATCTATGTCGCTAGGATGAATTCGGCCCACCCACAATTCGGCTTGCCCCCGCAAATCTGTAATTGAAACACCAAATATTTTTAAACCATTATCCGTGATCGAAGCAGTCATCCACTCACTTTGTTTGGCCTTCTCACTGAGTACCAGAGAGTGAAGCCCAATAGTGAGTTTAGAGAAAGCAACTAGTTCAGGAGTTTGATCGCTCATATCAGTCAATAAGATACCCGCATTTCCAATTCCACCCCTGAAGGGACACGCGAGCGTATTGCCAAAGAAGGCGAGCGCTGCGTGCCCCTGTAGATAGTCAAACTTATTTGCCTTCAGTAGCTTTTTGATCAGCAATCGCTTCAGCAATCATGGTCTTTGTCGTTTCAGGAGAACGCCAACCACATCCAATTGCGACTGGGACGGCTTTTCGTGAACCTGATTGAATATCAAGACCAAGTGCGTCTATCAATCGCAACAGTTCTAATGTCGCCTCGTCTTGTGTTGAAAATTCTGCCATTCTTGCTTTTTCATCGAGAACTCCAAGCGCGTCTGATGAGACTGAACCGTGTGTTCCCTCGGCTCGCTCTAATTCTTCGACAACGAGCCTATACGCCAATTCACCATTCTCTCGCTCAAACAAATGGACTCGAGCAAATATTGCGATGTCGTCAAGAAATATTGTCAGCCACACGTTCCCCTCACTAGTCACTGAAACTGATCCTGATATTTCGCCTTCTGGTTTTAACTCACTTGTGGTTTCTTTGCTTGCGCAAATCGGACATTGTTCATGTGTTGTTTTGTCTATATTCATTTTACTAATACTCGCGTTATCTTTTATTACATTTCGTTCTTTTCTCGACCCCTCATAGAGCTCTCCCCACCCCGCACAAGTTTGTGCGAAGCAAGGAGAGCCTGCGACCAAGAACATGGCCGCGACAAAGAAGAGGAGGACTAAAGATTGTTGATCAATCATTCGTTAGATTCCTTAGTGTGGAAGTTCGATCGTTGTCAAAAGAACATCTTCAACAAAGATGTCAACCAATTCATTTTCTTCATCTACAACAGCAAACCAATTCGTTTGATTCATCGTTGTATCCATTTCCAATAACCCAAATGCAGCGAGGTACCCAAAGACATCGCATGCATCACCAGACAATTCCATGTTCATTGGGTCGGGTGAGCCTTCAATTCCGTCAGGAAATACAAACAAGTTCCGATGAAGTGAAGGCCATCGTTGTGTATCCCAAATTGGCAAAACCATATCTCCATAGCAAACGAGAGAAATTGAAATCTCCGCCGTTGAAGGATCCAAGACTGCATTCCACATTGGTGTCATTTGCCCCGTGCCTTTTAGTTCAAAAGTTGCACTTGTCCTATCGCCACTTCTTCCTCCAAAGCTCGTCCCTCTAAACTCTCTTCTAAATTTTTGCCAAGTTGGATCATCCAGTTGAAAAAACTGACCAGTCGCCGGATTTAATATCCAGCCTGTAGAGGGATAGTAAAAATAATCGTCACCATTAAAAGTAATCGGGGTTGGAATCAATCCATCTATATCAATCGCTCTAGGATCACCAATTGGAAATAATGTGAAATCTCCTGTAATTCTTACCAGAGGCGTAATAACTTCCCCTTCAAATGTACCGCCGTTCTGGCACGCCGGTAAAACACCGACAGACACCAGCAAGCCCAATCCCAATACCATGCTTTTCCATGCAAACATAATCGATTCCTTTCTTCGTGCAATATGCACTTTTTCTTGTAACTCATTTTTAAGTCACAACTTACAGTTCCAATACAAGCCGACCGCCGGCTTGTGTGTCAGTGTTGTAACCCACAAATTGGCAAATTCTTAAAAAAGTTGCCCGAAATCTAAACTGTGCCTTTTGGCGGAATGCCGCCAAAAAAAACTTCCAAGAAAAAAGGCGACTTTTCGGCGAGATGGCAAAATCTTCGTGTAGCGTGCTCAAGTACTGGGGTTGGTGGTGGACTGCAGCTTGCGTGCAATAGTCATCGCGGATGACAATATCGACCCGATTGAAACTTGATCAAAGAGAAGATCAGGAGAGAACAATGACAGAAATAGGAATCAAATTACGGAAGAGTCGACTCGAACAATTGCTCGAGTTAGCACAAACATATCGAGGCAAAACGCGACGTGAACTTGCGCAAATGCTAGGGCGCGACTCGACAAAACTTGTGCCCACAAGTGGATCGCCAAAAATTGAACTCGTGATGTTTATCGCAGAGATGCTCGATTGGTCTGTCGACGAAGTTGCCAGATGGCTTTGCGATGGTGAAGAAGAAGTTGAGAAGAATCGACCGAGAACTTCATTTGAAAAGCTTGATGAAAAAGCAAAGCAATTGCACAGAAAAGGTGAATATCAACAAATGATTGAAACTTCACAAATTGCGTTGCGAGTTGCAAAGACCAGTGAAGATAAAGCAAGAGCGTATAACCGACTTGCTGGTGGATATGATGGGCTCGGTCGATTTAGCAAAGTTCTTACTGCTGCTCAATCCGGTCTTCGACAACATCCAATTTCAACCAGCCTTCGGCTACTCCTACAAACAACTGCTGCAAATGCGCACTACACACTGTGGGAACTTGCTGAAGCGCAAGGAATGGCGCAACGTGTTGTCGATGTGTACAAAGAATCTGCTCCAAAAACGAATCGAGACCTAGTTGCTCAAGCACATGCGTGGTTTGTTCTTGGACAATCCCAAAGGCGAATGCTTGACATCGATCCAGAGAATGCTGTTTTACACGCGGAAAATTCACGAAGATCGTTAACCGAAGCAGCAGAATTATATGAATCTGCTGCAAGAAACATTCATGTTTCATTCGGTGGCATAGCAAACACTTGCCGTGGAGGACTTGTAGAAGTTGATGTTATTCTTGGCCGCCATGACGCAAGAGAAGCGTTGGCGCGAATTGTCGATGGTCTCACACCAATAGTCGATGTCGACAATGTAACAAAAGGTGATTGGCTTGAAAGTTACGGCTGGTGGTGCATTTTTGGGTGTAACATTGTTCTTCGACATATCTCAGATGAAAAAGATTTACAACGATACATGGCAATGTTTACAAACAAAGCTGATGAAGTTGCAGATCGACTGAATCATTGGGCGATGCGAGAAAGAGTTTTCTCCATGCAATTCGAAGGAAGAAACAGACTCATTGGTTGGACTGGTCAAGACATTCCTGTTGTCATTGATCGAGACGACATTCGACTCATTACTGGAACAATGGGTCGTTTCCCTCAATTCAAAGAAACTGGCTGGGAATTACTCAATACCGGCAACGTTGTAGAAGAATCGTGAGGAGGTTCAACATGACAACTATAAAATTAATATTTATCTCTCTTGCATCCACGGTATTTGTTAGTTCATTAGCAATTGCAGACCTTGACAATGGCGACTATGGAAATCAACAACCCAAGAAAATTACAATCTTTGGCCATACGGGTCAGGATCCAGCACCAGAACCGGGTGAAGCAACGTGGGATCCAAGTTTCTCTGGTCCAACTTGGTTTGATGTACAAGAGAAAAAGAAACCGCTTCCAACAAAGGATGAGTTACTATCAATTGCGTTCATTGAAGAAGTTGAAATTACACCCAACTTGCCTGTATCAACGCCTGATTGGTCAACAAATTTTACTGCTTCTGTGGATCGGTTAGATGACAGCAAATCTACATCACCACCCTATGGTGGGAGCGTCCCTGCCCCCCCCGCAACCCTCCTTTTCGCTCTTGGGCTTTTGAAAAAACGTCGAAGAGTTGAATAAACCTCTTTGCAGGGCACAGTGCAAACTGTGCCCTGCAACTTTTGGGGTCAAAGATCTAAAGGCTGCTACGCTATACGTATGACAGTTAAATACACCAAAGTTCACCGGTTGATGCAAATTATTACACTCGTTCAAACGCAACGGGGTTGGACTGCTGAAGCGCTCGCCAACGAGTTCAATACTGCGGAACGAACTATTTTTCGGGATATCAAACAAATCAAGGAATTGGGGATTCCAATTGAAACCGATGGAGGAAGTAAAGGGTACACCATTAACGGTACATACTTTATGCCGCCAGTTCGATTGACGATTGAGGAGGCATTAGCGATGTCTGCTTTGTGTGAAACATTAGCAGACAGTGGTGCAATTCCTTTTATTCGCCCTGCGTCCATGGCAATCCATAAGATTCAATCTCAGTTACCACTTGCTGTTCGAGAAGAGTTAACTGAACGGTTGCAAACGATGCAACTAAGAACCTCGCCCACCATGGACGAGGAAGGGTATGGTGATATCTACGACACTGCCCAACGTGCGCTGTTAAAGAAGAAAATTCTTGAATGCAAATATGACAGCATCGGCGGCGGAAGTGAAGATGAGGTTTTCTTGTTTCATCCATACGCCTTGTTCTTTGGAACAAGAGCGTGGTACATCGTTGGATTTCATGAAGGAAGAGACGCTATACGTACACTGAAATTGAGTCGGTTTTTAAAAATGGAACTTACGAAGCACGCTTCAGAAGTACCCGCATCGTTTACGCTTGAAAAGCACCTTGGGAACGCATGGCAAATGATCCCCGGACAGAAAGATTATGAAGTTGAAATTAAGTTTGATCATCCGTTTTCGCTCACCATCAGCGACACGCAATGGCATGCCACACAGAATATTGAATGGCACGATGATGAATCGTGTACATTTACGTGTACCGTCTCTGGTCTAGACGAAATTGTCTGGTGGATTCTTGGCATGGGACCAAGTTGCAAAGTTATAAAACCAACAGAACTAGTAGATAAAGTTTCGTCACTTACAAAAGAGATGGTTGAACGATACGCATAAGGGTTACTTTCTGAAACCCATTACTTTTTTATGAGATCGCGGGACACTCTTCATAGGTTGCAGTTTGTGCATTATTGATTCATTCAGTGTTCGCGTTCTAACACAGCAACGAAAAAACCTGTCGTAGTTTCATTGGGAACGATACGAATTGCACCTTCAAGATTATTTGCAAACGTTTTACCACCCCAATGAGATAGTGACGACCTTGAAGAAGTTGGCAGGAGTTCTTTGGGAATCGGCAGAACATTTGCGTGAATCGAACTTCGCGAGAGAACTCGATCCAACACGCATTCATTTTCTTCTGGCGCAAACGTACATGTTGAATAAACAACTCTGCCACCAACTTTAACACAGCGCAGCGCAGCAATAAGTAACTGCTCTTGTAATTTTGCGAGCCGGCGAATCGCCTGCACGTTCCACCTTTCAAATCGAATTGGTTTTTCAATCCGGAACCGACCTTCTCCACTACATGGAACATCCACGAGGACTCGGTCAAAACAATCTGCGTGTGTTTTTCCCAACTTCTCTCCAGCTCCACAAAGAATTTCTACGTTCGTTGCGTTTTGCCACTGTAAAATTTCTCGCAACCGGTAAAGACGTTTTTTGCTTCGATCGTTCGCAACCATAATTCCTGTATTGTTCATCGCTGCTGCGAGTTGGGAAGTTTTACTTCCCGGTGCAGCGCACATGTCAAGTACACTCATGCCCTCTTCGAGTTGCATGGCGTGCGCCGCGGTCATACTTGACGCCGCTTGGATGTAGATCAACCCATCTTTTCCACATCGCAACGCTTGGAGGTCACGAATGGTTCCAACCTCTAACTTGTACCCGAGGGGACACCACGGAATTGAAGAAACGACTACACCAGCGGATTCAATTTCTTCTAAGACTTCCGCAACAGTTGATCGAAGCGTGTTCACGCGAAACACGACTGGTTTGGGCTGGGAAAAACTTTGTAACGCAGCAGCGTAATCTTCGTCACTTAAAATAAGCCGAAATCGCTCAATCGCCTCTGAAGAAAATAGTTCTTCTACTCGCTGTACCGCGCGATCTGCACTGTTCTTTAATTCATCCATCTGAGATGATGAAGTGTAAGGGCTACCAAACAAATCGTCTCATCCCAACAGATGTGTTTACGCAACGATATTGAGAATAGCAATGTCATGATCAAGATCGCCACTGAGCAATTTGACATCGCACCGAAGTTGTCGCAATGACGCAAGCTCGTCTTGCTGCATCTGTTCTTTCACGCTCAGACGCAATGCAGGCCCACTACCACGACGGCACTGGGGATCTTGGGGCGAGTGGCAATTACGACCTACGGCAGCCAACCTAGCTGTTGCACCGAGGCGGCTAGACTTTGCATAGTGACGAATCAAGTTTGTATCTATTGTTCTGATGACCATGGTTTGCTCCTTCTGTGTTTCGAGAATAAAAGTACCTTCATGCACCCTCAGGGCTCTCCACCATGGAGCCCTTTCCGGTGCCTGAGTAGTATCGGTGAGTGCCCTGACACCATTATGTCAGTCATGATAGGGTTTTGTTCGGTATTGCTACAAACCGCGGTTTTTGAACCAATTTTGAGCAATTGTGATGCGGCAAGCCCTTGGCTTCCCTTTTTTTTAAATGAATGCCCTGTGCAAGACTCGAACTTGCTACCGAGGGGGATGAAGAGCCCATGCCTGCCAACTTCGTTGGCAGAGTAAAACTCGAACTATCTCATTCTAAAATGCCCTGTGCAAGACTCGAACTTGCGACCCGCTGATTAAGAGTCAGCTGCTCTGCCAACTGAGCTAACAGGGCTAAAAGGAAAGTGTACCAAGTCTTTGTTTTTTGAGCTGTTAGCGTACCTGCAAACCGAATAGAAGATTTACATAACCATGCAAAATCCATGGGCGCAAACCGTTGGTGGATTACATACTATGAATAAAATTACATTAACTCTTTGTATCGCCGTTTCATTCTCTTTTCTTGGTTGCATGAGCAAACGAGATATGGCAAAAAACGGTTCCGATTTTTTCACGCCCCCGCGCTGGGTAATTCACGGATTAAAAGCAGATAACTCTACCGCTTTCAATTGGTCCGAATCCTACGAACTAAAAGAAAAGAACGGGGAGTACACAATGGTCTATATGCAATTAAACGAGAAAGATAGCCAAAAGGTTCTGCCCGTAACAATAACCGGAGTTCCAATTCCTCAAACACTAGACGAGCAAGGCCAGCCAATCGAAGACGATGTGCATTTCAGATATGGTTTTGAAACAACGATTGATGATTGGACTATCACACTTACAAATCCCACCGATCAACCAATATCCGTAAATCGCCCCAACGGTGACTACTGGAAAATTAATTCAGGGGGCATGCTAGAGGTGTGGAGTGACGATATGTTGGTCGAAGTAATTCCTAATTCGTTTACGGATTTGTTTACTAGTTTGTTTATGGTAGCGATTACACAACACATGGATGAACTTATTCAAGACATGGATAAACGCGCAAAAGAGAACGATGGAAAGTTACATCTGTTACAAGATCGACTCGAGTTTGAATGTGCACAAGGCCATCGCTGGGAACTTGATTTACTTTCAATTGAAAAAAACACTTGGTGCCAAGAGTGTCCCAACGAGTGAAACCTACTGGCATCTATGGTGGCTAAGGGTGTAGGATTGACAGTGCCGTCGATGGCACTATGAGCACGCGCCCTATCACGCAATCAGTAACAAAACATCCGCCGCGGGGTGAATAGCCGTATCAACAAAAAGTGGACTCGATACTTAGTGATTGAAGATGAAAAATACCTCCCATTTAATAACAAATTGATATATAAAAATAACTTCGCTCTACTTACAACTCTACATAAATTCTAGTCCAGTGTCGCATATTCAATATACGAATTCATGTATGGAGTCGATGATATACAAGGTTAAGAGTTCCGACAGATAGCTCCGGCTTACAAATCTAGAGCGCAAGGAGCAATAAGACTGTCACGAAACAGTTGATAATGTTTCCACAAATGAGTCGTAGGAGTTCGCAACTGTAAATTCCACGTCGTTTCCTAGAGCCTTGAAGTGTTCTCGCCCACAGTCAATCTTAGCTTGTTCGGCCGGACGCAGAGCATCTGAAAAAAGACTATGCTTCGTCTCAACTACAAAGTAGAGTTTCTGCTTACCCTCAATCTCAATCAATACTGCCCAGTCTGGATTGTAAGTTCCTAATGGCGTTTCTATTTTGAACCAAGCAGGAAGCTTGGCATAAACTTTCACATCTTCATTTATTTCAAACTTTCGTGCAAATTCTTCTTCGACATGGGAATCGTAGATTACGTGGTCATATGCTGACTTATCAGCTTCAAGCATATTTTTGCTTAAGTAACCGTACAGCTCGTTCTCTTCAAAAAGCTCTTGTCCATAAAAATGCTCGTCACCAATTTTCTGATATTTAATGCCGTCCACTATCAATAAACGTTTTTGATGATGAATAATAGACGCTACCTGCTCAATATACTTTTGAGGATTATTTTTGAAATCCTGAAGCCGATCACTTCTCTGTAGTATTTCTACCAACGTACGGCGAGTCAGATTAGTTTCGTTTTGTAAGTAGCTCAACAGGTCAGGCAACTGATAATCTTCAGCCTTAGCTATAGAGTGCTGCTCATCCACTTGATCTCCATGCACCCCGCCTCTATCGATGCGTTGCCTATGTAATCGGGTGATGAATTTAGCACGACCAACAATGAGGTTTTTATTTATTTCATCTACACATTTCTGGATCAGCGTCTCACTGTCAAAAGAAACTCGAAAAGTAGTTTTATACTTTATGCACTCCCAAAGCGTCTTGAATTCTTCACTAAGAAAGATGCCTTTGTTAAGTTCCACCCTTCTCCTGTCGTCAGCGTTTTTGATATTAAGTGAACCAGCGGTCTTACGCAAAACGTTTATGATCTTTTCGGAGTGCACGATCATATCTTTGGGCAATTCAACTTTTCCAGCTTTAATATCTGCGCGAAGAGAATCTTGTATCTTGCCCCTCGCATCTATATAGCTCTTTTCTTTTAAATAGTCCCACACTTGTTCCGATTTCTCAACACCTAGATATTCGATCGTATGACCATCGAATAACACGGGGATGTTCGCAAAGAGGTGCTGTTCAACAACGCCAAACTTGATTCCGCCTTCCTCTTCAATCTCCTTCTGTAGCTGAGTAGCGAAGTCTTCGTAAGATTCATTAGCCATAACAGTCAAGGTGTTAACCT
>JACNLW010000062.1 GCA_014381305.1 Planctomycetota bacterium
TGTTGTGCTTTTTTCTCGTGCATCCATGCTTGTGCCATCATAGCAACATGCTGGGTTTCAAAAAGCCCAAACCCCCCTCAGCGGTGTATCATTCTGAGCATGGATTTGCGGCAAGTACGGATCAATCAAAAAATAGGATTCTCTCCAAAAGGAATAGCCTTTGCTATCTTTGGAATGGTTATTTTGATACCTGTATTATTGCTCCTGCTCGTGGCCGGGCTGGTGGCGATGGTTGCTTATTTCATTCTTTCTATAGTTTCACGGGTCTGGTCTGCAGTAAGTGGTTTTTCCGGATCCGATTCTGAGGGTCGAAAAAACGTGAAAATTAGGAAACCCCCTCAAAACCGCCTATGATCACACGGTAGTTTCTTCTTCAACCAAATTCCAATATGAATTGCGGAAACTTTTTGTCAACTCTCCCACCTTTCCATCTCCAATTTCCTGAAGATTTGTAGTGGCCTCCCCCTCGTTTTGCACCGTCGCAGCAACCCCAACAACAGGCAAAACTCCCCAGCTAGAGTTCGTTAAAAAAGCCTCGTCGGCGGACAAAAACTCATCGAGTGATATTTGAGAAAGTTCTGTGGGTAACCCTAAATCTTGTGCAAATGCAAACATTGTATTTCTTGTAATGCCTGGAAGCACCGCTGATGGTTCATCTTCGATCGATTCTTCTCCCCGAGCATACGGCGTGACAAGTCTTCCGTTTCGTATGATGAACACGTTAGACACACAACCACCAACAACATGTGCAGATGGCGTGAGCCACAGGGCCTCACCACATTTTTGAGCAGCCGAGAGTTGTAAATTTAATAGTCGCGACCAATAGTTCAGTGTTTTGTGCCCAGCCATAAAATCGTATGGATTGGTTCGGCCGCTTGCTAGTGATACATGTACCCCTTTTTCGAACAACTGCTCTGGATATTCAGTTGGTTGTTGCGCCTGAATAAAAATACTCGGGTCAGCACTTTCACCAGCCTGTCCCAACATACTGAGATTACCCCCAGTCAATGTTAGGCGTACACGCGCTTGTTCAAGTTTGTTTTTTTCTAAACAAAGTTGAAGCGCTTCGACAAGTGGTTCGGTTTGTAGCCGCTCAGTAAGCCGAAGCATTCTTGCAGATTGGGCAAGACGTTCCATGTGTTGTTTACCACGAAAGATCACACCATTGCGTGCGTGCATTGTTTCGAACAACCCAACACCATGTTGCATTCCAGCATCAAAAACACTTACCGAAGCATCGCCATCTTCTACAAACGATCCGTTTATCCAAACCTTCATGGTGTCCAAACTCCCATAATAAACATGGGTGCATTTTTCCCATCACAAAGAATTCTAAGACCAACCGGGTTACGGTTCCCCACATCAACAATTGCAACATGCGTAGCAGTTCCGTCGCCATAGTTTGGGTCGTCACCTGTCGTTACTGTTACGAGTAAATCTTTTTTGTCTCCTGACCAACCACTCGACATTTCAGACAGTGTTTTACTTACGGGTTCACTTAAAATTGGGTTAACAACCATCTTGTCAACAATTTCTGGGTTATTCCGAATCAACGGAATAAGTTCAATCACTTCGTTCCGGACATGGAGTTCAACGGCGCCCGCCGTTTTTGCTGACCACCAAGACATGGCGGCCGCTGCAATAACAATAACTATAGGCATGACCCATCGAGTTCTACGTGTCACGCCTATTGGTCCGTCTCTTTCAACCGAAAACTATTTGCTCGCTGAACAAGATCATCTAGGTTGTTGTTACGTGGCTGCAAATCAAAGTGCCAAACTGGATTTGCATTCAAATCAAACGGCATCGCTTCGGCAGCAAGATCAACAAATGGCATATCCCACCACGGAGACTTGACCCATCTTGTTGTCATCAGGGACTCCGAGTCCACGTGTTGAATTCGAACGTCGTACTCTCCGTAATACAAAAACTCAATTTCTAAAGGTGTTCGCCCAACTTCGCGATCGTTTAGCCACACCAACGCGTTTGATGGTGTTGTGGTGATTGAAAGCGTGCGTTTAACACACCCAGTGGAAAGAAGGAGGATCAAAACCAAAAGAGGACGCATAAGCCAAGATTGTACCACTACATTATTCATCAAACTCATCACCCTTAAATGTAGAAGCTAGATAATGTTTACGAACCACATCGTCGTTAATAACGGTTTTTGGGTCACCATCCATGAGGTTTTTACCACTATCAATAATGTAGGCGCGATCACAAATATGCAATGTTTGTTGGACAGCGTGGTCAGTAACTAAAATGGCAATACCAGAATCGGCAAGTTTTCGAACCTCTGCTTGTACGTCTTCGACAGTGTGCGGGTCTACCGCGGCGAACGGCTCGTCAAGCAATATAAGTTGCGGCCGCGTAATGAGAGACCGAGCAATTTCCAACCTGCGCCGCTCACCACCACTACATGTTTTTGCTAAATGTTTTCGTTTGTGTTCTAAGTGAAACTGTTGGAGTAACTCATCACACCGCTGCCGTTGTATCGGTTTTGGAATTGGAAGCGTTTCTAGAATTGCTAACAGATTATCTTCACAAGACATTCCACGAAACACACTTGGTTCTTGGGCGAGATACCCCATGCCCCTGCGAGCGTGTTGATACATAGGCAAGTATGTGACATCTTCGCCATTAAACAAAACCCGACCTTCTTCAGGAGTGATCATGCCGATGCACATGCGAAAAGTAGTTGTTTTCCCAGCACCGTTTGGTCCAAGTAGTCCGACAATTTCCCCAGCGTTTACTTCAAGAGAAACTTGATCGACAACTCGGCGACTACTGTAACTTTTAACTAAGTTTGTTGCGGTTAAGAGGGCCACTTTATTCTTCTTCTACTTGTTGGTCCTCAGAATCAAATTCTTCGACTTTTACCCGTTTTGCGATTGGCGTCCACTGTTCTGGGTAGAACCTATGTGCAAGCGATCCAATAATTAAATGCATATTTTCAAAAATATAATCGTCAAGAACAATCCTTTGCCCGTCATTTGTAATCGCCTTTGCTTTCCAGGTTTCCCTGGCATTTCCAGTTGGTGCAATCCAACGAGACATATCAATGTCGGTTATTTCTTCAGCGGTCCAAACACCTTCTGGTGTTGTAAGTGAACCCTCATCATCAAGGCAATATTTTTTTGCTTTAGCTGACATTTTTCCGTACGCCCAAAAGTAATAAAAACCAAACGGTATGCATAAAATAAATGCCCACTGCATTGGTCGATCATATTTACTTGGCGGCGTAACACTGCCATATTGATTGAGACCATCATTTATCAATGTTACAGATTGCGCTTGTAATTCAAAATCGCCAGAAGAAAGCGCGGCTTGAAACAGTTCTAAAGAAGTGATCCACCCCGCGGTGTTCCCCAAATCCATTTGACCGCCCACTGGTTCTCCAACAGGTTCATTAGCGGAGTACTCAAGGGACAAGTTGACCAACACACTCGCATCACTCCGTTCGGTGCTGCCTTTTTCAGTATTTAAAGCTGCGTTGACAGCCTTTAGCACAACGGCACGCTTTGCTGCTTCTTCTTTTTCTGGAATCGCAACAACATAATCCCACACTCCCCACAAACCAAGCACAAGACAGACAACTGCCATAATGAGTGTTTTAAGCCAGTAACGAGTTGATAGTTTTGTTGTGAATGCCACCAGATTGTTTCCTATTCTGCCACCTTAGATATTACTCGTTTGTTTCAATGAGTGCATCGCAAATTGTACCAATAGCAACATAGAGACCATCGTACGCGGGAACGGCACAAAGGTGACCAAGTAAATAATCAAGTTTTCGATCATTGGTTGTCAAAGTTTCTGTTTTTTCGACAATTACCCTACCAAGTTCATCAACACCAGAATCAAACCAACTCGCGGTAGGTTTATCTGGGTTTGTCGGTTCTTTTATTTGACTTCTCACTGTTGTGTTGTCGCCAAGGGTCACGATTGGGCAAAGCCCAAGTTGTGTTTTTGGTTCTCTGCAAAGAATAATTGTGGAAAAGCCCGTTTCATCAAGTGAGGTTTGGAGATCTCCAGCGTTTTTTGCAACAAGAGGTGGGCACAGGAGATACCGCCCGTCATCTTTAATATTCTCAATGTCTTCGTATGTTTCTATAATTTGTACTCGCCGCCCGTTTTTGGATAATGAAAAACGCTGCTTATTTGCAAGTTGCAATGCGCACGCTGCAGATTGAAGCGTTGTCCAATCACCAGCCTTTCTTGCTTTAGCGATTTTAATTTTTGAAGCCCGAGAACTTTTGAACCACTGTGTCATTTTTCGTCTAGGCATAATGCGCGAATTAATCTTTGTATGCTCCAGAAACTTCATCAGCTGACACTTGTGTTCCAAACCACAAACGGACAGGTCCTGAGGGTTGAATATGCATAAGTACAGGCGCGCCGGTTGGAACAAGGAACACGCTTTGCTCAACACCCTCACCATCCTGCATAATTGCATGGATGAGGGCAACCATCAATTGTTCGTCACCACTCTCAAAAAGAAGCGGGTCACGAGTGTTGAGCATTGTTGTTGCCGAAGCGTCAAATTCCTGCCACGCTTCATTTGTTGCCATACTAAATGCAACGGCATCAAACACCGACCGCCATTTTCCAGCTGGAATGAGTAGGGTTTGACCTTGATGAATTCTTCTCGCAGCTTCACATGATGCTTCGATAAGTTTTTCTTCGGTGAGGCTGTGGCATTGACCTTCGATCTCATCACAAGAGCCTTCTTTGCAGAGGTAATCTTGCACATCACACTGCGTGCTTTCCATTTGAAGGCAAACGCAAGATTCCCCCTTGGGGGACTCTGTGACACCTAACTCGGCAAGCAGGCCAGCAATTTCTTGTTCAGGTAAGAATTCCAACGATCTAATTCCAGAAGGTACGGGTTGCACCAATGCGTATTCAATACGATAGTAACCATATCTGCAACCTCTTATGACGAAACTTCTCTTATTTGTATGTACAGGAAACACTTGCCGAAGCCCAATGGCGGAGGGTTTTGCTCGCCGGTGGATGGAAATCAACCAAATTAATGGGTGGGAAGTGGCATCTGCGGGGACTTTTGCAGGAGAGGGTTACAAGACAAGCAAAGAAACAATAGAAGCTCTCTACGAGCACGGGGTGGTTTTTGAAGGTACAAGCACACCTTTGACTAAGGAATTGGCTGATCGAGCTTCGGTTGTTCTGTGTATGACGTCATCACACTGTATGGATGTTGCTTCAATTACTGAAGATCCAACCAAAATTGAAATGTTTAATATGTATGGCGGAATCATCGACCCTGTTGGCTGCGATCAATCGGTGTACGATGAGCTGGCAGAAAAAATGTTAGAAATCATCCCGAAACGTCTCTTGGAAATTACAAATCGCACAGAAAAGAAGGAGTAATCCATGCCGTGTACAGTGGGCACAATTGCAATTGGATCAGATCATCGAGCGAGGGGAATTGTAGACGACATTGCAAGTCACTTAGAAACCTTAGGCTGGACCGTACATAAACAATATGGCGGCGATGCGGATTCTGTTGATTATCCCAACATTTCGAAAGCGGTGACAGATGAAGTTGTTTCTGGTGAAGCGGTGCGTGGTATTTTGATTTGTGGTTCTGGGATAGGGATGTCTATGGCGGCGAATAAGGTTGCTGGTATTCGCGCCGCGCTTGTGCATGAACCGGTTGCGGCTGAAATGAGCCGAAGACACAATGATTCCAACATCATCTGTATGGCTGCGGATGGTCCCATCGATAGCGATTACAACAAAATAGTAGACACTTGGCTTGATACTGATTTCGAAGGCGGCCGCCACCAACGCCGCGTCACCCTTTTTGACCCCTCCCATAATTGACTCCGAGTGAATTAAAATCTACCAGAATTAATTGACTCCGAGTCAATTAATTTTCAAGAAAATGACCGAACTCGGAGTCAAACCAGGGGTTCAAGAAGGACAAGGGTGCGTTTTTAGCCTAATATCGCACAATTAATTCACTCCGAGTCAATTAAAAACTCCCTGAATTAATTGACTCCGAGTGAATTAAAATCTCAACGAGTTAATTGACTCCGAGTCAATTAATTTTCAAGAAAATGACCGAACTCGGAGTCAAACCAGGGGTTCAAGAAGGATAAGGGTGCGTTTTTAGCCTAATATCGCACATTTAATTCTCTCCGAGTCAATTAAAATCTCACCGAGTTAATTGACTCGGAGTCAATTAATTTAAAAAGATTCGGCGAGGTCGGTGAGGAGGCGGACTCCCCAGCCGGTTGGGCCAGCACAAAAGAGACCGCGGTCACGCTCCACACTGCTCACACCAGCAATATCAATATGTGCCCAGGGAACATTCTCATCGACAAAGAAGCTTAAAAAAGCAGCGCCCTGAATGGGATGCGCGCCCCGCGCAGGAGCAGAGTTGTGAATGTCCGCATGTTTTGCACGCATGTAGTTTCGATGCTCTTCCCAGAGTGGAAGCTGCCAAACACGCTCGCCAGAGTTCGCAGCACTTTTTTCAACACGTTTGCGAAGTTTTGCATCGTTGCACCAAAAGCCGGCACAAAACGAACCAAGCGCAACCACTACCCCACCCGTGAGCGTCGCCACATCCACAATTGCTGTTGGTTTTACATGCTTACATCCCCACGCCAATCCATCAGCAAGGACTAGCCGTCCTTCGGCATCTGTATTGGTAACCTCAACAGAAACACCGTTATACATTTTGATAATGTCATCTGGTCTGTATGCGTTGCTGCTCACCATGTTTTCCGCACACGGCAAAATTGCCGTCACGCGAGTTGGAACGTTCAAGTTTGCAATCGCTTCCATTGCCCCAAGGACAGCCATGCCACCATTTTTGTCATATTTCATCCCCTTCATACCATTGCTGATTTTGAGCGAATACCCACCAGTGTCGTAGGTAATTGTTTTTCCCACAAGACACAAATGCTCTTTTGATTTTTTTCGCCCCCGTGGCGCATGTTCAAGAACGATCATGCACGGTTTTTCTGCCGACCCCATACCAACGTTCACAATGCCATTTAAACCAAGTTCTTTTGCTTTGGCAAACGTAACAATTTTGCACCCTAGACCACATTTTTTAGCAATTTTCTTTGCTTCTTTCGCCATCCACGGCGGATTACAAATATTCGGTGGGGTTGCCGCAATCCTACGAGCGTCATTGATCGCGTTGCTGATGACGAACCCTCGCTTCATTCCAGACACACAGGCCTTTGATTGACTTCCAGCAACGAGTGTTTTTAACTCGTCTTTGGTTGTTGTGGCAGCACCGTCGAACATATCAACTCGCCAGTTTTGGATATTCATCCCTTCGGCCACCAATTGGCCAATTTCTCGAGGGGATGCAACGCCATTTGGAACGGTGAGATGCAAACGAAGGTCGATGTTGTGCAAATTAATTTGACCGAGCGTTTTGACAAGTGATCCACCAATATTTCGCAAGCCAGCAGCATCAAGATCACCCTTGTTACCCAACCCCACAACCAAAACGTTACCGGAAATCACCACCTGCCCACGTTTTCCAGAGAATGTTTTCTGGGCAAGTAATTCCGAAACCTCTGTTTTCCAAGTAGAAAGAGATGGTGGAACCCGTTTGGAATCTTTCCAAACACCTAGGACAACGGTTGCGGAACGAGAAGAACCAATTTTTATAGACTTAAACATACGTTACAGCCTACCATGAACAGATATGGGTGCAATCCATCGAGTTTTAGATGCCAACATCAACCGCGCTGCCGAAGGCATGCGAGTACTTGAGGATGTTGCCCGGTTTGTTCTAGAGAACAAACAGCTGTGTGGGGCAATTAAAAACTGTAGACATGAACTTCGATCATACGCTCCAACCATTGCATCCCGCGATACAAAAAACGACGTTGGTACAACCACCTCAACATTGCAGGAGCAGTGCAGGAATTCACTCCACGATGTCGCTACCGCTGCGGGAAACCGCTGCGGCGAAGCACTCCGTGTGATCGAAGAATTTTTAAAACTTGAATCCCAGAAAAACACAATCGAAACAATCAGATACACCATGTACGACCTTTCTGCTGAGGTAGTTTCCCTGCTCGGTGCAACAAAAAAACAACAGTGGAAACTTTGTTTTGTGATGACAAAAAACGATTGTGTTCTCGCGTGGAAAGATACGTTAGTGCAATCTCTCGTTGCGGGGTGCGATTGCATCCAAGTTCGAGAAAAAAAAATGTCTACTCACGATCTTGTGTTACACGTTCGAGAAGTGAAAAAAATAGCAGATGTGTATGGTGTTCAAGTGATTGTCAATGACCGCGTAGATGTTGCACTTGCAACAGGCGTTGCGGGCGTGCACCTTGGCGAAAACGACATGTCAATTCAAGACGCAAGAAAATTATGTGGGCCGGAGTACATTATTGGCGCAACCGTGCATGACCCAGAAAAAATAAACAAGTGTATTTCTCTTGGTGCAGATTATGTTGGCGTTGGTGCAATGTTTGCGTCTCAAACAAAACCAAGTGCGAATGTTGCCCCGCTTGGTTTGTTAAAAAACGCTCTTGCGTATAACCACCTTGCAATTGGTGGCATTACCCAAGAAAACGTACAACAGTTGTATGACGCGGGTTGCAAAGGCGTTGCAGTGAGCGGTGCAATTGCAAACTCTAACACACCAGACAAAACAATCATTTCCCTTTTACGACCGGAGCACCAATCAATATGATGCTTGCTACAGCAGAACACCACGGTGTTGTATCAACAACACTCACAACCTTTATCTCTCTGCTTGCATTTGCAACTGTAATTGGTGTGTTTGCTAAATTTATAAAAGTTCCATACACAATAGCCCTTGTTTTTGCTGGTTTACTTGTTGCAGTATTGGGCGCGGCTCCGGGAGGTGTGGTAATCACACAAGAACTCATCCTTGTGTTGCTTCTTCCTCCACTGTTGTTTCAGGCAGGGCTTCACCTCGATATAGAACTGCTTCAAAAAAAAGCAGTACCGGTGCTTATTCTTGCAATTCCTGGAGTTCTAGTCTCCATGGTGTTTGTGGCGTTCGCAGTACGACCGTTCCTTGGTGATCACGCATGGCTTTCCGCGTTACTGTTCGGGGCAATGCTTGCTCCAACAGATCCAATTTCAGTGATGGCAACATTAAAAACAGCAAATGCACCAAACAGGCTCAAAACTCTTATTGAAGGTGAAAGTTTGTTTAATGACGGAACAGGGGTCGTGTTATTTTTAATTTTACTTGCAGCCGTTTTTCCAACAGGCGATCACGAAAGTTCGTTATCGATAGTAGATGGCGTAATGCAATTTGTAAAAGTTGCGGGTATGGGCATTGTGCTTGGGCTCGGATTTGGATTGATTGCGTTTTGGATTTTACGCCGGCTAAATGACCACGTACTTGAAAACGCAATAACAATTGTGCTTGCGTGGGGCTCTTTTATAGTTGCAGAACAAACCGGAGCATCAGGTGTCATAGCCGTTGTCGTTGCTGGGTTAATTATTGGTAACTATGGCACAAAACTAGCGATGAGCAAGCAAACAGTTCAAACAATAAATACGTTTTGGGAATCGGTCGACTTCCTTATAAACTCCATCGTGTTTTTACTCATCGGTTTTGAGTTGCAAGACATAGGCGGGGTTGAAGTTTTATTCAAAGGCAACGTGCTACTTGCTGTTGGCGCAACGTTCCTCGCAATCATGCTAGCTCGCGCGCTGATGGTATACCCAACCGCACTAACAATAGGAAAACAATGGCCAAAAGGTTGGAAACACGTTGTCTTTTGGTCTGGTTTGAAGGGTTCTATACCACTCGCCCTTGTGCTTGGACTTCCGCCTGGCGAACTTAAACAAACACTTGTTCCAATTGCCTTTGGTGTTGTGCTTGTGAGTTTGTTATTGCAGGGGCTCACAGTTGGTCCGCTTATAAGAAAAACAGGCGTGGCAAATGCCAGTTAGTGATTTTTCTTTTACGTTTTTGGGAACAGGCACATCCGCAGGTGTTCCAGTTATTACGTGCGATTGCGAAGTGTGCACAAGCGAAGATCCAAGAGATAAGCGACTGCGATGCAGTGTTTGCATTCGTTTTAAAGACGAAACTGATCAAGAACGCGTTGTGTTGATAGACACATCACCAGACCTTCGCCAGCAAGTGTTACGAGAAAAACTAACGCGGTGCGATGCGATTTTGTTTACGCATAACCACGTTGACCACACATTTGGGTTAGACGATACCCGTATGTTTAACATTTCGATGCAGCAGCCGTTAGATATTTTTGCTGAGAGACATACGCTTGAACACCTTGCACGTGTTTTTCAACACGTGTTTGAATCGCACAAAAACGTGAACGATTCATTTGTTGCTAATTTAGTACCACACGAACTTGTGGCGGATGAACCGATCAACCTCTTTGGCGTGACATTTACCCCTGTTCGCCTCCTTCATGGGCGCCTGCCTATTGTTGGTTTTCGGATAGACACCGGCAAATCGTCTGTTGCTTATTGCACCGATGTCTCCTCGATTCCTCCCGAAACATGGTCACAATTAGAGAACTTAGACGTGTTGGTGCTTGATATGCTCAGATTTCGGCATCACCCCACCCACCTCAACCTTGACCAAGCACTTGAAATATCTGAGCAAATAGGCGCAAAACAAACGTATTTCACCCACATGACACATTGTGTGTCGCACGCCAAAACAGACGGTGAGTTGCCCTCAAATACCAATCTTGCCTTTGATACGCTTTGTGTTTCTCTCGACTAATTCTGCTATAATTCCGCCCCTTATGGCACAAATTCGCGCTATCCGAAATCGTATGACCGCAGTGGGCACGATTACCCGCATTACCAAAACAATGCAGATGATCGCGACTGCTAAATTTACCGCAGCACTTGCACGGGCAAAGGACACTCGCCCGTACACAGATGCAATTCGAAATCTCGTTGGTGAAGTTTCTGGTGCAGCCGGTGATTTTGATTCACCATTGTTTGCAGCCAAGAGCGATGCTAAAAAAGAACTTCTTTTGGTGATTTCTTCTGACCGTGGTTTATGCGGCGCTTACAACGGAAATGTTTTGCGTGTTGCACTCAATAAACTTCGCGGGGCAAAATCACAAAACAAAGAAATAGTAGTTGAAACCGCAGGAAAAAAAGCCGCAGCGTTTTTTAAGTTTCAAAAACACGACCCTGCAGAAAAACACACATTGGGCGACACTCCACAGTTTGAAGATGTTGCACGGTTGGCTGATAGATATATGGATGGATTTGCTGCGGGCGAATGGGATTCGGTCAACGTTGCATATATGCGATTTGAATCAAACGCACGGCAAATTCCAGAAGTGATTCAACTTTTACCACTGTCTCAAGAAAATGAGAGCGAAGCGGAAGGAACTTCTGCCAGTTATGATTTTTCACCATCTGCGGCAGCCATCCTTGATGATCTTCTTCCTCGAAGTGTTAAAACAACTCTTTTTCAAGCGTTTAACGACGCAGCTGTTGGCGAACAAATCATGCGAATGATTGCGATGAAGGCAGCAACCGAAAACGCAAACGATCTTGGCAAAGATTTAAGACGCGACTACAACCGCGCCCGTCAAGCCCAAATTACAACTGAACTCACCGAGATCATCTCGGGAGCGGCAGCGCTCGAGTAACCAACATGCCACTCTATACGAGGACAGGCGATGATGGAACAACGGGGACTGTTGGTGGTGGACGCATAGAAAAAGATAGCAAAAGAATGCACGCTGTTGGTGACGTTGATGAACTCAACGCATCACTTGGAATGGTTGGTGATGAAAACTTACAACCATTACAAGCGATTCTATTTGAGCTTGGTGCAGACTTGGCAACACCAGCGGGAAGCGATTCAACCCCTAGAATTAAACAATCAGACATCGACCATATCGAAGAGTGGATTGACCAAGTTGAAGAAGACAATAAACCGCTTACAACATTTATACTTCCAGGTGGTTGTGAATTCGCCGCGCGATTACATTACGCAAGAACAGTTTGCCGCCGCGCAGAGCGAAGCGTGACAACGTTACACCGAGAAAGTTTGTGTTCTTCAGAAACATTAATGGTACTCAACAGAATCAGCGACTTGCTTTTTGCAATGGCGCGTTCTATAAACAAACA
>JACNLW010000001.1 GCA_014381305.1 Planctomycetota bacterium
TAGTTGAAATGAATGCGCTTACAAGGACGGGGATAAAACGCCACACTCGATATCAATTAGCAATACCAATGCAAAAAAATCCTCGGATTAAGATTGATGACAGTGGCGAAATCGTTCGTGGCAGTTAATCCGTGCACGACGGGACTGGCCCACAAGTTAGGCGTCTATGTGTCTTACGTCTTTGTGATTTCTGATTCGATGTCACGGAATAAACGATATGATAAAGGACTTGACGCTAGCAATTGAACCGTCACCCATTTTTTTAACCAGACCCAAAAGGAAACCACAATGACAGAACAAACGAATAACCTCACCAAACTCTTCGCAGATTGCTGGAAAGATGCAGACTTGAAAGCACGCTTCCAATCGAACCCATCTGAAGTTCTTGCGGAATATGGCATGGATGTTCCAGAAGGAGTTACCGTGAATGTCGTGGAGAATAACGACACCACTGTGCACATTACACTTCCAGCATCGCCTGATAATCACGAAGAACTTTCCGATAAGGAATTAGCGAATGCTGCTGGGGCTGGAGTCTTTGGTCCTGGAATTACGTTTGTTTGTGAGCCATTCTAGCTCGGTGCTTCTAAATCGTCTCGAAGCGACGGGTGTGACACGCAAAAGTAAAACTATATATTGCGCTAGGAAATGAACATAAGTTACGAACTTTATTTGTTACTAGAAAGTATGCTTGCAATAACGGAGCAAGTAAACCAGCAAATTAAAGTACAACCCCTTGAATACTGAGATGTTTAACAGAATGCTTCGATGGATCTAGGGAGGTGCCCAATTACTTACGCAACAATATACCGAGAAGCGCGACCTCGACCCACAAGTTTCAAATGACCTTGGTTGACGAGAGTTGCAAGATTCTTTTTGATCGTGCCCCGAGCTGAACCAGTGATGACCACAACTTCGGAAACTGAAATTGTGCCATGTTCGACTGTAAGTTCAAAGATAGTTCGTGCAAGTTCGGACATCGACTCCCGCATAAGATGTTCTCTCTCAACCTTTACTTTGAGTCGAACAATTTGTTTCTGGAGTGCCCGCAGAAAAAAAGTAAGCCATGGAACCCAGTCAGGCTCTGCAGGAAGATCTTCATTGCAAGTTTTCGATAACTCCGAGCCTGATTGTTCTTGCGCATGCGATTCGTTATTGAGTGTTGCTTGCGTGCGTCGGAGTGCAAGGTAGTAGCCATCCTTACTCTCCTCAATCACACTTTCAAGAGAACTATAAGGCACATATACATACCCAGCTTGCAACAGCAGTAAGGTCGTGAGTATGCGTGATAATCGTCCATTGCCGTCTTGGAACGGGTGAATCGCAAGAAAGACCACGATAAAAATACCTACTATGATAAGAGGGTGTTGCGAGTGCTCCAACTGAGATTCTTTGTACCAATCAAACAATTCCTTCATCCCTCTTGGCGTATCAAAAGGAGAAGAAGTTTCAAAGACCACACCCAGTGTTTGACCTTTCTGATCGAATGCTTCAACACAATTTGAATGTTTTTTATAGATGCCGCGGTGCCTGCTATCTTTGTCCGAGTACTGAAGAAGCATGGCGTGCAGTTGTTTCAAATAATTCTCAGTGATTTGGATAGTTTCGAAACTTTCAAAAACAGTTTCCATGACTCTTGCGTAGCCAGCGACTTCTTGCTCATCTCTGGTTGCGAATGCATCCGTTTTAATACGACCAAAAAGTGCCTCAACTTCTACATCAGAAAGTTTGGCACCTTCAATACGGGTTGATGAACCCACGCTCTCAATAGTCGCCACTTTTCGAAGTTGTTTGAGACGCTCTGGGGCAAGTTTGCCAAGTGCACGCCACGCACCCTTGAACTCATCAACTTAGGCAATGAGCATCAACATTTCTTTCGTGATTCGAACTGTTCGCGTGTCGTTCATAGCCACATTGTGGACCAATTAGAGCCAAATGCCAAGACAATTGGCTCTAATTGGCTACTTTTATGGTTCTTGTTTCATAAGTGAAGTCAACTAACAGGCCATCGTGAAGGGATGAAACGGGGGGTATCTAAGCATGTCTCTTTACACAATAATTATGGCTATTTGTTCCGCACTATTTGCCCACTGCGGAACTTGTTTTGGTTTTGGAAACCAAACCCAACTTGTTGCAGGACCAAAGATAGTGACCTGCCTTCCAAGTGTATCCAATCTGAGATTCTATCGCATACGAAGTGGACTAGTTTTTTGGGCGGCAGCACATTAAACAGTCCTACGATCGACAAAAGTTAAAGAATGCAAGTATGGCATTGTGTGTTCGTGCTGCACTTGTTTGGGAAATGATTGTTATTAGCGAGTAGCGTTTGTCAAATTTTTGCAATTGTTTTCATCTAAGTCGTTTGCCCAATTACCACCTTGTTTGATGGATGAGCCGACGATGACAGCGTCAGCGTATTCAAAAATTTCTTTGACGTTTTCTGGGGTGACGCCTGAGCCAACAAGTATTGGCAATTCGGTTGCGCCGCGAACCTCGCGAAGTT
>JACNLW010000025.1 GCA_014381305.1 Planctomycetota bacterium
CCTGCAACTCGGCAAACAAACAATTCGCCAAGTGGTTGATCAAAAAATATTTCTGGAGTAATGCGAGAATCTGCGCAACATAAAATTGCGGCAAATGGAGATTGGCCATTTGCTAAAGAAGCACAAAGTTCAGGAGAACTTTTTGCTGTTGTGTCTCCTGAAACAAACCGTTCATTTCCTGCAAGTAGTCGATCTAATGGCGTCATTGTTCTTTCCCTAATCCACGATTTTGCAACATTGCATCAACACTTGGTTTTGGCAACGCATCAAGCGTGGTTTTGAATCTTGCGTCAGCAACTTTCATCAGCAAACCATACACCTTTGTAGCTGTTGTATCTGTCAGTGGAAGTTCAAATGTTCTGTCAAGAGAATCTTCTTGCAAACGTATTTTGTATTTTCCTACACCTTTTGATATAGCGCTTTTTCCGATTGTTCCCCACTTGGAAACAAGATCGGTGAACGTACTGTGTTGCTTGGCAGTCATCGATCCATGCCACGTTGTTTTGTTTTCAACAGCGTTCAAACCACCTCCATAAGAAACTTTCGTGTCGTCTACAAGAAACAATACATCTTGTTGCGGCGCGCTCATTTCAAAACGAAGGTGTGTTCCTTGCACCGATGTTTGGCAACCCGCAAGACAAATGAAAAACAAAAGAAACTTTTTCATTCTTCTGCAGAACCTCGATACCGTTCGTAAGGATCAGGACCAAGGTCATACCGATTTGGTTCTTCGTACAATTCAACACCTGGTAAATCTGTAGCCCAAGCGTACCCTGCCAACAAACGAATGATGTATTCAAACGCTGGATCTGCCGGATCTTGTTGCGCAATGTACCGAACATAATTCCAATACTTTCCTTTCGCCGTCACAGCAATCATGTACAACGAGCCGTCCTCTGGTTTTTCTAGCAATTGAAAATTCACAGTCTCGTCTGCACGAGAAGCGTTCGACATTCCCATCTGATCAAGTCGGTTCCAGATCATTGCGATTTGTTCTCGCGTGAGGTGACGTGTTTTTGCAGGAAGTGTGTTTGGCCCCCATCCCTCTTTGTCGCCGTGGTGCAAAGAGCCATCTGGGAAAACTACGAATCTAGACGATCTCATGTGGGCGAGCGTGTGAGGTTCACTTGTCACAACCGTTACATCAAGGGAAAAATCACCGGGTGCAATCGCCAGAGGGTCGGTTACAGGGGGCGGGGTTTTGCACGCTGCCAAAAGAACGAGCACAATCATTGAAAAAATCCATCTCATTCTTGGCAGAATAGCTATTCTGCACGCATGTTGGTAACTCACAATTGGATCAATGACTATCTCTCTGACAATCTCAGTGCCCATGAGCAAGCAGAACTGCTCACAGCGGCTGGTTTTCCCCTTGAAGGGACCGAAGAACTCGATTCTGGGGACGTGAGGCAAGATTTTGAGATGACCTCAAACCGAGGTGATTGCACATGTCACGTAGGTTTGGCGAGAGAAATTTCGGCAAGAACTGGCAACACAATGACGCCTCCGGCCTGCGACCCTCCAAAAGAGACGGGTTGTGACATTTCTGAAGTTGCGAGCGTGCAAAACGAAGAATCGAACCTCTGCCCTCTTTATACAGCACGGGTGATCAAAAATGCAACTGTTTCGGAATCGCCAGAGTGGTTAAAAAGAAGAATTGAAGATCGCGGTGATGTTCCAAGAAACGCTATTGTTGATGCAACGAACTTCGTGCTCTTCGAACTTGGTCAACCAACACATGTTTTTGATTTAGACAAAGTTGTGGGCGAAAAAATAATTGTTCGCATGGCTACGGAAGGTGAAAAGTTCTTACCACTTGGCGAAGACGCAAAAGAAATTACACTTAGTGCGAAAGATTTGGTCATCGCTGATGCGGAAAAACCAATTGCACTTGCTGGCGTAAAGGGTGGCGCTGTTTCTGCGGTCACACCAGAAACGAAAAATTTACTGATTGAAAGCGCAACGTTCAACCCCGTTACCGTTCGTGAAACAAGTAGACGGCACAACATTGCAAGTGATTCAAGTTTTCGCTTTGAGCGCGGCGTGAGTCCTCACCAAATTGAACCTGCATCAAACAGGCTCACAAATCTCTTGCTTGAGTTAAGCGGCGGAGAACTTTGTAACGGAACACTTTCAGCTGGGATGGACCTGCCCCAGCCAATCACTGTTGAGATGTGTACAGATTTTTGCGCACAAAAACTCGGTGTCGATGTTTCTGAAAACGAAATGGTCACAGGATTACAGCAGCTTGGTTTTGACGCCTCGTGCAGTGCTGGTGTACTCACATGTACAGTCCCTTACTTTCGAGGTGATATTACTCGCGAAATAGATCTTGTTGAAGAAATTGGCCGCGTGCACGGATATGAAAATATTACGATTGCAGATTCTGTAGAAGTTCGCGTGCCTCGATCTGGCGGTGAAGCTGATGGAAGACAGGCGGTATTAAACGCACTTGCTGGCATGGAGTTTGTCGAATGTGTGACACATTCTCTTGTCAGTGTTGATGGTGCTACACCTTTTTTAATGAAGGGCGAAGCCCCACTTTTATTACAAGACAGCCGCACTGCTGCAGAACCAGTCCTACGACCTTCGATCATCCCAAGTTTGCTTCGCGTGCGAAAGCACAACGATGACAACGGAGTGAAAGAACTTCGAATCGCAGAGTTAGGGTCCGTGTTCAAACTCGTTGGTGACAACCACGAAGAGCATCTTGAGCTCGCACTCCTTATTGATGCAAAAGAGGGTGATGGTATTGGCGAAATGCGTGCAATCCTTGACCGACTTTGCCAAATTCTCACAGCAACGATTACCGTTGAAGTGACACCAGATGAAACTGCGACGTGGCTTGAACCGTCTGGAACTGTTTCCTTCAACGGGAAAGTTGTTGGGAAAATTGGACGTTTAGCATCATCAATACAACAACAATGGGATGTGCCAAACACAATACATCTCGCGCAATTAGATCTGAACGAACTCTTTGCAGCATACCCACCTGAAGTCGTCTCAACACCCCTACCAACGCAACCTTCAATTGAAAGAGATGTTTCTGCAATTCTCAGGGAAGAAGTCTCTTGGCAACAAGTAAACGATGCCATTACATCGTTGGATCTCCCTTGGCTTGAAGCTGCACAGTTCGTAACTGTGTTTAGGGGCAAGGGTATTGAAAGCGGTAAAAAATCGCTCACGTTTCGACTTCGATTCCGCGATAAAACTCGAACACTTACGCATGAAGAGGTTGATGCGCCATCCAAGAAGGCGATCGACGCACTTTGCACTTCCCTAGGTGCGGAGATTCGTTCGTGAATATTGGAGATCAAAAATTCAATGATTTTTTAAGTGTTCTTGCATCGAAAGAACCTGTCCCAGGAGGAGGTGCAACTTCTGGAATACTCACAGCGCTTGCAACATCGCTTGGAAGTATGGTCATTGCATATACCGAAGGGAAAAATAAATACGCAGATCACCAACCACTCCACGATGATTGTGAGAAGTTTTTACACGCCGCTCGTATTGAATCGATGGAACTTGCCGCGGCTGATGCCGAATCTTACGCATCCCTCAACGCGCTATGGAAACTCGACAAGGACGATCAGAAACGACTTGAACAATGGGAGGATGCCGTTGAACAAGCGGCAAATGTCCCCATTCGTACAATGGAACTTTGCCACCGTGTACTCTTAACACTCGAAACAATGGTAGGAAAAACAAACAAGATGCTTGTGAGTGATCTCAACACGGCATCAATACTTGCAAAATGTTCTGCGGAAATCGCAGCGGTGACCGCGAGAATCAATATTCCTTTGCTACAAGATAATGCGAGAAAAATCGAACTTGATGAAAAGGTTTGCACTCTTGAGTCAACCTGCTGTGCGCTCGCAATGACAATCGGAAAATCTTGTGGGGATGTATAATTGTGCGATGCAAATTGCTTCCAACCCAAAAGTAAATATTCTTGATCCTGCCGTGCTGCAAGACGTAGCCGACGGGAACTTGCGGGTCACAACCGAACAAGCTGAGCGGTTGTATCACGAAATGCCACTTCCAGAACTTGGTCGCTGGGCAGATGAAAGATGCAGAGCATTGCATGGGAACCATCTTCGAACATACGTCGTCGATCGAAATATAAATTACACCAATATCTGCACTGCAAAATGTACCTTCTGTGCATTTCGGCGCGATGGTCACGAAGATGATGCATACACGCTTTCGTATCAAGAACTCAAACAAAAAGTGAAAGAAATCGTAGAAATTGGTGGCACGCAAATTCTTATGCAAGGTGGTATGAATCCCGAGCTCCCTCTCTCTTGGTACGTTGAACTTCTAGAACAATTGCGAGATGAGTTTCCAACAGTGCACATTCATGCGTTTAGCCCACCTGAGATTATTGAATTCATCAACTTCTTCAAAACGCCCGGAAGTAATTTGAAAGAACAACTTCGCTATGTGCTTACCCAACTTCAAAACGCAGGTCTTCATTCAATTCCGGGCGCGGGCGGTGAAATTTTTGCGCCAGCAGTGCGACAAAAAATTGGCTTAGGAAAATGCACTGCGGAAGTTTGGTTGACTGTGATGCAAGTCGCGCACGAACTTGGCATGAACACCAGCGCAACGATGATGTTTGGACACATCGAAGGCATCGCCGATCGCATTCATCACCTTGATCTTGTTCGTTCATGGCAAGATCAATCAATCCAAGATTTTGGTTTAGATGGTGGTGGACGATATGTTTCTTTTATCTCTTGGCCCTTTCAACCAGATAATACTCCCCTTGGTCGCATCCCAGAAATGACAGATAATTCTGTTTTTCCAGGCGATGTGGTTGCTCAGTTAGATGGTAGTGGTCACAAATCAATGCACAAAGATTTTGGCAGACGACTTCGCCTTGCGGGTTCAAGTTCCTATCTTCGTACACAAGCGATGAGCAGACTTTTCCTTGATAATATCTATTCGATTGGATCGAGTTGGGTCACAATGGGACCAGCGATAGGACAGACTGCATTGATGTATGGCGCGAACGATCTCGGCTCAGTGATGCTTGAAGAAAATGTTGTCAGCGCCGCTGGAACTACTTGGTGTTTAGATGAAGCAAAACTTTGTCGTATGATCCGAGAAGCTGGTTTTACTCCCGCAAAACGTGACAACGCATACAACATACTTACCGTTCACAATGGAGAAGATTCTCCAGACCGGCGTGTTAAAGATTGGTCGGTCCTAAACAAGAACAAGCTTGTAGTTCACACAGAAGATTGCAACAAAGTTCCATTAACTTTATCGAAGTAAAAAACGTATGTTATTGTCAAAAAAACACAATTTTATTTTCATTCACATTCCAAAGGTTGCGGGTCAAAGTGTAACAAACGCATTGATGCCACATGCTGCAATGTGTTGGCAACGTCTTTTATCGCCTGTTATTCCTTATCGTTACCAATTGAAAGCATACACAAAACTACGAAAACATACGGGTATAACTTTCAACCCACAACCGTTTCACGATCACATCGAAGCCAACGAAATTGTCGATCGACTTGGATTAGATGTTTTTAAGTCTTATTATTCCTTCGCCTTTGTGCGTAACCCTTGGGCTTGGGCTTTATCACAATACACGTATGCTGTAAAAAACCCTCGGCATACTAAACATGCTTTTATGAAACAGTTCAATGATTTTGACGAGTATATTCGGTGGCATTGCAAAAAAGACGACTCGTTTTATCTTCAAAAAAGTTATGTGTGCGATTCTAATGGGACACAACTTGTTAATTACATTGGCAAACAAGAAAAACTGAGCGAAGATTTTGCTCATGTGTGCAAAAATATTGGCATTGGCACAACCCTTCCAAAATTTAATGTTTCAAGAAAAAGTTCCTACAAAGATCACTACACAAACGATACGAAAAAGTTAGTTGAAACATTGTACGAAGAAGATATCGAATACTTCAAATACAGTTTTTAGGGTGTTAAATAGCACCTTGTAACAAAAATATAAAGCCGCCACAAATACAAAACGTGAGAACGAGTGGTGCAAAAAGCACTGCAAAACTTGCTCTACCACCGCTCACTCGTTGCCCTTTTGAAATCATGTTGATTGCCGAGACGTTCCACCACACTGTTCCTCCGATCCCTCCAAGACATGGGACTATGGTTACGATTGATGCGCCACCAGAATACATAATCGCTTGCAGTGTTCTGTTAAATGTAAAAGAACATCCACCGGTCATGAGCAAGAGTACGTGTGTGATTCCCGCCCAAGCAACAACATAAAGTTGCAAAAGAACAAAAACAAGAAATGCTTGAATGGAAATGATAAGCAAAATTTCTGAAACACCAGAACCGCCTTGGGGGGTTCTATAGGAGAGAAGCGGAAAAGCAAATAAAAACAAGGCGGGAATCAACGTAACAGCGAAAGTAAACAACAAAGTTGTCAACAAAAACCACCATGCTCTTCCTGCTGATTCATGGAGTGGAATGCGACCCATCGTTTTGCTTGGCTTTGTCATCACCAGCCAAACCGTTCGAAAATATCTACTGAACCAATTGCCCTCATTAGAGTGAATTGGAAGTAAAGCACCTTGCGATTCAGCGTCGCCTTGGGGTCTCACAATGTAATAATCAAGACCTGTTGCAAGACCACACCCTTCGCACTGTTCAATATTTAAATCTGGCCAACCGCTTGTCCCTTCTCCTTCAATGCCATGATTGCAATGTGGACAGTGAAAGAGCACTGAGTCAATTTCAAATTCAAAATCTTTCAGTGAAAATGCATGGGCGCATTCTGGGCAAACTCGACCCGTACAGTGCCAAAGTTCGTAATCACACGCTCGACATCGCATTGCTATTATTAATTTTCAGGTGCGTCGTTTGCCACTCGATTACGAAACTCTTGCTCGAGTGCTTTTGTAATTGGTCCAACTTTTCCTAAGCCAATTACATCGTGTCCAACGTGGCTCACGCCTATTACTTCTGCTGCTGTACCCGTAAGGAATACTTCATCAGCATTTTTAACTTCATCTAACGTCATTGATCGTTCTTCAACTGTGTATCCAAGTGCCGGTGCAATCTCGTCTATAACAAACTTGCGAGTAATACCGTTCAAAATGCCTGCATCTATGTGGGGTGTGGAAATTTTCCCTTCTTGAATGATAAAAATATTATCACCAGTGCACTCGGCAACTTCACCATCAACGTTCAACATCAATGCTTCTAGAACGCCTGCATCAATCGCTTCAATTTTTGCAAGAATATTGTTCAGATAATTCAAACTTTTGACTTGTGGATCTAAGCACGGAATTGGAACTCGCGGTCGTTTTGAAACAACGATAGACATGCCATCCTCATACATTTCGTCTGGGTAGAGTTTGATTTTTTCTGCAATAATAAAAACGGTTGCTTTTGGGCAAAGGAATGGATTTAAACCGAGCGTTCCTTTCCCACGCGTGAAGACAAGTCGAATGTACCCATCTTGGCGATCATTAATCGAAACTGTTTCGCGAATTGCAGATTCAATCTCTTCAATTGAATATCCTGGTTGCAAACGAATTGCTGCGGCTGATGCAAACATTCGTTCAACGTGCGATCGAAGTTTGAGGATACGACCGTTATACACACGGATACCCTCAAAACAACCATCACCGTAGAGTAGACCATGATCAAACACACTAATAGATGCTTTATCTGTATCTACAAACTCGCCATCCATCCAAATCTTTGTTTTTGCTGCAACTTGTGGCATTTCCGTATTGTAGCATCAACGATAAGAACGAAAAGCGACCTCAACAACGTCGATTGTTGTGATCTGCCACACATCTTCAACAGTCGGTGTCACGATCAAATGCCATCGGTTTGGGATGCTTCCTATGTGAGAAATTCGGGTCATCATTGATATCTCCACTATGACATCATGTTCTCGTTCGAATACTTCAAAGCGTAAAATTGTGTTCGATGTAGGTGGAAATTGATCGTGTAAATATCTCACACCTTCGAGAACACCAGCTATTTTTCCCTGCAACTTACCGCCAAGATCATCAACAACAATAACATTTGGTGCGACAAGGTTGCGAACCCCAGAAATATTGTTCTCCATCACCGCATCAATAAAACCGTGCACAACTCTCGATGCGTGTTCACGCGGAGTAGAATAAATGTTTCCGATGATCATTGCAGCAATTGCAAGCGTAATTGTCGCTAAACCGAACTTTACGCGCATCGACTTTCCATCACGCAGTCCGGTCCAAATGAGCGCAAAGGAAATTGAACTCAAAATGCATCCCGAAGCCCAAGGGTGTTCAATAACAAAACGCACAGATCAATTCCACGACACACCTTTTTCCCAGCGATTTTGCGATTGGTGGTTGCTTATCGATAAGAGTTGATCAATGTGGCGAAGTTCTGAAAGAATACGAAGTGTGCGCAACTCACAAGACGGTTCTGCAAGCAGTTCGTAGCGAAACTCTGCATCATCAAGTAGTGATCCACCAATCAACTCGAACAGTGCTGGTGTTGTGATTTCTTTTTGTCCTGCCCAATATTCAATTGCTTCAAGACGCTCTAACCGTTGCAAATTTGGGCGTTGCAATATTTGTTGCAGTTCATTTCGTTGTGTTTCAAGATTTGGTTCTTTGGAAGATTCTGTTGGCTTCAGTGAAACACTCGAATACGCATGTTCTTTTGTTGGTTCTTGTTGTTGGTTTATTGTTGCCCTGCACAGTCCATAGACCAAAATGTTGTAACCGTAAGATTTTGAATCATGCTGCACAACCTGCCCAATACAAACAGCTGGCCTAACATTCGGGGTTTGATTTAGGGGCGCCGCATCATTTAGTTCTTCAATTGTAGCAATCGCAATTTGACCACTTCCGTCTAGTGCATGGTCAACCAATTGCCGAAAACTAGGCTCACTTACAGATAAAGGAACAATCGTATGTGGTAACAGCGCCGTTTCTGGAAGCGGAAACAACGGAAACGACTTTTTGAAATTAACAGATACTGCATCTTTCATATCACTTGATGATACGTCACAAATCTTGACTTTCCCCAAAAATTACCTTTTTTCTTCTCACAATTTCCCAATATTTCGAACGGTAAAGAGATCAAATCCAACGCCTAGTTAGTCTACTGGCACTGCGTAACTGTAAGAAACTCACCCCCGGTGAGTTTCTTGATTTTCAGCGTTCATTTTCCGTAAACTCACCGGGGGTGAGTTTATTGTGAACTGATTCCCAAACTCTAGCAACGCGGGGTCTGACCCTTTGACCTGACCCCGGGGTCTGACCCCCGGACCTGACCCCCGGACCTGACCCCCGGACCTGACCCCCGGACCTGACCCTGGGGTCTGACCCTTTGACCTGACCCCGGGGTCAGGTCAAAGGGTCAGACCCCATCCCTAATGAAGTACGAACGGCAGAAATATGACTCCGCGTGTAATAATCGCAAATAGTGCACCCAGATTTATAGCGCAAAATGACGCGATTCATTCACCCGCGGTCTAGTGGTCTTATCAAGATTGCTGAAGCACGTTGTTTCGAAGATTTGACGTCACTTTTTGCAAACTACGTCCCGGACAAGCAGTCGCTGCCCACTCTTGGTGCGTCAAAACACGACGAACGGGGACCTGAAAACGGCTCATCAACGTTTGCAGCGTACTGAGCACTGCTTCTTGCTGCGTCGAATTCACTGCTTGTCTCTCATAATTACCAAGCACGACCACACCAACATTGCCTTCATTTCTAGCTCGCACATGCGCACCCTGCCAAGCAAGTGGGCGAGCTTCCCACAATCGTCCCGAAGGATCTATCGCAAAGTGGTACCCAATATCTCCCCAACGCCCACCATCGCGGCGAAGATGTGATCGGCGAATAGTCTCAAGTCTAGACGCAGCTGCCGATTTTGATGTGTTCGTAAAAGACGACATCCCATCATGATGAACAGTGATGTATTTCACTGGTAACATCTTGTTCATATTCCGAGGAATCGGATTCCCCTTTGCCCAACTTGCACGCGAAATTGCACCCATTGACAGTGTTTTTTGCGGCAAAATAACGGGCAGCATTTCGGGGTTTTCTTCATAAGGCTTCTGATCCCAAATCGGGCTCGGTAACATCGAGGTTATTTTTTTTGTACCACACCCCGCAAGCACCAAAGAACTTGCCATCAGGCTACTTGCCCTAAGAAAACCGCGGCGATTTAACTGCGAAAGATAATTTTTAGAGTGAGATTGGGTCATGTGTACGTACGGTAAGAGTGTATCGTCAGATGTCGATAATTGGCTGCAAAAGTGAACAAAAACAACACGAAAAAATGGCTAAAACACGGCAAATAAACTGCCTTAAAGGTATAATTAGGGTCCCCTATTAACAGTGACTATTTTGGGTTTAAACACACATTTACGAGGCTCCATGGCAAAGACAACAACGACTACTACGGATACATACACCTCTGAACAGATTCAGGTTCTTGAAGGTTTAGAAGCAATTCGAAAAAGGCCCGGAATGTACGTTGGCGGCACTGGTCTCAACGCACTTCACCACCTCGTCTACGAATGCGTAGACAACGCAATTGACGAAGTCATGGCAAAATTCGCCACTTCGATCACCGTTCGAATCGGTGTTGATGGCTCCTGCACAGTCATTGACGACGGTCGAGGCATGCCCGTCGATGCAATGAAAAGCGACAACCCAACCATTGATGGTCGCCCCGCTGTTGAAGTCATCATGACGCAGCTCCACGCTGGCGGTAAATTCGATGACAACGCCTATAAAGTTTCTGGCGGACTTCACGGCGTTGGTGTGAAATGTGTCAACGCCCTCTCGGTATGGACAGATGTTGAAGTCATCAAAGAAGACAAAACTTGGATGATCAGTTTTTCTCGCGGAGAACTCAACAAAGAACTTCACGTTGTAGAAGAATACAAAGGCGAAACAAGGAGAACTGGCACTCGTATTTCATTTTTGCCTGACTCCGAAATTTTTCCAGACACTGTCTTTCAATATGACCTTCTTCAAAACCGGTTGCGTGAACTTTCATTTCTTAATCCGGGCGTGATGATTCACCTCATTGACGAACGAGTTGACAGTAAAGGAAAAATCCGCAAAGACACGTTCCACAGTGAACGAGGTCTCGCTGATTACGTTTCATTCATCAATCGTGGCAAAACTGAATTCAGTCCACCGATCGCACTCACCATGGAGGACGCAGAAACTCAAATAATCTGCGACATTGCGATGCAGTACACAGACGCCACAAGCGAAGTTTTGCTCGCGTTTGGAAATAACATCGTCAACCCAGACGGCGGAACGCACGTTTCAGGTTTCAAAACTTCACTCACTAGAACCGTTAACGCGTACGCGAAACGAAACAACTTAATCAAAGGTCTCACGCCTTCAGGCGATGATCTTCGAGAAGGTTTAACAACGATTATCTCTGTAAAGCTCGCTGATCCACAGTTCAACAACCAAACAAAAGAAAAACTGTTGAATCCAGAGGTTGAAAGTTTTATCTCTGCACTTGTGAGTAAAATGCTCGGCAGTTGGCTTGAAGAACACCCTTCTGAATCAAGAAAAATCTGCACAAAAGCAATTCTTGCTGCTGAAGCTCGCGAAGCTGCGAGAAAAGCACGTGAACTTATCAAGCGGAAAGGCGCGCTTGAATCTGGTGGTATGCCTCAAAAACTTGCAGACTGTGTAACAAATGATGTCGACCGCTCTGAACTTTTTATTGTCGAAGGTGATTCTGCAGGCGGCTCTGCAAAAGGCGGCCGCGATCATGACACACAAGCAATTTTGCCACTCAAAGGTAAAATCCTTAACGTCGAACGCGCCCGAATTGACAAAGTTCTTGGCTTTGAAGAAATACGAATTTTAATCCAAGCGTTGCAATGTGGTATCGGAGAAGATTTTGACATTTCAAAACTTCGCTACGGTCGCGTCATCATCATGACTGACGCGGATGTTGATGGTTCGCACATTCGCACACTCTTGC